>NZ_JACUUE010000080.1 GCF_014859475.1 Rhodoferax sp.
GGGCAAGGTCTGCGCCAGCCAACGCTGCCGCTGCTGCTGCACCCAAGCGCCAAGCGCAGCCCCCCACCACATCACGCCCAGCCACGGAAACAGCGGCACATAGTCTTCGGTGACGGGTTTTTGGCTGATCCAGCCCAGCCAGTTCCAGCGCATGCTGTTCAGCGCATCGGCCCAATGCGTCAACGGCCCGGATTGCAGCACACTCTCGGCGATGAACCTGGAGGCAATTGCCAAAGCACCCAGCAACCACAGCCAACGCCCCCAATGCGCGCTCAGGCGCACCACGATCAGCATCAGCGCCAGACCGTGCAGCACACCAAAGTAGATGAAACTGTCGGGAAACATCAGCCACGAGCCCACTGACACCAGCAGCGCGGCAGCCGCCACTTGGCGCCAGCGCCGCCAAAAGCGCTGCCAGCTTTGGCCCTGCGCCGTGGCAATGGCCTGGCCCATGCCGGCACACAGCAAAAACAGGCTGACGATCAGGGTGCGCTGCCAGGTCCAGAACGGGTCGCGGTAAAAGTCCTGCGTGACGAGCTTGAAGTGGTTCAGGTCAAAGACAAAATGAAACAGCGTCATCCAGACCATCGCCAGCCCGCGCAGTGCATCCAAGGTGTCAAAACGATGGGTTGTCATGTGGCGTACAAGTACGATGTTTGGCTTGAATTCGAGGGGTTTCTACCGCGCGCTTTTGGGTAGCTTGCGTGAGGTGTGAACCACATCCACCACTGCCCACAATTGCGCATTGACCTGCCGGATAAATGCCACGTAAGGCAGCTTGCCGATGACCAATTTGCGGGCACCGGGGAAAATTTCACTCTCGGGAATGCTCATCGGGCAAGGCGCGATGGCTTCAATTTGTTCAAAGATGCGTCTTTCAACGGCATCTGCCACCGCCCGACCCGCCTCCAGCTCGTAATAAAAAATGATTTCTTCGATGCTTTGCAAGGCAAGTTCTGACAATTGCAAGGCCATGATTCAGTGACCCGTTGCACCATTGGCAAGAAAAGCACTGCGACGCGCAGCCAAACGCTCGCCAAGCATGGCTTTTGCAACCGGAAAGTCGTGGCGTTTCATCTTGCCGCTGTCAAGCTGCTTGACCGCAGTAGCCAGGCGCTGACGCAACCATTGCGTGTAGTCATCCTCCACATCAAGGTCCTGCTCGTTGGCTGCTGCCAAGGGAAAAGGCAGGGTCTGAGTCAATTGAACTTGTTTCAGGAAGACGCGTACCGCCTCAGACGGGCTGATGCCCATTTTCTGAAAAACGGCAAATGCCTCCTCTTTCACGGTGGAATCAATCCGGAATTGAACGGTCGTGTCGTGTGCCATGGTGCTTCCTTTGGATTGTCAAATGTAGGGACAGTGTATTGACAAAAATTTTAAAGTCAAATTAAGCGCCATCGCATGACAAGTTGCAAGCACCGATAATCTCGCCCCATGTCCCTGCTCCCCCACCAACTCGAACTGTTAGCCCCGGCACGCGATGCCGCCATTGGCATCGAAGCCGTCAACCACGGGGCCGACGCGGTCTATGTTGGCGGGCCGTCGTTTGGCGCGCGCTCCAGCGCCGACAACACGGTGGCCGAAATTGCCCGGTTGGTGGCGCACGCGCACCGCTTCAACAGCCGCATTTTTGTGACGATGAACACCATCTTGCGCGACGACGAATTGGAGGGCGCGCACAGCCTGGCCTGGCAGCTGTATGAGGCAGGTGTCGATGCGCTGATTGTGCAAGACATGGGCCTGCTCAGCCTCGACATGCCGCCGCTGCAATTGCACGCCAGCACCCAGTGCGACATCCGCACGCCCGAGAAAGCGCGCTTTTTGCAGGACGTCGGCCTGACCCAGCTGGTGCTGGCGCGCGAACTCAGTCTGGCGCAAATTGCCGCCATCCGCGCCGCCACCGACACGGCGCGCAGCACGCTCGAATTTTTTGTCCATGGCGCCTTGTGCGTGGCCTACAGCGGCCAGTGCTACATCAGCGCGGCGCACACCGGGCGCAGCGCCAACCGCGGCGAATGCAGCCAGGCCTGCCGCCTGCCCTACCAGGTGGTCGATGACAAAGGCCGTTTTGTGGCGCACGACAAGCATGTGCTGAGCCTGAAAGACAACAACCAGAGCGCCAACATTGCCGCGCTGGTGGATGCGGGGGTGCGCAGTTTCAAGATCGAAGGCCGCTACAAGGACATGGCCTATGTGAAAAACATCACGGCGCATTACCGCAAGCTGCTCGATGAACTGATCGAGACGCGGCAACACTCGGGCGACCCACTGGCGCGCGCCAGCAGCGGGCTCACCACATTCAGCTTCACGCCCGACCCGAATCAAAATTTCAACCGTGAGTTCACCGACTACTTTGTCAACGGTCGCCAGGACACCATTGGTGCCTTCGACACGCCCAAGAATCCGGGCCAGCCCATCGGTTTTGTCACGCAGCTCGGGCCCAACTGGGTTGAGCTTGAATTGAACGACCACCAGGCGGTGCTGCACAACGGCGACGGCCTGTGTTACTACGACCAGCAAAAGGAACTGGTCGGCCTGGCCATCAACCGTGCCGAATGCCTCAGCGCCAAACATGGCCGTTGGCGCGTGTTCCCGAAGGACGCGCTGGCGGACCTGAAAGACCTGCGCAAAGGCGTCGAGGTGAATCGCAACCGCGATGTGGACTGGCTGCATGTACTTGAAAAAAAGTCCAGCGAGCGCCGCATCCCGCTCTGGGCGCACCTGGCGGACAGCACCGATGGCATCACGCTCACGCTGACCGACGAGGACGGTTTCAGCGCCAGCGCGCACGCCACGCTGGCACTCACACCGGCCAAGGACAAGACTGGCGCGCTGGAGACGCTGGTGGACAACGTGTCAAAACTCGGCAACACGATTTTTGCCGCCAGCGACGTGCAAGTCACCTTTAGCCAGCCCTGGTTTGTGCCGGCATCCATCCTGAACCCGCTGCGCCGCGAGGCGGTGCAAAAACTGGAAGCGGCCCGCAGCGCCGGGTTTGCGCGCTTCCTGCCCGGCCAGGCTGTCGAACCGCCGGTCGCCTACCCGCAAGACACGCTGAGCTACCTGGCCAATGTGTTCAACCGCGCCGCGCGCAGCTTTTACGCACGCCACGGCGTCAAGGTGATCGCCGCCGCCTACGAGGCCATTGAAGAGCCCGGCGAGGTGAGCCTGATGATCACCAAACACTGCGTGCGATTCTCCTTGAGCCTGTGCCCCAAGCAGGCCAAGGGCGTGACCGGCGTGCAGGGCACGGTCAAGGCCGAGCCGCTGCAACTGATCAATGGCAAAGAGAAGCTCACGCTGCGCTTTGACTGCAAACCCTGCGAGATGCATGTGGTCGGCAAAATGAAACCGGCGGTGGCCAAACAGTCGCGCCAGGACATGCTGCAAGCCACGCAAGGCGTTCCGATCGCTTTTTTCCAGAAAAGACCCTCAAAGTCTGAGGGCACGCACCCGACTTGAAACCGCCATCTTGCCGCTGGCGAACTGGGCGCGATAGGTATCCAGACGCTTCAGGTCATACTGGTAATTGACCATCATGCCGTAGGACTGTTTGAGCCCTTTGGCTGAAAAATCGGCACCCCAGTTGATCTGTTCGACACGCGCGCCATTGCCCAAGTGAAAGCGCGTCACGGGGTCCACCGGCTTGCCGTCCTGCAGGGCGTCTGCCAGATAAAACGCGGCACAACGCATCAGCCATTGACGCAACGGCGATTTGTCATCGAGCGACTGCGCGGCATCGGCCGCAGCCAGCATTTCTTTTGGATCAAGCGCCGGTACGCCCAGGGCGACCTCCAGCGCTACCCGCGCCTTGTCGTCAAGCTTGCCCACCATCTCGTCGCCATGACGCGTCAACCACGTGCGAAAACCCGGGATCGGCGATAGCGTGGCAAACACCTTGAGCTGTGAAAATTCCAGTTTGAGCGTTTCCACCACCTGTTTGATGAGCGAATCGCCAAAGCTCACGCCATGCAAACCGCGCTGGGTATTGCTGATGGAATAGAAGATGGCGTGCGAGGCCTTTTTGATATTGACCGCCGCGGCGGATTCATCGAGCAGCGGCGCGATCTTGTCAGGCAGCGCATCCAACAACGCAACCTCGACAAAAATCAGTGGTTCATTGGGCAACCGGGGGTGGAAAAAACCATAACAGCGACGATCAGAATCAAGCCGGTTTTTCAGATCACTCCAACCGCGGATATCATGCACGGCCTCATACTGGATCAACTTCTCAAGCATCGACGCCGGTGAGTTCCAGCTGATGCTGCGCAACTCCAGAAAAGCAACCTCAAACCAGGTGGAAAACAGGCCCTCGAGTTCACCGTCAAGCGCCAGCAAACGCTTGTCTGATTTGGCCTGCACCAGCAACTGAGCGCGCATATCGACCAAAAAACGCACCCCATTTTCGAAGGCAGCAAAGCGCTGCAACAAGCGGGCGCGCGGCGACACCAGCGCCAGACGCAGGGCCATCTCGGCCCGCCCCTCGTCGGCCGTGTTGAGCGCCAGCTCATACTGCTGCTGCGCTTGCAACACCAGCTGGGGGTCGGGCGCGAACTGCTCACTCATCAACAACCAGCAGTCACGCCGCTGCCCTGGTTTGGCCTGGCAATACCAGTCGGCAAACTGGCTGGCACGACGACCGCCTTCAACCTCGCTGACCTGGTTGTCGACGATCGAGCGCAGTTGTTCCAGAATTCCGCGCAACTGGCGTGGCGACATCACCTCGTCACCACGACGCAAACTAGCCTTGAGCCGCTCACGGGTCGGGCGCACACGCGTTGGCACCGGTTCATCCGGCACCGTGGCAGCTTCAGACACGCTGGCCAAGGGACCCCGCCCGGCGGTTGCCAGCGCCAACTTTTTCAGGGAATCCGCTGACGGCAACCAGTGGGATACGTTGCGACTGATCCATTCAGCGGAATTCATGACCATCTCCAGTTTGGGTTACGACCGATTGCAAAAGTTTCTACCCCAGCGGCCGCGCCTTGTCCAGCGTTCCTGCCTCAATTGTGTTTTTCACCACGGTTTCACACCTTGCGCGAGTGTGCACGCAAACGTACCCAGGGACGCGTAAAACGCGGTCACGCGCTTGTTGCCACCCCATTGGATCAAAGCGCTTTGCGCATGACGCACGAAAACGCCGCCGCCACACCCAATTGAGCCAGCGCGCCCAGCGGCGCAAAGGCCAGCAGCCCCAGCGACAACACAATCGCCAGGGTGGCCAGCGCCACCATGACGCCGGCAAAACCATGGCGGGTTTGCTCTAGCACACCCACCTTCTGGCGTTCTGCCATAACTGCATCCACGGGCTCAACGCATTTTTGTCCTGGTCGGTCCAGCTCAGCTGGATGTTGCGAAACACGCGCTCGGGGTGCGGCATCATGGCGGTAAAGCGGCCGTCGGCCGTGGTCACCGCCGTCAGGCCGCCCGGGCTGCCATTCGGGTTGAACGGGTAAGCCTCGGTGGCCACGCCATGGTTGTCGGTGAAGCGCATGGCGGCTATTGCCTTGGCCGCATCGCCCCGGTGCCTGAAGTTGGCATAGCCCTCACCGTGCGCCACGGCAATGGGCAGGCGGCTGCCGGCCATGCCCTGCAAGAACAATGACGGTGACTCCAGCACTTCGACCATGCTCAGACGCGCTTCAAAACGCTCGCTCTGGTTGGTGGTGAAGCGCGGCCAGTCTTGTGCGCCGGGAATGATGTCGGCCAGCTCGGCAAACATCTGGCAACCGTTGCAGACACCCAAACCAAAGGTGTCCAAGCGCGCAAAAAAGGCCTTGAACTGGTCGGCCAGCACCGGATTGAAAGTGATCGAGCGCGCCCAGCCAATACCGGCGCCGAGCGTGTCGCCGTAAGAGAAGCCGCCGCAGGCCACCACACCCTTGAAGTCGGCCAGCTTGGCGCGCCCGCTTTGCAGGTCGGTCATGTGCACGTCAAAAGCCTCGAAGCCCGCCTCGGAAAAGGCATAAGCCATTTCCACATGCGAGTTGACGCCCTGCTCGCGCAGCACCGCCACCTTGGGGCGCGACAGCGTGAGGGCGGGGCTTACAGATCCGTCATTGCGAGGCGCGTCAGCGCCGTGGCAATCCATGCCTTCGGAAGTCGTGGATTGCCGCGCTTCGCTCGCAATGACGGGGGCAGAGGCAGCCACGACGGGTTCAGACGCAGCAACGACGAGCTTGACATGCAGCCCCGGGTCAGACGGCTCACCCGCGGCGGCGTGCTCAGCGTCGGCGCAGGCCGGGTTGTCGCGCTGTTGACAAATCTTCCAGCTGGTGGCGTCCCACACCTGGTGCAGATCAGCCAATGTGGCCTTGAAAATGGACTTGGCATCGCGCCACACCTGCAGCTCGCCAATGCCCATCGTGATGGTTGAATCGACCGGGCGCGTCTTGCCCACCACATGGCTGTGCTGGCTCAATTGGTGCTCGCGCAGCACCTGCATGACCGCGTTGCGCTCCGCCGTACGCACTTGCAGCAGCACGCCGAGCTCTTCGCTGAACAAGGCCTTGAGCGTGAGCTCGTCGCGGCGGCCGCTAACCTGGCTGGCCCAGTTTTTGGCGTCGCCCCAATCCATGCGGCTGTCGGCAATGCCGTCGCCTTCGGTCACCAGCATATCGACATTGAGCGCCACGCCCACATGGCCGGCAAAAGCCATCTCGCAGGCGGCGGCAAACAAGCCGCCGTCGCTGCGGTCGTGGTAGGCCAGGATATGCCCCTGGGCGCGCAAGGCGTTGACGGCATTGACCAGATTCACCAGGTCTTGCGGGTCATCCAGGTCGGGCACCTCGTCGCCCATTTGGCCCAGCGTTTGCGCCAGGATGCTGCCGCCCATGCGGTTCTGGCCATGGCCCAGATCGACCAGGATCAGCGAGGTGTCATCAGTGGCGTTGAGTTGCGGCGTCAGGGTGCCGCGCACGTCGGCCAGCGTGGCAAAAGCGGTCACGATCAAGGACACCGGCGAGGTGACTTTTTTGGCTTCGCCCGACACGTCTTTCCATTGCGTGCGCATCGACAGCGAATCCTTGCCGACCGGAATCGAAATACCCAGCGCCGGGCACAGTTCCAGCCCCACTGCTTTGACCGTCTCGTACAAGGCAGCGTCTTCACCGGGCTCGCCGCAAGCCGCCATCCAGTTGGCTGAGAGCTTGACGCGGTCCAGTTCGATCGGTGCGGCCAGCAGGTTGGTGATGGCCTCTGCCACCGCCATGCGGCCACTGGCAGGCGCATTCACCGTGGCCAGCGGCGTGCGCTCGCCCAGCGCCATGGCTTCGCCGGCAAAACCCTTGAAGTCGGCCAGCGTGACGGCGCAGTCAGCCACCGGCACTTGCCACGGGCCGACCATCTGGTCGCGGTGCGTGAGGCCACCCACAGTGCGGTCGCCAATGGTGACCAGAAAGCGCTTGGATGCCACCGTGGGGTGCGCCAGCACGTCGATGGCGGCCTGCTGCAAGGCCACGCCGGTGAGGTTGACGGGTGCGAAGTTGCGGGTGAGCGTTTTCACATCGCGCTGCATTTTGGGCGGCTTGCCGAGCAACACGTTCATGGGCATGTTGACAGCGACCCCCACGCTTGTCACTGCGTGTGCTGCGCTGCCCCCCGAGGGGGCTGTGCTTGCTTGGGGCGGCCCGACGCGGCGCATGGGCAAATCAACATCGCCCACCACCAGCTGACGCTCTTCAGTCGCAACGCCGACCACGGCAAACGGGCAGCGCTCACGCTCGCACAGGGCCTTGAACAGGTCCAGCGACTCGGGCGCGATGGCCAGCACGTAGCGCTCCTGACTTTCGTTGGACCAGATTTCCTTGGGTGCCAGACCCGATTCCTCCAACGGCACCGCGCGCAGGTCGAACAAGGCGCCGCGCCCGGCGTCGTTGGTCAGCTCAGGGAAGGCGTTGGACAAGCCACCAGCGCCGACATCGTGAATCGCCAGAATCGGATTGGCCTCGGTCATCAGCCAGCACTGGTTGATGACCTCCTGAGCCCGCCGCTCAATCTCCGGGTTGCCGCGCTGCACCGAATCAAAGTCGAGGTGAGCAGCGTTGTCGCCGCTGGTCATCGAGCTGGCCGCGCCGCCGCCCATACCGATGCGCATGCCCGGGCCGCCGAGCTGAATCAACAGCGTGCCCGCCGGAAAAGCGATTTTGTGCGTTTGCGTGGCATCGATCACGCCCAGACCGCCGGCCAGCATGATCGGCTTGTGGTAGCCGCGCTGCTCGGTCTGCGGCTGCGCCAGGCCGGTTGCGTCCTTGAGCGTGTAACTCAGGCTTTGCTCGTACTCGCGAAAGTAGCCCAGCAAATTGGGCCGGCCAAATTCGTTGTTGAACGCCGCCCCGCCCAGCGGCCCCTCGAGCATGATTTGCAGCGGGCTGGCAAGGTGCGCCGGTTTGCCGTAATCAGCCGCCATGGCGAGCGCCCCGAATGCATCGTCACTGCGAGCCATCCGTACCTGGCCCGATACCGCAGACGGACCTTGAACAGAGACTTCGTCACTGCGAGCGAAGCGTGGCAGTCCAGGCAGTCCGGAAGTCATGGATTGCTTCACTTCGTTCGCAATGACGGCGTTTTTGTGCACATTCTCAGTGACGGCGTCTTTGTTCGCGCTCCTCGCAATGACGGGATTGGAATTAATTGGAATCTGACCCCAATTAATTTGAGATACGCTGAAGCCGGTCAGGCCAGCTTTGGGTTTGGAGCCGCGGCCGGTGGCGCCTTCGTCGCGGATCTCGCCGCCGGCACCGGTGGCGGCACCCGGGAAAGGCGAGATGGCGGTGGGGTGGTTGTGGGTTTCCACCTTCATCAAAATGTGCTGAGTGGCGCTTTGTTTGCCATAGCTCACCAGGCCAGCCACGGCGGCGGACGGCGCGCTGAAGCGCTCCACCACGCTGCCTTCCATCACCGAGGCATTGTCCGAGTAGGCCACCAGCATGTGCTGCGGGTTGGTTTGATGGGTGTGGCGGATCATGCCGAACAGGCTGTGCGGCTGGGCCACGCCGTCGATGGAGAACTCGGCGTTGAAAATCTTGTGGCGGCAATGCTCGCTGTTGGCCTGGGCGAACATCATCAGCTCCACATCGGTCGGGTTGCGCTGCAGTTGGGTAAAGGCCTGCACCAGGTAGTCCATCTCGTCGTCAGCCAGCGCCAGGCCAAACTCGGTGTTGGCCGCCAACAGTGCGGGTTTGCCACCGCCCAGCACATCGACATGCGCCATCGGTGCGGCGGGCAAGCTGGCAAACAAGTTGAAAGCACTGGCGCGGTCGAACATCACGCTCTCGGTCATGCGATCGTGCAGCAGGTCGGCCAGCTGCGCCAGTTGCGCCTCGGTCAGGCTCGGCCTCTTGCCAAGCAAGCCGCTTTTGAGGCTGAGCCGGTATTCCACGATGCGCTCCACGCGGTGCAGCGCCAGGCCGCAGTTGTGCGCAATGTCGGTGGCCTTGGAGGCCCAGGGCGACACCGTACCAAAGCGCGGCGTGACGACGATGAGCGCACCGTCTGCCGGGCCAGCGTAGGGCTCGCCGTACTTCAGCAGCGCGGCCAGGCGGTCTTGCAGCGTGGCTGACGGCGCTTCGTCGGTGGCCACCAGATGCACGTAGCGCGCTGCGATGCCATTGATCTTGTCGTGCACGGCTTGCAGGCCCGGCAGCAATTGTTGAACGCGGAATTCGCCAAGGGCGCTACCGCCCTCGATGGGGGTGATGTGCAGAGTCAATTGGATGCCTCAAAGCGAGAGACTAAAAGTAAAAGGGGATTTGCGTGGAAACCGGCAGCCACCGCGCAAAAAGGTGGGCGGATTTTACCTGCCGCTCAGACGCCGCGGTACAGCCAGGGCATGTCCAGCAGCCCCTCGCCCAACACTTTCATGGCCACGTTGCGCCCCAAGCCCAACAGCGCGCCGGCATGAAAAATGGTGCCGTTGCGAATCGCCCGTGCCTGCACCCGGGCGTTGCGCTGCCAGCGTTGCACGGCGTAACGCTGCAACAGGCTCGGCACACCGTTGCCAGGGCCGGCTGCGCCATCGGCAGCTGCATCAGCAAAAAAACCGCCCCGCTCCAGCATGCGCACCAGCACTGCGGCATCTTCTATGGCCATGCCCGCGCCCTGCGCCAGATAGGGCAGCATCGGGTGCGCGGCATCGCCCAGCAAAGCCACGCGGCCCTGGGCCTGCTCTTGGGCGCTGCGCATGGGCGGGCGAATGCTCAAGGCCCACAAGCGCCAGGCGGGCACCGCCAGGATCAGATCATGGAGCGGCTTGCAGGTGGCGCTCAGGCGCTTTTGCAGCTCGGTGGCGTTGCCGCTGTGATCCCAGTGCGACATGTCGCCCTGCACCTGGCCATGCACGATGGCCACCACGTTAAGCCACTCGCCACGGCACACCGGGTATTGCACCACATGCATCTTCGGCCCCAGCCAGGCGGTGACCTGGGTGCTGCGCAAATGCTCGGGCAGACGCGCCTGCGAGACCAGCGCGCGGTAGGCCAGATGGCCGGTCGGCTGCGGAGTGCCGTCGGCCAGCAACTGCTGTCGAATGCCGCTCCAGCCGCCATCAGCACCCACCAGCAGGTCGCCGCGCGCCACCTCGTCATGGGCCAGTTGCAACGCAATATCGGTGTCGGTCTGCTCGAAACTGACCACCGAACTGGCCAGGTTCAAAGCCACCCCGCCCTGCTGCTGCAGCGCCGCCAGCAGCAACGCGTGCAGGTCGGCCCGGTGGATGGTGTAGTACGGCGCGCCGTAGCGCCGGGCAATCTCTTCGCCCAGACGCAACACGCCCAGCTCAGAACCGGTCATGGCGCTGCGCACCTGCAGCCGGTCGGGGCAAGCCACCACAGCGTGCAAGGCCTGCTGCAGCCCCCATCCATACAAAATTTTCACCACATTCGGGCCGAGTTGAATGCCTGCGCCAAACTCGGAAAATTCGGCGCTGCGCTCAAACAGCGCCACTTCGGCACCCGCGCGGGCACAAGCCAGGGCGGCACTCAGGCCGCCAATGCCCCCCCCGGCGATCAACACTTTGCGCATCAAAAACCTGCTCCACAATGTAACGATGCGCCATTGTCAATTCCCAACACTGCACAAGGCTGACAGACTGCACCAACAATCCAAAACGACGACCCAAGCTACCATGTCATTTATCGTGATACCTATCCGTCATGGCAAGCCCGCCGTGTCCGGCCCGATACCGCACACGGACCTTGAACAGAGACTTCGTCATCGCGA
>NZ_JACUUE010000081.1 GCF_014859475.1 Rhodoferax sp.
ATGGATCGCCGCGCTACGCTCGCGATGACGAAGTCTCTGTTCAAGGTCCGTGTGCTGCATCAGTTCATACAATCGCGCCATGAAATTTCTAGATATGTTGCGCAGTGCCGAGCGCCAAAACGGTTCCATGTTGTGTGTCGGGCTGGACCCCGAACCGGCCCGCTTTCCGGCAGCCATGCGGGGCGATGCCAGCAAGATTTTTGACTTTTGTGCTGCCATCGTCGATGCCACGGCTGACCTGGTGAGCGCCTTCAAGCCGCAAATTGCCTACTTTGCTGCCAACCGGGCCGAGGCGCAACTGGAGCGTTTGATGGCGCACATGCGCCGCGCCGCGCCGGGGGTGCCGGTCATTCTGGATGCCAAGCGTGGCGACATTGGCAGCACTGCCGAGCAATATGCCAAGGAAGCGTTTGAGCGCTACGGCGCCGATGCGGTCACGCTGTCGCCGTTCATGGGCTTTGACACCATTCAACCGTATCTGAAATACCACGGCAAAGGCGCTTTTTTGCTGTGCCGCACCTCGAACCCGGGGGGCGATGATTTTCAGAATCAGCGGCTCGCCACGGTGGCTGGCGAACCGCTGCTTTATGAGCACATCGCGCAACTGGCGCAGGGGCCGTGGAACCTGAACGGCCAGTTGGGACTGGTGGTGGGCGCGACGTATCCGGCCGAAATCGAACGCGTGCGCGCGCTGGCGCCCGCGCTGCCGCTGTTGATTCCGGGGGTGGGCGCGCAGGGTGGCGATGCGCTGGCCACGGTCAGGGCCGGGTGGCGCACGGGCGGGCCGATCATCGTCAATTCTTCGCGCGCCATTTTGTATGCCTCCAGCGGTGCCGACTTTGTCCACGCCGCACGCCAGGAAGCCTTGAAAACCCGCGCCATGTTGGAGGCCGCGCGCTCAGATTTGGCTTAAATCCAGCGACTCACCCGGTGCCACGCTGGCGGCCACTCCCCTGGCTTTCAGGAAGCCGCCGGTGCCGTAGCGCGTCACGCGGCTGTAAAAGCGGCGTTTGAGCCGCTGCACCATGGTGGTGTAGGCATCAAGCAGGGGCGGCAAAACGGTGAAGCTGTCGTAATTGACCACCACGTCCACGCGGTGGCCCAGCGGTGCCAGCAGCGCCGTGACCTGGTCCTCGATCGCCGTGACATCGTCCGGGCTGTCCACCGACAGGCCTTCAAAGTTGATGAACAGCAGCTTGTGCGCGCGGTCGAGTTCCAGCCGCTGCGCCAGCGGGGTGGCCAGCAGCCGGGCGCGCAGGCCCATGGGCGCATCGGTAAACAGGGCGGCATCCATGATGCTGAGCTGCGGGCTGATCAACGGAACAAAGTCCATCTGATCGAGCACGTCGCGCTGCAAATCCACCCCGGGCGCCAGTTCAATCAGTTCCAGTGCGGGCGCCTGTTCGGTACCCGTCAGGCGGAACACGCAGCGCTCGGTGATGTACAGCACCTGCTGACCGCGCCGACGCGATTCCCGGGCGCTGAAGGTGCGGTGCTCCACCTGCTTGACGAATTTGCGGCAACTGCCTTCGCTGTCGATGTGCAGGCGCCTGTCGGCAATGTGCTCTTGCAGGTCGCCAGCGGTAAAGGTACCAACAAACACCACGGTTTTGGCGTTTTGGCTGATGTTGATAAAGCCGCCCGCGCCGGCCAGCTTGGGGCCGAATTTGCTCACGTTGAGGTTGCCCTCGGCATCGGCTTGGGCCAGCCCGAGCACCGCCACGTCGAGGCCACCGCCGTCATAAAAGTCGAACTGGCTGGGTTGGTCGATGATGGCTTGCGCGTTGATGGCCGCGCCAAAACTCAGGCCGCCCGCCGGAATGCCGCCAATCACGCCGGGCTCGGCGGTCAGCGTGAGCAGGTCGAACACTTTTTCTTCGGCGGCCACGGTGGCCACGCCCTCGGGCATGCCAATGCCCAGGTTCACCACGTTGTTGGCCTTGAGCACCAGCGCCGCGCGCCGCGCAATCACCTTGCGCTCGGTCAGCGCCATGGGTTCAATCAAGTCCACCGGCACGCGAATCTCGCCGGAGTAGGCGGGGTTGTAGGCTTCCGAGAAGGTTTGCATGTGGTGCGCGGGGTCGGTGGCCACCACCACCGCATCGACCAGCACGCCGGGTACCTTGACGCTGCGCGGGTGCAAGGTGTTGCGCTCGGCCAGGCGTTCCACCTGCGCAATCACGATGCCGCCGCTGTTGCGCGCCGCCATGGCTATGGCCAGCGCCTCAAGGGTGAGGGCTTCGCGCTCCATGCTCAGGTTGCCGTCGGGGTCGGCGGTGGTGGCGCGGATGATGCCCACATGAATCGGAAACGCCTTGTAAAAAAGGTAGTCCCGGCCGTCGATGGCCATGCGCTGCACGATGTCGGTGGTGGTTGCCGCGTTGAGCTTGCCGCCGCCGTGCACCGGGTCAACAAAGGTGTCGAGCCCGACATGCGTCAGCGTGCCCGGCTTGCCCGCGGCAATGTCGCGAAACAGGTGGGTGATCACGCCCTGGGGCAGGTTGTAGGCCTCGATTTTGTTGTCGATGGCCAGCTGCTGCAGCGTGGGCACCAGCCCCCAATGGCCGCCGATGACGCGGCGCACGAGACCGTCATGGCCAAAGTGGTTCAGGCCGCGGGTCTGGCCGTCGCCCTGGCCGGCGGCATACACCAGGGCCAGGTTGCGCGGTGCGCCCTGGCCGGTTTCCTCACGGGTCTGGAGAAAGCGCGCCTCCAGCGCCACGGCAATTTCTTCGGCAAAACCAATGCCGACAAAGCCGCCAGTGGCCACCGTGTCGCCATCGTGAATCAGGCGCACGGCCTCGGCCGAGCTGACCACCTTGTTGCGGCGCGCGCCGGTGGAATGCAGGTCATCGAACTGGGTGTGCATGGGCTGTCTCCTGTCTTGTCGTGTTGCAGGTAGTGACAGTCTAGCCCCTGTTGGAATGGTGGACGAGCAGCCATATCGTCTTAAAGTAATTTATTGATATTATTATCTTTAAGTAATATGATGACAATATTTCTCAAAGGTGGTATTTGGTTATGGACTATCTCATCTCAATCCCGGACCAACTCGCGCCCCAGCTACGCTCCCTGCGCAAAGCGCGCCGCCTGGGCCAGGCGGACCTTGCTCTGATACTCGGGTTGTCGCAGTCTCGCATCGCGGCGATTGAGCGCAACCCTGCAGCGGTCAGTGCCGGGCAGCTGCTGGAAATCCTGAAGGTTTTAGGTGTTGATTTGGTCTTGCGCGATACGCCTGCCGCAGCCCGCAACATCTCACCGCAACCTGACATCTCCGGCACCAGCCACCAAGGTGAGTGGTAATGGGCGCGCTTGTCGTTTGGATGAACGGTGAACTGGTGGGCACCTGGCATGTGGGGCGCACCGGCCACCACCGGTTGGACTACGCCCCATCCTGGCGGGCCTCTGCGCGAAGCCGTCCGCTGTCCCTGTCTCTGCCCTTCACGGCGGACAACCAGGTGGAAGGCGACGTGGTGCGCAACTATTTTGACAACCTGTTGCCTGATAGCGATGGCATTCGCAAGCAAATCAGCTCCCGCTTTCATACCAAGGGCACCGATGCGTTTGCGCTGCTGCAAGCGGTGGGCCGCGACTGCGTGGGTGCGGTGCAGTTGCTGCCGCCCGGTGTGACCCCCGACGGCTTTGATCAGCTAAAGTACCAGGCCCTCACGCCGGAAGAAATTGAAAAGCATCTGGCTGCCTTGGGTTCCCAAACCGGAGCCGGGGCGCAGGATGAAGATGAAGGCTTTCGGTTGTCCATCACCGGCGCACAAGAAAAAACTGCGCTGCTTCAAGTCAACGGCCAATGGTGCCGACCCCTGGGCGCCACGCCCACCACCCACATCCTCAAGCCGCCCATCGGGATCACCCCCGGACGCAACCTGGACCTTCGGCTGTCCGTCGAGAACGAATGGCTTTGCAACCAGATTGTGCGAGAGCTTGGTTTGCCCGCAGCTGAGTGCCAGATGCAAGACTTTGGCGCACGGCGGGTGCTGGTGGTCAAACGCTTTGACCGAAGCTGGCACCCGCAAGACTGGATTGTCCGATTGCCTCAGGAAGACTTTTGCCAGGCAAAAGGTGTTGCAAGCGATCAGAAGTACGAGCAAAAAGGCGGCCCCGGTATCGAGGCCTGCTTGCAGGTGCTCAAAGGGGGTGAGGCGTTTCATGAAGACGGGCGCAATTTTTTATGCGCCCAACTGTTGTTCTGGTTTTTGGCGGCCATCGACGGGCATGCCAAGAACTTTTCGCTATTCGTGCTCCCCGGCGGTCGCTATCGTATGACCCCCTTGTACGATGTGCTGTCGGCTTGGCCCTTAATTGGCACGGGGCCGTACTCTTTACAGTACAAGCAGACAAAGTTGGCCATGGCCGTGCGTGGCAAGACGGCACATTACAAACTGTCCGAAATCCAGTATCGCCACTGGGAGCTGCTGGCCAAGCGCAGCGCGGTGGACGGGGCCTGGTACGCCATGCAGAGCATGACGCACCGCCTGGACGCGGCGCTGACCACAATTGAGCAGCGCTTGCCAGCAGACTTCCCCATCGAATTGGCGCACACTGTCTTTCAGGGTGTGCGCCGACACTTGGCGCTTTTCAATCGGGGGGTTGTGCTTCCAGACGACGGAAATCCAAGCGCATGAAGCCTGCCGCGCAGCGTAGCTTGATCGCCGGTTTTCACGTTCAAGGGTATCCAGAAGGTGGTGGCCGAGAAGAACGACAGCGGAGAGGTCCGTGTGCGCATCCCGCCGCTGGTCCACCGCAACTTGCCACTCATGGTTGCCGCGCAAGGCGTCAGCTTGAATCGACAGGCTACCGTATCTATCTTGCCAAAGATGGCGACACGCTAATCGTGCTGTTTGGCGGTGGTACCAAACGCGGACAGCAACGGGACATTGATAAAGCGAAGGAGTTGCTGGCTGAGTACAAGGCTCGCAAAAAGGCTATGACCTCCAAATCGATCAGCAAGCACAAGGGGTAACAGAATGGCATTGACCAGAAATTTTAAAGAAACCGTCATCCAGCGTGTGCAGAGTGATGCGTCATTTGCGCAGGCGCTGCTTGATGAGGCAGCGACACTATTTCTCAATGGTGAGCCAGAAACAGCCCGCCTGATTTTGCGTGACTTGGTTAACGCCACCATCGGTTTCGAGCAACTCGCAACACTGACCGCCAAGCCAAGCAAGAGTTTGCACAGGATGCTGTCGCCCACGGGCAACCCCAGTATGGACAACCTGGCGGCCATTTCGTGCTTAGATGAGTTTTCCATGAAGGACTCCAGGCTGTTCGAGGGAGTCCGACTGTGAGCCGATGGCAAATCAAGACATGTCAGAAACCCAGCCATGCTAATATATGTCATGGCTGATCGAAAAATTGTTGACGATGTGCACCACATCACGAAGAAGCGCGGAAATGGCCAGCTACGACGTGAAATCTGGATAGATGGGCAAGGCCACGTGGCGCGTTACAACCTTGCCTACATCAATCCGGCACTGCACAGCGGCGATAACGGACGGGTTGTGGGTTACGACAACCAGCATGGTTTTCACCACCGGCATTATTTTGGTGTTATCACTGCGGTTGAATTCACGAATTTTGACGACATTGAAGACCAATTCCAAGGCGATTGGACGGCACTCAGGAGCACCTCATGAAAAATGTCACCTTGCAAGCGGGCAATGAACAAGACTTCTTTCGCAGAGGGCGACGATTGGCACGATTGGCAGACGCTGGCCAGCCGCTGCCCGAGGAACGCACGCTTAGCTTTGAAGATCCTGCCGATCTTCTGCGTCTGCTCACGGCCAGCAGACTTGATGTGTTCCGCAGCGTCAAAAGCGAGCCGGGTTCGATCACGGTCATCGCAGGTCGTCTGCATCGCGACCGTAGCGCCGTCAAACGTGATGTGGACCAGTTGGCACAAGCCGGACTTGTGACGGTAGAAACCAAGACGCTTCCAGGTCACGGGCGCATGAAAGAGATTCGAGCCGCTGCCGGTGTTTTCCGTCTCGAAGCGATGCTGGTGTGAACCCGCAACGCCGTCAAAGCAGCCTGGCCAGGTAACGCCCGGTGTGGCTGGCGGGGTTGGCGGCCAGTTGCTCGGGTGTGCCAACGCCCACCACGGTGCCGCCACCGCTGCCGCCCTCGGGGCCCATGTCGATCAGCCAGTCTGCCGTTTTGATGACATCCAGGTTGTGTTCGATCACCACAATGGTGTTGCCTGCATCGCGCAACTGGTGCAAGACTTTCAGCAATAGATCGATGTCGGCAAAGTGCAAGCCGGTGGTGGGTTCGTCCAGAATGTAGAGTGTGCGCCCGGTGTCGCGCTTGCTCAGTTCCAGCGCCAGTTTGACGCGCTGCGCCTCGCCGCCCGACAGCGTGGTGGCGGCTTGCCCGAGGCGGATGTAGCTTAAGCCCACATCAAGCAAGGTGTGCAGCTTGCGCTCGATGGTGGGCACTGCCTTGAAGAATTCATGCGCAGCATCGACCGTGAGGTCAAGGATTTGTGCAATGTTTTTGCCCTTGTACAGCACCTCCAGCGTTTCGCGGTTGTAGCGTTTGCCAGCGCAGACGTCGCAGGGCACATACACGTCGGGCAAAAAGTGCATCTCAACTTTGACCATGCCGTCGCCCTCGCAGGCCTCGCAGCGGCCACCGGCCACGTTGAAGCTGAAGCGCCCTGGGCCGTAACCGCGTTCACGTGCGGTGGGCACCTCGGCCATGAGCTCGCGGATTGGCGTGAACAGGCCGGTGTAGGTGGCCGGGTTGCTGCGCGGCGTGCGGCCAATGGGCGACTGATCGACGTTGATGACCTTGTCGAAGTACTCGATGCCTTCGATGGCCGAGTGCTCTGCTGCTTCGTCGTGGGCGCGGTAAATGGTGCGCGCCACCGCCTTGTACAGCGTGTCGTTGACCAGGGTCGATTTGCCCGAGCCCGACACGCCGGTGACGCAGGTGAACAGGCCCACCGGAAAAGCCACATCGACCTGTTTGAGGTTATGGCCGCTGGCGCCGATCACCTTGATGGCCTGCAACTCGCCCTGTGTGGCATTGTGCTGGGCTTCGCGCTCGGCCCGTTTGAGCGCGGCCGCACTGGGTGCAAAGCGGCTGGTTTTGCCCTTGTTGAACGGCACCGGAGCCAGCGTGGGCAGCCAGGCGGTGCGCTGCCTGGGCACGGCAATGCTGCGCGCGCCGCTGAGGTATTGGCCAGTCAGCGAGTCGGGCGTGGCCTTGACTTCGTCGAACGTACCCTGCGCCATCACGCGCCCGCCGTGCAGCCCCGCACCGGGGCCCATGTCGATGATCTGGTCGGCGGCGCGCATCATGTCTTCGTCGTGCTCAACCACCAGCACGCTGTTGCCGATGTCGCGCAGGTGTTTCAGGGTGTCGATCAGGCGGTCGTTGTCGCGCTGGTGCAGGCCAATGCTGGGCTCGTCGAGCACATACATGACACCGGTCAGGCCGGAGCCGATCTGGCTGGCCAGGCGAATGCGCTGCGCCTCGCCACCGCTCAGCGTTTCGGCGCTGCGGTCCAGGCTCAGGTAGGTCAGGCCGACGTCGTTCAAAAACTTCAGGCGCAGGCTGATTTCGCGCACCACCTTGGCGGCAATGTCGCCCTTGGCGCCGTGCATTTTGAGGGCATTGAAGTAGGCAAAACATTCGGCCAGGGTGTAGTGGCTGAGCTCGAAAATCGCCCGCGCCTGCGCACCTTCGCCAATCTTCACATGGCGTGCTTCACGTTTGAGGCGGCTGCCCGCGCAGTCGGGGCAGGGCTGCACGCTGCGCAAGCGCGCCAGGTCCTCGCGCACCACGGCGGAGTCAGTCTCGCGGTAGCGCCGCTGCATGTTGGGGATGATGCCTTCAAATGGGTGTTTTTTTGTCAGCTTCTTGCCGCTCGACAGCCTTGAGTCCATGACGTAACTGAACTTGATTTCTTCATCGCCCGAGCCGTGCAGAACCGCCTGTTGCACGTCTGTGGGCAAGGATTCAAACGGCTGCTCGATGTCAAATTTGTAGTGCGCGGCCAGACTCTCCAGCATGGCAAAGTAGTAGGCGTTGCGCCGGTCCCAGCCCTTGATGGCACCACTGGCCAGGCTCAGGGTGGGGAATGCCACCACCCGCGCCGGGTCAAAAAACTCCTGTAGCCCCAAGCCGTCGCAACTCGGGCAGGCACCCACGGGTGAGTTGAACGAGAACAGACGCGGCTCCAGTTCGGCAATCGAATAACTGCACACCGGGCAGGCAAACTTGGCGTTGAAAAGGTGCTCGGCCGGCTTGTGCTCGCCGCTTTGTTGATTGTCCATTTCCAGCGCAATGGCGCGCCCGTTGGCAACCCGCAAGGCGGCCTCGAAGCTCTCGGCCAGGCGCTGTTTCAGGTTGTCATGGTCGCTGCGGTCGGCGCTCGGGTCTGGCTGTGCATGGCGCACCTTGATGCGGTCAATGACCACATCGATGTCGTGTTTTTCGGTTTTCTTGAGCAATGGCAGCTGATCGAATTCAAAGGTCTGGCCGTTGACCCGAAAGCGCACATAGCCCTGGTGTTGCATGTCGGCAAAGAGGTCGAGGAACTCACCTTTTTTTTCGCGCGCAATGGGCGCCAGGATCATCAGCCGGGTGTCTGCGGGCAGGCTCAGCACGGCGTCCACCATCTGGCTCACGGTTTGCGACTGCAGGGGCAAGCCATGCTCGGGGCAGTAGGGTGTGCCCGCGCGGGCAAACAGCAGGCGCAGGTAATCATGAATCTCGGTGACCGTGCCCACGGTGGAGCGCGGGTTGTGGCTGGTGGCTTTTTGCTCGATCGAGATGGCCGGTGACAGGCCTTCGATCATGTCAACGTCGGGCTTGTCCATGAGCTGCAAGAACTGGCGCGCATAGGTGGACAGGCTTTCCACATAGCGCCGCTGGCCCTCGGCATAGAGTGTGTCAAAGGCCAGGCTTGACTTGCCGGAGCCGCTCAAACCGGTGATCACCACCAACTGGTTGCGAGGAATGTCGAGGTCAATGTTTTTCAGGTTGTGGGTGCGTGCGCCGCGCACGCTGATGTGCTGGTGCATGACAGCGCCCAAATAGGGGCCGGCAGCAGGGGCTGAAACGGCAATGCCGGTGTCGATGGGATTCACGGCGTGGTTCAAGATAGTTGTGCTCAAAATGTCGGCCAAACGCAAAAGTAAACCTGCCATGATAGTCAATGTGCGATGGTTGGCATGGTCCACCCGGTGATTGACCCGCGGCAGCGCCTGACCGGCAAAGTTTCAGGGATCGGAGACAATCAGGGGCTTGCAGCCTTTGGCTTGCATTTTTTTGATTTCGGAGAAGCCCTTGTCAGATGTGAATGCCCCACTGGCGTCTGCCAGCGCCAAGCCCGCCACCGCCATGACGGCGCTGGAGCTGCGCGCCAGCTTTTCGCTGGCCTCCATCTTTGCCCTGCGCATGCTGGGCCTGTTTCTGATTTTGCCGGTGTTTGCCATCGAGGCGGCGCGTTATCCCGGTGGCGACGATGCCGCCATGGTCGGGCTGACCATGGGCATTTACGGCCTCACGCAGGCCATGCTGCAATTTTTGTACGGGCTGGCTTCTGACCGGGTCGGGCGCAAACCCGTGATCGTGTTCGGCTTGCTGGTGTTCGCCGCAGGCAGTTTGCTGGCGGCCTGGGCGCCTTCGTTGACCTGGCTGGCCATTGGCCGCGCGGTGCAGGGCGCGGGCGCGGTGTCGGCGGCGGTCACGGCCTTGCTGGCAGACCAGACGCGCGATGTGGTGCGCACCAAATCGATGGCGCTGGTGGGCGCCAGCATTGGCTTGATGTTCGCCCTGTCTTTGGTGGCGGCGCCCATCCTGGCGGGCTGGATCGGGCTGGTAGGAATTTTTGTCCTGACCGGCGTGCTGGCGCTGCTGGGCGTGGCAGCGGTGCTCTGGTGGGTGCCTGCCGAGCCCTTGCAGCACAAGGATCAGCCGCGTGGCCGTCTCGCTGATGTGCTCAAGTCGGCACCACTGCTCAGGTTGAATTTTGGTGTGTTCGTGCTGCACGCGGTGCAACTGGCCATGTGGCTGGCGCTACCGGCCATGCTGGTGCAGGCCGGCCTGGCGCGCGACCAGCATTGGCAGGTGTATTTGCCCGCGGTGTTGGGTTCGTTTGTGGTGATGGGCGGCAGCCTGTTCCAGCTGGAAAAACGCGGCTATTTGCGCGCCGTGTTCTTGACATCGATCGGCTTGACCGCGTTGGTGCAGGCCGGGCTCTGGGCGCAGGTGGGCGCGGCGCCAAGCATTGCGCTGTTGGGCGGGCTGCTGTTTGTGTTTTTTTATGGTTTCAATGTGCTCGAAGCCAGCCAGCCCAGCATCGTGTCGCGCGTGGCGCAGCCGACCAGCCGCGGCGCCGCCATCGGGGTCTATAACACCTTGCAATCCTTGGGTTTTTTTGCTGGTGGCATGGGCGGCGGCTGGCTCATGAAGCACGGCGGCGCCAGCAGCCTTTTTGCGGTCTGCGCCGGCTTGATGCTGGTGTGGCTGGTGGTGGCTTGGCCAATGCAGGCACCGCTGGCGCGCGGCCATTGAAATCTGGCAAAAGACGGCTAAACTGAGCCGCTGCGGGCGATCCGCCAAGTGCATGGTCAATGCACTGCAACACTCAAAGGAATCAGCATGGCCTCAGTCAATAAAGTAATTCTTGTCGGCAACCTTGGACGCGACCCCGAGGTGCGCACCTTCCCCAGCGGCGACCGCGTGGCCAATGTCACCATTGCTACCACCGACAAGTGGAAAGACAAGCAGACCAATGAAATGCGCGAAGCCACCGAATGGCACCGCATTGTCTTCAACGGCCGCTTGGCAGAAATTGTCGAGCAATACCTGCGCAAGGGTGCCCAGATTTATGTCGAAGGCAGCTTGCGCACCCGCAAATGGACCGACAAGGACGGTATCGAGAAATACACCACCGAGATTCGCGCCGACCAGATGCAAATGCTCGGCAGCCGCCAGGGCATGGGCGAGCCCGGTCGTGGCGATGATGGCGGCGGTTATGGTCGCCCGGTAGCCGCTGCGCCACGCGCTGCTGCTGCGCCCGCCCGCACGGCAGCAGCAGCCGCCACACCGGCGGCCCGCCAGCCCAGCGGCTTCGAAGACATGGATGACGACATCCCGTTCTAATTCGTACTAAATTACATTTTTGTTGATTAAAGCCTGTTCCTCATTGGGGAATAGGCTTTTTTTT
>NZ_JACUUE010000082.1 GCF_014859475.1 Rhodoferax sp.
TTTGCCACAGCCGAGATGATCGTCAAGGTGAAAGAGCCCCAGCCCCACGAGTGCGCCATGCTGCGCCCGGGGCAAATTTTGTACGCCTACCTGCACCTGGCGCCCGACCCGGCGCAAACGGCGGCGCTGGTCAAGTCGGGCGCGGTCTGCATCGCTTACGAGACCATCACCGGCGCTGGCGGCGGCCTGCCCTTGTTGGCGCCGATGAGTGAAGTGGCGGGGCGCATGGCAGTGCAGGCAGGCGCCGCGCATCTGGAAAAGTCCAAGGGCGGCATGGGTGTGCTGCTCGGTGGTGTGCCCGGTGTGCCGGCCGCGCATGTGGTGATTCTGGGCGCAGGCGTGGTCGGCAGCAATGCCTTGCAGGTGGCCGTTGGCATGGGTGCCCGGGTGAGCGCGCTCGACAAAAATGTGGATCGCCTGCGCCAGCTGGATCTGATCTTTGGCAACCGCATCAGCACGCTGTATTCGAGTGCCCACAGCGTGGAAGACGCGGTGCTCGACGCCGATCTGGTCATCGGTGGTGTGCTGATTCCGGGTGCCGCAGCACCCAAGCTGGTCACGCGCAGCATGGTCGCGCGCATGAAGCCGGGTGCCGTGGTGGTTGATGTGGCGATTGATCAGGGCGGCTGTTTCGAGACCTCGCACGCCACCACCCACGCCGAGCCCACCTTTGTGGTCGATGGCGTGGTGCACTACTGCGTGACCAACATGCCCGGTGCGGTGGCGCGCACCAGCACTTTTGCGCTCAACAACGCCACCATCGGCCATGCGCTGGCACTGGCCGACAAGGGCTGGCGGCAGGCGCTCAGGGACAACCCGCACCTGAAAAACGGCCTCAATGTGGCCCACGGGCAGGTGACCTGTGAGGCGGTGGCCAGCGCGCTGGGCTACACCTACATGCCTGCGGATTCCCTGCTGGCTTGAGTTGGCCTGGGTCAGCCTGTGGCGCGCGCCCGGCAGGGGATAATGCGCGCCACATGGCACTTATCACACTCCTCGACGCACAACTGGCTTTTGGGCACGTCCCGCTGCTGGACCACACTACTTTTTCACTGGAGGCGCAGGAGCGCGTCGGCCTGATTGGCCGTAATGGCGCGGGCAAATCATCGCTGCTCAAGATTCTGGGCGGGCTGGAAAAGCCCGACGACGGCATCCTGCAGGTGCAGGGCAACACCCGCATTTCCTATGTGGCGCAGGAGCCGCAACTCGACTCTGATGCCACTGTGTTCGAGGCGGTCAGCGCCGGCCTGGCCCGGGTGCGGGAACTGATTGACGCGTATTCCCAGGGTCACGGCGACCTCGACGCGATGCAAACCGAAATTGAGTCGCTTGACGGCTGGAACTGGGAGCAGCGTGTGGGCGAGACGCTGCACCGCTTGCATCTGGATGCCGATGCGCGCATCAGCACGCTCTCAGGCGGCAACAAAAAGCGTGTGGCGCTGGCGCAGGCGCTGGTGGCTGCGCCCGACGTGCTGCTGCTCGACGAGCCCACCAACCACCTCGACCTCGACAGCATTGAGTGGTTGGAGGGCCTGCTGTGCGACTTCTCTGGGTCAATCATCACGGTAACGCACGACCGCTCGTTTCTGGACAACGTGGCGACCCGCATCGTTGAGCTCGATCGGGGCAAGCTGCTGAGTTACCCCGGCAACTTTGCCGCTTACCTGGTGCAAAAAGAAGAACAGATGGCGCAGGAGGCGATCATCAATGCGCGCGCTGACAAGTTGCTGGCCCAGGAAGAGGTGTGGATTCGCCGCGGTGTCGAGGCGCGCCGCACCAAGGCGCAGGGCCGCATCAACCAGCTGGCCGTGCTGCGCGCCAACCGCGAGGCGCGGCGCGAGGCGCTGGGCAGCGTCAAGCTCGATGTGGCCAGCGGTGCCGTCAGCGGCAAGCTGGTGGCCGAACTCACGCATGTTTCCAAGAGCTTCGACGGGCGCAAAATCGTGGATGACTTCTCCGCGGTCATCCTGCGTGGCGACAAAGTTGGCTTGCTCGGGCCCAATGGTGCCGGCAAGACCACCTTGCTCAAATTGATTCTGGGCGAGCTCAAACCCGACCCGGCCCCGGCCAATGCGCCCAAGCCAGGCCCGGGCGAGAGCGCCTGGGGCACGGTGCGCCAGGGCGCCAACATCACCGTGGCCTACTTCGACCAGATGCGCAATGCGCTTGACCTGGATGCCACGCTGGAAGACTTCATCAGCCCGGGCAGCGAATGGATCGAGATTGGCAACCGGCGCCAGCACGTCAAGAGTTACCTCGGCGACTTTTTGTTCTCGCCGGCGCGCGCCAATTCTCCGGTGCGCTCGCTCAGCGGTGGCGAGCGCAACCGCCTGCTGTTGGCGCGCCTGTTTGCCCGCCCGGCCAATGTGCTGGTGCTCGACGAGCCCACCAACGACCTCGACATCGACACGCTCGAACTGCTCGAAGAGCTGCTGCAAAATTTTGAAGGCACGGTGTTCCTGGTCAGCCACGACCGCACCTTTCTAGACAACGTGGTCACCAGCACGATTGCCTTTGAGGGCGATGCCAAGTGGCGCGAATACGAGGGCGGCGTAACCGACTGGCTGACCCAGACCAAACGCGCCAATGAGATCGCCAAAAGCAAGGGCCAGAAAGGCGCGCAGCCGTTTCACTTTGAGCGCGACCTGGCAGCCAGGGCGCAAGTGGCGGCATCAAGCAGCGTCGCGGCGCCAGAGCCAGTCGCACCAGCTTCGGCTGTTGCCAGCGCCGCCCCCGCCAAAGCCCGCAAGCTCAGTTTCAAGGAGCAGCGTGAGCTTGACGCGCTGCCCGACCTGATTGCGGCGCTGGAAGCCGAGCAAAAGGAAATTGCCGAATTGCTGGCCGACGGTAGCCTGTACGCCATTGACAACGCCCGCGCGCTGAAACTGGCCACCCGCAGCGCGCAGATTGACGACGATTTGATGAACGCGCTGGAGCGTTGGGAAATACTGGGGTCGCCGACCTGAATTTGCCGCGCTACAACTGTGCTAGCGGAATCCGGCCAGCGGTTTCGTCGGCCTTGAGCCGGGCAATCAGCTCACCCAGGTCGTGGTCCAGGCGCTGCAGGGTTTGCGGGCTGAGCTCTTCCAGGGCGGACGGCAAAACGCCTTCAAGCGGCCCCGGCACAAGGGCCAGCAGCGCCAACGCCGCAGGCGTGGTGTACAGGTGCACATGGCGCTTGTCCTGCGCGTCCTTGTCCATGCGAAGCAGTCCTTTTTGCTGCAGGGCACGCACCAGGTTACTGGCGGTGGACTGGTGCACATCCATGCCTTTGGCCAGGTCACTCATGCCAATGCCTGGCTGGTCGCGAATCACGCTCAGTGCCCAGACCTGCGCACCGCCCAGCCCGACCTGTTTTTCAATTTGCTTGAAGTGGCTGCGGATGGCGTTAAAGACCACCCGAAAGCGCCGTAATACCTGGTTGGATGGGATGGTCAGGGTGCTTGGTGCATTGTTGCGCGGCATAAAAAATCTTGGGGCTGAAGCGTTAGCCCGGCATCATAGGCCCGAATGCGTCAATGTGGCGCAGGTCTCAGGCGTCTGCCGCGCTCAGCAGCTCTTTTTGCACCATGCGCATCATCATGTCGTCGAAGGTGTAAAAGCCGTTCCCGCAATGCGCCAGTTCGGCCAGCGCAAAGGCGGCACCGGTGCCAAAGGCGCGGCGTTCGATCGAGTTGTGGATCAAGCGCACGGTCTGGTACGGAAAGCCAAAAATCACCTCGTGATGGCCGACGATGCCACCCAGGCGCAGCGAGGTGATGCGGTCTTCATCGACATCGATGCTTTGCGCAATCTTGCGCGCCGTGCCAGACACCTCGGGTTTTTCCTTAAAGTGCTGCTCGACAATTTCCACGTCGGCAAACGGCGCGATCTTGCGCAACAAGCGCGCCGCCATGATCAAGAAGTTGATGCCCACCGTGATGTTGGGCGAGCATAGCACGCGGGCGTCTTTGGCCAAGCTATGCGCGTACGTTAGGTCGGCTTCGCTGTACGCCGAAATCGCACTGACCAGCATGAGAGAGCGTGCGCGCACCTGCTCGCCATAGAGGTGCAGACTCTCGGGGATCGAAAAGTCCACCAGCGCATCAACCGGGTGTGCATCGAGCCACTGAGCCCAGTCATCGGGCGTGGCCAGGGTCGCCATCGGCACATCAGGCTCGGGTGCGGTTTTTGCAGAGGTGGCAGCAGTGCGGCGGGCAATCCAGCACAATTCATAGCGCGGATCACTCTGCAGCACCTGCGCCACCGCTTGCCCGGCTTTGCCGAAACCTACCAATCCCACTTTGATCATGAAACACTTCCTTCGGGTTGACTGTGGCGACTGTCCAACACAGCCTTCGCGTTGCAGGCATTATCCTCAAATATGTTCCTGCCAAAGTGGTTTTCCCACACAATCCATGCTGACAAGCGCTTTGCCGCGCGTTGATATCTGCCCCCAGCAAATTCATGAATCCTGATGTAAACCGCGACGAAATTCTGCACTCCATTCACAAGGAGGCGGTGGACTGGCGGGCCTGGGCCGGGCGC
Source organism: Rhodoferax sp. (assembly GCF_014859475.1). Taxonomy (GTDB): domain Bacteria; phylum Pseudomonadota; class Gammaproteobacteria; order Burkholderiales; family Burkholderiaceae_C; genus Rhodoferax. The sequence goes on from NZ_JACUUE010000082.1 coordinate 4,528, forward strand.
GTGCTGGTGATGGTGTTTGCCGCGCTGGCCGGGTTGACCGTGGTGGCTTTCACCTGGATGACCGAGCTGGCCTTTGGCGTCTTTGAGCAGATGCAGCAAAGTTACTGGTGGAGCCCATTGCTGTGGACGCCCTTGTGCACGGCCGCCATCGTCTGGGTCATGCGCCGTTATGCCGTGGGCAGCGCCGGCTCGGGCATTCCGCAGGTCATGGCCGCGCTCGATGGCAGCGTGAGCCCCGCGCAGCGCAGCGTGTTCGTGTCGCTCAAGCTCAGCTTCGCCAAGATGGCGCTTTCCTCCTGGGGCCTGCTGGCGGGGCTGTCGCTGGGGCGCGAGGGGCCGTCGGTGCAAATCGCTGCGGGCGTCATGCACCATGCGCGGCGCTGGTTGCCCGAAAAGTCGCAAGTCTCGGAGCACGGTCTGATGATGGCCGGTGGTGCAGCCGGGATCGCCGCGGCCTTCAATACGCCGCTGGGTGGCGTCATGTTTGCCATCGAAGAGTTGTCGCGCAAACCCGAGCAACGCTCCAGCGGTCTGCTGCTGGCGGCCATTGTGCTGAGCGGCCTGATGGCGGTGTCGGTTTACGGCAACGCCACTTATTTTGGTGTCATCAAGGTGCAAAACCTGAGTATGGCGCTGCTGCTGCCGGGGCTGGTGGTGGCGCTGCTCAGTGGTTTGGCTGGTGGCTTGTTTGCCAGGCTGCTGCTGGTGTCGATCCGGGGCGACTCCGGTGACCGTTTCAGCCGCTGGCGCAAGCGCAGCCCGGTGGCATTTGCCGCCGCCTGCGGGCTGGTCATTGCCGTCATCGGGCTGGTCAGCCACGGCAACACCTTTGGCACCGGTTACGCGCACAGCCGCGCCATGCTCGAAGGCAACGATGACACTTCGTCGATCTACGTGCTGCTCAAGTTCATAGCCACCTGGATCACCGCCTGGGCCGGGGTGCCCGGCGGCATCTTTGCCCCAGCCTTGTCCATCGGCGGTGCCTTGGGCAACGACGTGGCCCAGTTCATTGGTTATGCCAATGCGCCCACGCTGATTGCGCTGGGCATGGTGGGCTTTCTGGCCGCCGTCACGCAGGCGCCGCTGACTTCGTTCATCATCGTCATGGAAATGGTGGCGGGCCATGGTCTGGTGCTGAGCCTGATGGCGACCGCCATGGTGGCCAGCGGTGTCTCGCGTCTGCTGTGTGTGCCGCTCTACAGCGCGCTGGCGCAATTGCAACTGCAGCGCCTGCCCAAAAACGATCAGGCCTGAAAAAAAAGCCCCGAAGGGCTCCGAACTCGCGTGCTGTTCTGATCAGGATTTGCCATGTTCGGCCGCTGATTCGGCACATTCCGGGCAAAACACCGCCGCTGCATCCGCCTGCAGGCGGTCGGCTTCAATGGTTTCCCCGCACTGACAACACAGGCCATAACTGCCTGCCGCCACCCGGTTTAGCGCGGCTTCGAGTTTGCGCTGACGCGTGCGCAGGCGTTGCAGCGTGGCCTGCGCCATGGCTTGCTGTTGCATGGCATCCATGCGCGACACGCGGCCCATGCTGGATTGGTCCAGTTCGACCACGTCGGTGCCCGCGCTGCGTTGCGCCATGGCTTCACGCAGTGCGCTTAGCTCAGCTTGAAGGCGATCTTGCCATTGCGCCAAAGTGTTTGTTTCCATGGCGATCAGCGCAGCAACAAGGTTGGCAGTTTGGCCGAGCGCAACAACTCCGAGGTCTTGCTGCCAAACAGCCAGCCGCGCAGCGAGGAGTGGGCGTAGGCGCCCATGATCAGCATGTCGATGCCGTGCGTTGTCACGGTTTTGGCAATCACGCGCTCGGTGTCGCCGGGCAGCAAATGCGGCGTGACATCGTAGCCCGCGCCAGCCAGCACGCCTTGCGCCCAATCGAGCTGCTTGACGGCATCCGGGCTGGGCTGGCCAGACATCAGCACATGCACCGGCAAGCCCTTGAAGAGCCGGCTGCCCGCCACCATTTCCACGCCGCGGCGGGTCACAATGCCGCCGTCAAAGGCGATCATGAAGCGCTCGGGTGTCTTGAAGCCCTCGGTCACGGTCAGGATCGGCTTGTGCAGCGCGCGCACCACCAGCTCCACATTGCGGCCCAGATCGCGTTGCGTCACTTCAGCCGATTCGCCGCGCCGCCCGAGCACGAACAGCTGCACACTGGGCTCCTGCGCGATCAGCGTTTCCTGCAGGCTGCCGTGGCGCTGGCGGGTATCAAGCAAGGGCACGCCGACTGCCGCAGCGCGTTCGCGCAAGCGATTCAAAAACAACCGGCCTTGTTCGCGCGCGGTTTTGCTGCGCTGCTCGTCCTGGTTGACCAACTCGGTGAGCAACAGCTCTTGCGAATTCATGCCGATGGCACCACTGTGGTCGGCACCGTCACCCAATTCGGGGTGGCGTTCGATGGTGTGCAGCAGTTCCAGCGGCGCGTCCATGCGCAGTGCCGCCCAGGCTGCGTAGTCGGTCACGTGGTCGGCAAAACGGGACTGGTCAACACAGGCCAGCACTTTGTTGTCAAAAATCATTTTTTACTACCTTAGTGACTCATCAGTTGCTCAATGGCGTCGGGCTTGTCGTGCACGGCAAAGCGGTCCACCATGGTGGCGCTGGCCTGGTTGAGCCCGATCACCTCCACCTCGGTGCCTTCGCGGCGGAACTTGACCACCACCTTGTCGAGCGCGCTCACTGCCGTGATGTCCCAGAAGTGCGCGCGGCTGACGTCAATGCGCACTTTCTCGATGACTTCCTTGAAGTCAAACGAGTTGATGAAGCGCTCGGCCGAGGCAAAAAACACCTGGCCCACCACGCGGTAGGAGCGCAGCCGCCCCTCGTTTTCGGTTTGCGAGCCAATGTACAAAATCAGCCCGACCTTGTGGGCAAAGAAGAAACCCGACAGCAGCACGCCCACCAGCACGCCTTTGGCCAGGTCGTGCGTGGCCACCACCGTGACCACCGTGGCCAGCATCACCAGGCTGGTGCTCTTGGGGTGCACGCGCAGGTTGGCGATGGAGGTCCAGCTGAAGGTGCCAATGGCCACCATGATCATCACGGCCACCAGCGCGGCCATCGGGATGCGCGCCACCCAGTCGCCAATGAACACCACCATCAGCAGCAGGAAAACGCCGGCAGACAGGCTTGACAGGCGCCCACGCCCGCCCGACTTGATGTTGATCACCGACTGGCCAATCATGGCGCAGCCTGCCATGCCGCCCAGAAAGCCGGAGGTGGTGTTGGCAATGCCCTGGCCGATGCATTCGCGGTTCTTGTTGCTGGTCGAGTCGGTCAGGTCATCGACGATGGAGGCCGTCATCATCGACTCGAGCAAGCCCACCGTGGCCAGCGTGGCGGCCACCGGAAAGATGATTTTGAGCGTTTCCAGCGTCAGCGGCACCTCGGGCCACAGGAAAAACGGCAGGCTGTCGGGCAACTGGCCCATGTCGCCCACGGTGCGGATGTCCAGACCCAGCCACATCGACACGGCGGTCAGCACCACGATGGTGACCAGCGGCGAGGGCACTGCTTTGGTAATGTAAGGAAACAGGTAAATGATGCCCAGCCCGGCCGCCACCATGGCGTACACATGCCAGCTCACGTTGGTGAGTTCAGGCAGTTGCGCCAGCAAAATCAGAATCGCCAGCGCATTGACAAAGCCGGTGATGACCGAGCGCGAAACAAAGCGCATCAACTCGCCCAGGCGCAACGCGCCCGCCAGCATTTGCAGCACACCGGTGAGCACCGTGGTGGCCAGCAAATATTGCAAGCCGTGGTCTTTCACCAGCGTCACCATCAGCAGCGCCATGGCGCCGGTGGCAGCAGAAATCATGCCGACACGCCCGCCAGTGAAAGCGGTGACGGCGGCGACACAAAAAGCGCCATACAAGCCGACCTTGGGGTCAACGCCGGCAATGATGGAAAACGCAATGGCCTCGGGAATGAGCGCCAGCGCGACCACCACGCCTGCCAGCATGTCGTTTTTGATATTGGAAAGCCAGTCCTGGCGAAAAGAATTCATAAGTTGTATCTGGAAACAAGCGCAGCAGAAGCGGCAAACAGATGCCCACCGGCGCAATCTACCGCCAAAGCAGGGATGGCTGGTAAAAGATGAAACGACAGGAGCGAATGGAAATGGACCGGACCAATGGGCCGACGGGTGCGTCGGCATGGGTCAAGGTGAACTGAACGATGCTGGACATCGCGTAGCCGGTATTCTAAGCCATCACCGGGTTTTCCCTGATATTGCCCGCATGGCGCAAGCGCTCAAGCGATTTCGGTTAAATTCCAAGCGATGTTTTTGACCGCACAGGCCGTTAGCGCCCGCCCCCCCGTTTTTTCCAGCACCGAATTTCGCACAGCACTGGGCATGTTTGCCACCGGGGTGACGATCGTGACCGCGCGTGCCCGCGATGGCCATCTGGTTGGCCTGACCGCCAACTCGTTCAATTCGGTGTCGCTCGCGCCGCCGCTGGTGCTGTGGAGCCTGTCGCAAACGGCCAGCTCGATGGAGGCCTTTCGTAAGGGGTCGCACTATGCCATCAACATTCTGGCAGCCGACCAGCAGGCGCTGGCGCAGCGTTTTGCCAGCCGCGGCGTGGACCGCTTTGCCGATGTCGATTTTGTCGAAGGCAGCTGTGGCGCGCCGCTGCTGGCGGGCGCTGTGGCCACCTTCGAGTGCTTCAACCGCAGCCGCTACGCCGAGGGCGACCATGTGATCTTTGTCGGTGAAGTGGAGCACTGCGCGCACCGCAGCGGTATTGCGCCATTGCTCTACCACGGCGGCAAGTTTTACACTGAGCACCCTTTGTAACCCATGAATCCGCCCATGAACGCTGCCGCCCCTGAACGCATCCTGCTCGCTTACTCAACCACAGACGGGCACACGCTGCGCATTTGTCAGCGCTTGCAGCAGGTCATGGAAAGTGAGGGCAAACAGGTCACGATCAGCTTGCTGACTGAAGCAGGCACACGCGATTTGAGCCAGTTTGACCGTATCGTGATCGGTGCCAGCATTCGCTACGGCAAACACCAGCCGACGGTGGCAGAGTTCATCAGCCGCCACCAGGCGCTGCTGGAAAGCCGTCCGAGCGCCTTTTTTACCGTCAACATCGTGGCGCGCAAGCCCAACAAAAACACGCCTGAAACCAACCCGTACCTGATCAAATACCTGAAAACGATGAGTTGGCAACCTGCCCTGACGGGGGTGTTCGCCGGCAAGCTGAACTACCCCATCTACGGCCCGCTGGACCGGCTGATGATCCGCTTCATCATGCTCATCACCAGCGGCCCCACCGATCCCAAAACGGTGGTGGAGTTCACTGACTGGGCCAAGGTGGAAGAATTTGGGCGCGCGGTGTGCGCGCTGCCGGTGCCAACCAGCGCCACGGCATGAATTCGTGGGCGGGCTATGGGGCGACTAAAGCCAATTTGGGAAAGTAGCTACGGTAACGCGTGCTGTCGCGCGTGAGCAATTGCAATTGCTGCACCAAGGCGTGAGCGCCAATGTAAAAGTCTGGCATCGGTGACGTTTTGCTGCCCTGCAACTGGCGGTACACCTTGAAAGCTTGCCCGGCCAGGTAAGCGGCATCCCACGGCAGCGCCTCGCGCACCAGCGGCAAACTGTTGAGCGCAGCCTCGAGGTCGGCGGCGCGCTCAAAGCGCGGGCTGATTTCTGCCAGGATGATCGGGTTGATGATCAAGCCACCTTGCTGACTACAGCGCTCCAGTTGATCGAGCGACCAGTCAGCCCAAAGCGGGTCGTCTGCCAGCACATCGATCAGCACACAACTGTCAACCAAAGTACCCGCAATGGCAGGACCAGGCAAGTAGCGGGAAGAAGCTTCGCGCACCGCTTGCGCTGGACTGTCTGCGCCCATATTCAGCCGCGCAAAAACGCCATGAATTCGTCGGTGCCCATGCCTTTGAACTGGCTGGCATTGGCGCTGCCGCGCACCCGCTCAAAAGCCGAACGCACGCTACGTTGTGGTGCAGCCGCGACCAGGCGGATGACCACTTCGCCGTTGTCGCGCACCTCAAAATCGACTTCGCTGTTGGGGAGCAAGCCAGCCTTTTCGCGCACACCCTGCGGAATGGTCACTTGCCCTTTGCTGGTGATTTTCATGATTCTTACTCGCTAAAGTAAGAATCTTACTGCAAATCACACAGTATGTGCTTACTGTTTGACCGCTTCGACCTGGATCAGCAGGCGCACTTGCTTTGGGAAACCCCAGTCAATGCCGTAGTTCATGCCGAACTGGGTGCGGTCGATGGTGGTCTCGACCTTGCCGGTTTTGGCGGCGCGGTCAAACTCCACCTTGCCTTCTTTTTTGTCGAAGCGGCCGCGGTTGGTCGAGGTGCCGAAGTGGCTGATCTCAAAGGTCACATAGGTGTGTGCCGGGTCGATGGCGTAGCTGGCGGCCTGGGCTTGCGAGCCCAAGGCGAGCAGGGACAGGGCGGCGGCAGAGACAAGGGATAAACGCATGAAAAACTCCAGAGGTAGGTTGAGGAAAAAAAAAGGGAGGGAGAGGGAACGAAATTGATCAATGAAGCAAATTTGTCATTGCGAACGCGGCGAAGTAATCCATGCAGTCGGAAGTCATGGATCGCCACGCTTCGCTTTCCATGAACAGCCCCGTCATTGCGAA
>NZ_JACUUE010000083.1 GCF_014859475.1 Rhodoferax sp.
ATGCGTCTGATTGACAGCGACACGCGCGATGCTGCACGTGGCCTGCTTTTTGGCACCATGATGCCGTGAAGGAAAACGTCATGCTTGATTCACAGCCAATGAAAAACACCACCACAGACTTCAGTCGCACCCTTTCGCTGGTTAAGGGCATGCCCTTTGACATGGCCCGGGAGCAGTACGCCAAAGCGGTCCAAATTGGCTTGATCCAGCGCTCCATGCTGGCTTGGGCCAAATTTGAGCGCCAGATCGACCAGTTGGAAAAAATGACCTTGGGCCCTTGGGCGCGCCGCGTCTAATTGTCATGGCAACTTCACTGCGTTCGCAATGACGATGTTCTGTCACGTTAAATCGCTTTAATCCAACCCTATCGGTATCCGAGAACGGGGTTTTTGGTGGACGATGTTGGCTGATTGATCAGATGTCGGCCAGCAGCGGGTAGGGCGCTGCTGATAAAGCCAGCAAGGGGCCATCCGCTTGCAGCGAACGCACGCCACCGGCTTCAAATGCACTGATCTGCATCGACACGATAGCATCGAAACCGCCGTCGGGCGCCGCCGCCGACTGCACCACCAGGCCGCAGGGCTGACTGGCATCATCGGGGGCAAACAATTCGTCACCGGCTTTCAATGAGGCTTCTGAATGGGCAAGGTAGGCACGGCGCTTGAGCGTGCCCCTGAACTGGCTGCGCGCCACCACCTCCTGCCCCGGGTAACAGCCTTTTTTGAAGTTGACGCCACCCACCGATTCGTAATTGAGCATTTGCGGCACCAGGGCCTCAAAAATAGGCTGGGTCACGGTGGCAATGCCGCTGCGCACCTCGCCCCAGGCCCATTGCTCGGGTGTCATGGCTGCCCCCGTTGGTGCTGGCGTGCCGACCGGTGCCACCCACAGGGCTCGCACCACGCCGTCGGCGGGGTAAAGGTTGATCAAGGAAATACCGGCCACATCGAACTTGGCCCATACCGTGGTCTTGTAATCCGTCATATGCTTGGTGGCTTCTGCAACGGCTGATCCAGCCAGCCCATAGACGACAAAATCATCACTGGCATCTACCAGTTTGACCTTGGCGCGCAACACAAACATGCCCAGGCGCTTGCACGTGGTGGCCAGCAGGTCGGCGCTGCACAGCAGCAAAATATCGGTGTGGCTGCGTTTGAAGCCGATGAAGCTCGCCTGCAGCCGGCCCTTGGCGTTGCAGAAACCGGCCAGCCGCGCCTCTGACAAGCCCAGCAGCGAGAAGTCGTTGGTCAATTGGCCGTGCAGGAATTTGGCGGCATCTTCGCCTTCTGCACGGATCAGCCCTGAATGTGTCAGCGGGGCTACGCCTTCGAGTGAAATGTCCATGGCGTGAATTATCATGCGCAGTTGATTTTTTGGAAGGCAATAGGGTTGTGCGACGTTTGATGAAATTTCTGTTGGTGTTGCTGCTGGCTTTGGGAGGCTGGGCGTTCTGGTGGGCCAACCACAGTTTGCCGCTGGCCGCCCCGACGCTGGAGTTGACGGTCGAGCCAGGCACCACACCGCGCCGCGTGGCCCGGGATGTGGTTGACAGTGGTGTGCAAACCTCGCCAGACCTGTTGTACTGGTGGTTTCGTCTGTCGGGCCAGGCACGAAGCATCAAGGCCGGTAACTACGAGTTGGAAACGGGCCTGACCCCGCTCGGCCTGTTGGCCAAGTTGACACGTGGCGAAGAAGCGCTGCGCGCGGTGACTCTGGTGGAAGGCTGGACCTTCAAACAAGTTCGTGCAGCACTCCTGAAAGCAGAGCATTTAAAGGCTGATACCGATAGCTTGGAAGATAAAGTGATCATGGAAAAATTGGGGCAGCCAGGACGTCACCCCGAAGGCCGTTTTTACCCGGACACCTACACCTATGCCAAAAACAGCAGCGACCTCAAAGTGCTGTTGCGCGCCATGCACGCGATGGACAGACAACTGGCACAGGCATGGCAAGCGCGCAGCGCCGATTTACCCTTGAAAAGTCCCGATGAATTGTTGATACTGGCCAGCATTGTCGAAAAAGAAACCGGCCGCGCCAGTGACCGCGCCATGGTGGCATCGGTCTTCAGCAACCGTCTGCGCCTGGGCATGATGCTGCAAACCGACCCCACGGTGATTTATGGCATGGGCGACAAATTTGACGGCAACCTGCGCCGCCGGGACTTGCAAACTGACACGCCCTGGAATACTTACACCCGCGCCGGCTTGCCGCCCACCCCCATCGCCATGCCCGGCAAGGCCTCGCTCATGGCCGCCGCCCAGCCAGCAAGCAGCCGCGCCCTGTACTTTGTGTCGCGCGGCGACGGCAGCAGCCAGTTCAGCGACAGCCTGGACGCGCACAATCGCGCTGTCAACAAATTCCAGCGTGGCCAGTGATTTCCCCCAGCTTATGACAACTCCCGGACTTTTCATCACTTTTGAAGGCATCGACGGTGCCGGCAAGTCAACCCATCTTGACGCGTTGGTGCAAGCTTTTCAGGCCCAGGGCAGGGTGGTGACCCTGACCCGCGAGCCCGGCGGCACGCCATTGGCGGAGAAACTGCGTACCCTGGTGCTCAACGACCCGATGGACGCCATGACCGAAGCCCTGCTGGTGTTTGCTGCGCGGCGTGACCACTTGCAGCAGGTGATCGAACCTGCCCTGAAGCGCGGCGATGTGGTGCTGTGCGACCGCTTTACCGATGCCACTTTTGCCTACCAGGGGGGAGGGCGGGGTTTTGATCTGGACATACTCCGCTATCTGGAGCAACTCGTGCAAACCGTTAAGCTGGCCCAGGGTGATTTTGTGCGCCAGCCTGATCTGACGATATGGTTTGATCTGGCACCTGATGTGGCTGCTGTGCGTTTGGCGGGCGCGCGCGTGCCGGACAAGTTCGAGGCCCAGCCAGTGACGTTTTTTAGCCGCGTACGCGCCGGCTACCAAGCGCGTTATGAGGCCGAGCCACAGCGTTTCGCCCGCATAGCCGCCGAGCAAACCCGTGAAGCGGTGTGGCAAGACGTGCTGGCCAGTGTGAAGCAGCGGGGCTGGCTGACATGAGCGACTTGAACGCCACAAGCGCTGCCAACGCCAGCACGGTCGCACCCTGGATTGCCGCCCAAACACAGGCCTTGCTGGCGCAGCGCGGCCACGCCTGGCTGCTCGCCGGCCCCTCTGGCCTGGGCCAGTACGAACTGGCACTGGCGCTGGTGCGCGCCTGGCTGTGTGAACACGCCACGGCGCAGGGCGCCTGTGGCAGCTGCGGCAGTTGCCACGCCATTGCGGTGCGCGCCCACGCCGACCTGTGCGTGCTCATGCCAGAGACCGCGATGCTGGCTTTGAACTGGCCCTTGAGCGAAAAAGCGCAAGAAGAGCTTGACGGCAAGAAGCGCAAGCCGAGCAAGGAAATTCGGGTCGATGCCATGCGCGATGCAGTGGAATTTGCGCAGCGCACCAGCGCCCGCGGCCGAGGCAAGGCGGTGCTGGTGTTTCCGGCTGAACGCATGAACGTCTATACCGCCAACGCGCTGTTGAAAACCCTGGAAGAACCAGTTGGCGATGTCAAGTTCGTGCTGGCATCTGACGCCGCCCACCAGTTGCTGCCCACCATTCGCAGCCGCTGCCTGGCCCACACCATGACCTGGCCCGATCAAGCCAGCGCCCTGCAATGGCTGCAAGGGCAGGGCGTGCCCGCCAATCAGGCCAGCGTCATGCTGCGCGCCGCCGGTGGCCGGCCACAGGACGCGCTGCAGTTTGCCCCGATTGCCGGTTTGTGGCCGCGCTTGCCGCGTGCTGTGCAGGCGGGTGATGTCAGCGTCTTCAAGGACTGGACACCAGCCCAAACGGTAGATGCCTTGCACAAGCTGTGCCACGACCTGCTGGCAGTCCACAGTGGTGCCCTGCCGCGCTTTTTTGAACCAGCCGATTTGCCCAAGGCAGGGGGCTGGCACAGCCTGAGCGCCTGGGCCAAAAGCTTGTCAGACACCATGCGCACGGTGGAGCATCCTTTTAACCCTGGTTTGATGCAAGAGGCTTTAGTCAGCCAGGCGCAATTGGCCCTTAACGCAAAATCATGATGTTCACCGATTCACATTGCCATTTGAACTTTCCCGAGTTGCTATCGCAATTGCCGGCCATTCGCGACGCCATGGCGCAGGCCCAGGTTACCCGCGCCCTGTGCATCAGCACCACGCTGGAGGAATTCGGCGCGGTGCACCAGTTGGCCCTTGATTTTGATAATTTCTGGGCTACCGTTGGCGTGCACCCCGACAACGAAGGCGTGCAGGAGCCCGCGCTGGATGATTTGTGGACTTTGGGCCGGCTGCCACGGGTGGTTGGCATTGGCGAGACCGGCCTGGACTATTACCGTCTCAATGGCCGTAGTGTGGCCGACATGGCCTGGCAACGGGAACGCTTTCGCACCCACATTCTGGCCGCCCGACAACTGCAAAAACCCCTGGTGATCCACACCCGGCAAGCCGCTGAGGACACTTTGTCGATCTTGCGCGAAGAGGGCGAAGATGGCTCGGCGGGTTGTGCAGGCGGTGTATTTCACTGCTTTACCGAAGACGAAAGCGTGGCTCGCCGGGCACTTGATCTGGGCTATTACATTTCGTTTTCGGGCATTCTGACGTTTAAAAGCGCCCAGAATTTGCGTGACGTGGCGGCCATGGTGCCGCTGGACCGGCTGCTGATCGAGACCGACAGCCCTTATCTGGCGCCTGTGCCGTACCGTGGCAAAACCAACAATCCATCCTATGTGCCGTGGGTGGCCAGGCAGTTGGCCGATGTCAAGAAGCTAGCCGTGGAAGCCATCGCCGAGCGCACGAATGCCAATTTCGACACGCTGTTCAAGGGGATATTTGCATGAAGTCGGCGATTAAAAAGTTAAAGTATAACTTTAGAAAAATAATATATCTATATGTTTTAATTGGGTTTAGCATTGTCAATGCGGGTTCTTACGACGATTTCTTCAGGGCGCTTAAACAAGACGATGCCGCCCAGGTCAACGCCTTGCTCAGTCGTGGGTTTGATCCCAACACGCCAGACCCAAGCGGCACGGCGGCGCTGATCGTGGCTTTCCAGGAGTCTTCTTTCAAAGTGGCACAGGCCTTGATCAATCATTCAGAAATCAAGGTTGAAGCGCGCAACACCGCCGATGAAAGCCCCTTGATGCTGGCGGCACTCAAAGGCGAAACCTTGTTGTGCCAAGGCCTGATTCAAAAAGGTGCCGACGTCAACAAGCCGGGCTGGGCGCCTTTACATTACGCGTCCACCAACGGGCACCTTGAGGTGATGAACCTGCTGCTTGAGCATTTCGCTTACATCGATGCTGCTTCTCCCAACAACACCACACCACTGATGATGGCTGCACATTACGGCACACCTGCGGCTGTTACATTGTTGCTGGAGGCTGGCGCGGACCCCATGATCAAGAATGATCTGGGCTTGACTGCCATCGATTTTGCCAACCGTGCCGAGCGCGCTGATTCAGCCAACATCATCGCCACATTTATCCGCAGCCGCCAACCTAAAGGGTCGTGGTGACACGCTGAACTTACTTTATACGATGTATATTATGTTAAGTAAAGCGACAATCTGCAGAGGTTGATGGGCACCTTCTTGTGCCCTGTCAAGAAACGCTGAAAGACACAACCGGCGCTGTAGGGTCCGAGAACGACGTGCCAAGCGCCATTTGGCCTTGGCCATGCAGCACGCATTCATCACGCCTGAGCATGAGGTCGGCGCTGCTCCCGGCAAAACGGATCCACGTGCCGTAAGAGCTTTCATCAACAAACTGAAAGCTGCCATTGCGCCACTCGATGCGGGCGTGGGTGCGCGAGACGCGGGGATCATTCACAACGAAATCAATTTTGCGAATACGCCCCAGGTGTATCGGCATTTCGAAAGCATGGAAGCTTTGTTGCTTGTCGTTGTAGGACAAGACAATCTGCCCGCCCAAGATGTCATTGCCATTTAGAGCAGCCAGATTGACAGGGTTTTGAATCGTGAAGAATTCAGAGTTTTGCTCTTCTTTCCACTCGATCTGATACAGGGTGCAAGGCTCGGAACGGCCACGTATGGCAATCGGGCCCAATAAGCGGAAATGCACGTCGTCGCGCTCGGGACTATTTTCTATGGCCTGGTCGTTGACCCATATCTGGTGTGGCCCGGTGAGTTCACTCAAACGCGACGCGATGTTCACGGCATCGCCATAACAATCATCATCGACCATTACCACGTCACCCCGAACCACTCCGATGCGCAGGGGCATGTAAAGCTGTGGCGGCAATTTTTCCAGGCGCAGCTGGTAGCTTCGTTGAATATCAATGACGGCCGTGATGGCATCCTGGCTGTTGTCAAAGGTGGCAAGTACCCCGTCACCGAGAAATTTAACGACACGCCCGCCATTGGCGGTGAATTTTTCGGCAACCCAGGTGGTGGCCTGTGTCACTGCCGCGGTAGCTTTGGTATTTCCAAGAGATTCAAACACCCCTGTGCTACCAAACAGATCCGCAAAAACAACCGTTGTTTGAACATTCATGACTGATTCATTCTCCATTTCACGACCGTAGTTTAGGTCAATGCCCTGTGGGTTCGTTCAACGCTGCCCCAAAACATGAGGACATCGCGCCCATCCACTGTCAAATCGACCGTGGCACCCATCGGCAGCAGAACTTTGGTGGCGACATGGCCATACGGCAAATTGGTCAATAACGGAACCTTGATCTGCTTGTGCAGCCAGTCAATGACGCTCTGCAACTTGAAGCCCCGGTCATGCGAGACCAGTTTGAAGTCGGTAAATTGGCCAAAGACAATGGCCTTTTGACGCGCCAGTACCCCAGCGTGCAAGAGTTGGGTCAGCATGCGCTCGATGCGGTACGGGTGCTCTGCCACGTCTTCCAGAAACAGGATGCCTCCCTTGATCTGCGGAAAATAAGGCGTTCCCACAAGGGAGGTCAAAACGGTCAGATTGCCGCCCCATAAAGTGGCATTTTTCAGGTTTAAAGCGGGCACATCGTCCGTCATGGGGTCAGCTACCCGGTGCTGTCGCCAACCCGCGCCCTCCCCTTGCTCCTGAAGTAAATCATTGAAACAGGCTTCCATGATGTCGTCGGGTTCACCCTTGACGCCAAAACCCTCGCACAGCGCCGGTCCGGCCCAGGTAAGGGCACCCGTCTGTGCCAGCAGCGCACTCTGAAAAGCGGTGAAATCACTGATGCCGACAAATTGCATGCCCTGCGCAACGGCCTTGGCCACCTTTTTGTAGTGAATCCCGGGCAGGATTCGCGTCAGACCGTAGCCGCCACGAGAAATCAGCGCCACGTCGGCCTTGCTGGCTGCCGCGCGGTGAATCGCGGCGAGGCGGGTCGCATCATCACCAGCAAAACGCTGGTAACTTGTCAGGGCGTCCTGGTCAATTTCCACCTCATGGCCAATCGCCTGCAGCCGCGCAATGCCACGCTTGAAGGCCGCTTTGTCGCGTACCGCGCCAGACGGGGAGTAGATGTAAATGTGCTTTTTCATAAGAACCTGGTTACAGCGTGGCACCGGGCGTATTTTTCAAACGCCGCTGCCGAAAGAATCCTTGCAATACATCGGCGCATTCCTGTGCCAGGAGTCCGCCCTGCACTTGCGTTTGATGGTTCAGTCGGGATTGTCCAAATAGATCGATCACCGATCCAGCCGCACCCGTTTTGGGGTCGGCGGCGCCAAACACCACCCGTTTGAGGCGGGCATGCAACATGGCACCGGCACACATGGCGCACGGCTCCAGCGTCACAAACAGCTCGCATTCGGGCAGCCGGTAGTTGCCCAGGACTTGTGCCGCAGCGCGCAAGGCCTGCATTTCAGCATGCGCGCTGGGGTCGTGGGTAGCAATGGGAGCGTTGCGGCCGGAGGCAATGAAGATGCCGCTCTTGAGCACCACCGCGCCTACCGGAACTTCGCCTGCTGCACCCGCCAAAGCCGCCTGCGCCAGCGCCATTGCCATGGCTTGAGGGTCGGACATTCGATCGGCAGACATGGGCTGGCTAGTCAACAATCACTCCCAATCAATACGTTCATAATTTAGACTTATCCAACAAGGCCCAACTGTTACCTCTGCAGCAGTTTAAACGTAGTCATCGCCCATTGGCTCGCCATCGGAAGAAATAGATCTTAAAACGGCGTGTTCCGGGCTGGCAGCGCGGTTTCGAGGCACCGTCGCTGCGGCGGCCGCTTTCAACCTTATTAGCCCAGCAGCCCCACAAGAAACATCACCAGCGTGATGGTAGCCAAGCCAAGCACCGTGGACACCGCCATGCTGGCGGTTACCAGGTCTTGAGCAACCTCATAACGCTGGGCAAACAAAAACACATTGGCTCCCGTCGGCAGCGACGCAGTGACGATCATCACGGTCAGGGGAAGTCCCGACATGCCCAGCCCCAGGCCCAGCGCAGCGACCAGACCGGGCAAGGCCAGGTTTTTCAGCAGGCTGATGCCCAGCGCGTTTTTCAGATTCGGTCCCACCTGCGCCTGCGTCAGCGTGATGCCCACCAGCACCAGAGCCACGGGGCCAAAGGCACTGCCCAGCAGATGAAGCGGTTTGTCAACCACTTCGGGCAGCGCCAGACCGGTTTGAGCGAACAGCAGCCCGACGATGATGGGCAGCGGCACCGGGTGAATGATGCCGCTTTTGACCGCCGCCAGCACCGTGAGCGCCATGTGCCTTTGCCCGCCCTGCCCGCTGGCGCGCTCCTCGCGGGCGGCCACCATCTCCAGCACCACGGTGGCCAGCGTCAGCAACACCAGCGCATGCATGGAGATGAGGGTGAACAGCGTGACCAGGCCGGCTTGCCCGTAAGCCAGGCCGATCAGCGGAATGCCGATCATCACCGTGTTGCTGAAGGTGACGGCCAGTGCCAGCACGGCGGCACGTCGATTGGCGCCTTGCCAAAACAGCATGCAACCAAACAGCAGCAGCGCCGCAACAAAGTACATGGCCACCGGCTTGAAATTGAGTTGTTCCACATGCACTGTGCTCATGGTGCGAAACAGCAGCGCGGGCGTGAGCACCATGAACACCAGATTGGACAGGTCCTTGATGGCCTCGGCCCTGACCCAACCGACACGACCCGCAATAAAACCTACAGAAATCAATAAAACGACAGGCAGCAGTGCCGAAAAAACAGGATTGTTCACATGCCCTTGTTACTTGCTGGCGTTTTTGGCGCTTTCCGCCATTTTTGACTTGAGCACCACGTAGGCACCGATCGACACCACAATGATGGCGCCAATGACCATCACACTCATCAGACCGTAGTCAGTGGAAAAAAGGTCTTGCAATGCTTTCATTTTGTTGGTCCTTTAAAAAAGCCGATGTTGAATTCGAGAATCATGCCAAGCCAAACTATGCGACATGGCGAGCTGTTCAAATCTGACGTAAATCAATCAGCCCGAATCTTAAACCGAGCCGCTGTCAAGACCCCGCCTCATGTTGCCTCATGACGGTTTGTGCTGGCAGTAGCTGCCGTGGCGCAGTCGGCACATACGCCGCGCACTGCCAAATCCAGGCTAAGCCCCTGATACCCCAAGGCCTTGAGGGTTTGCAAGGCATTTTGCGCGGCCACCTCCAGGTCTTGCGCATTGCCTTGCAGCGCGCCCTGCAAGGGCTGGTCGCGGTGGCAACTCTGGCACTCGAAGTGTGGCAAGGCATGCACGCTGGCAGGCATGGCCTGGTAGCGGCGCACCCGGTGCACGTCAACCCGGCACAGCAGCAAACCAACTTGGGTCAACCGGTCGATCAGGCGATACAGCGTGACGCGGTCCAGCGTGGCAGCGCCCGCGCCCTGCCCGTCCTGGGTGCTGTCGGACTGCAAGCTCGATTGCAATTGGGCGTGGGTGTAACTGGTGTCAGGGTGCGCCAGCAGCCAACCCAGCACACGCCGCGCGGCACCGGTGCGGCGCAAACCGTGGGCCGATAACAAGGCATCGATCGGGTCAACAGGCGATGACGAAGGTACGACAGACATCAGAGGGGGGCTCGGGTAATAAATTTTCCTGGAATGCCATTATTGCAATTGAGTTGCGTTAAACTCAGGCGCAACTCGGTTGCATTATCACAGCAATTTATCCTTCTTGTATTTCATGAACACCACGCTTACGCCTCATCAGATCGATGCCCCACACCCCCACCATCCCGTCGCCAAACCCACCCAACCCTTCAGTGTGCTGGCCTGGCCGGCTTGGCGGCGGGTCTTGATGGTTGTGCCGATTGTGCTGCTGCTTTGGCTGGCGGTATGGTGGGCCAACATGGGGGTGAGCCCATGGTGAGCATCGACAACCTGACGGTCAGCTACCGCCAGCACCCTGCCCTGCACCACATCAGCGGGCAGTTTGCCAACGGCTCGCTGAGCGCCGTGATCGGCCCCAACGGCTCGGGCAAAAGCACGCTGCTCAAAAGCATCATGGGGCTGATCAAGCCCTCTGGCGGATGCGTTCAGGTCAGCACACCGCGCGCGCGCATCGCCTATCTGCCGCAAATGATCGAAATCGACCGTAGCTTTCCGATGCCGGTACGCGACTGCGTTCTGCTGGGTTGTTGGAACGCTTTGGGCGCCTGGGGCGGTGTGACTGCCAACATTTTGGCGCTCGCCGATGACGCCATTGCGCAGGTCGGGCTGGAGGGGTTTGAGCAGCGCACGGTGGGGTCGCTGTCAAGCGGACAATTTCAGCGCGTGCTCTTTGCCCGTTTGCTGATGCAGGATGCCGAACTCATATTGCTCGATGAACCCTTCAATGCGATGGACTCCCGCACGACGGCCGCGCTGCTCGACCTCATCAAGCGGTGGCACGCGCAGGGCCGCACCGTGATTGCCGTGTTGCATGACGACGCGCAAGTGCGCGCCCACTTTGCCCAGAGTGTGTTGCTCGCGCGTGAACTGGTGGCCTGGGGCGACACCGCGCAGGTGCTCACTGAAGCCAATTTGCAGCGTGCCCGCGCCCTGGCCGAAGCCTGGGATGACACGGCGGAGATTTGCCACACCGACGAGGCCACCGCATGATCCTAGATTCCTCAGTTGGACGCGTCCGAGTGGGCTGCTGGCAGCGTGTCTGGGTA
>NZ_JACUUE010000320.1 GCF_014859475.1 Rhodoferax sp.
CGCACCGCCAACACAAACACGGTGTCGTGCGCAGGCTCAAACCGATACAGCGCCAAGTAAGCGCTGACACCGGTTGAGATGATCAGCTCACGTTGGCCAAAAGCCACCGGGCGACCAATCAGGGGACTGGTTTGCAAAATATCGAGCGCATCGATGATGCTCTGGATGCGCTCGGCGGCCGTCTCGGGCGCGTGGTCGAACAGGAAGTCAAAAATCCGGTCAAAGTCGTCCCGAATTTCTGGCGCCAGAACGATCCGGCTCACGCTTTTTTAGCCAGCGGCCTGACCGGCTCGGCACACATCGGTTGCTGCGCCTGCGCCAGGCGCTGGCTCAGATAAGTCTTCATTTCATGCCAATCCAAACCAGGTGCCCCCGCTTGCAGAGCCACATCGCGCTGGTGCGCCTGTTGCTGCATGGCCAAGCGCCACTCGGCCTCGTCAGCCTTTTGCGCCAGCGCCTCCAGCATGAAGCTGTGCGGGGTCTGGCTGCAAGCGCGCGCCAGCCTGGCGATGCGCTCGCGCAAGGTATCGTCAATACGCAAAGTGGTTGTAGGCATGGCTGAACTCCTAGAGTATCACAATTGTGACACAACTTTTTAAAACTTCAAATACTGGTCAGCCGCGCCAGTGCCTCCTGGTACTTCGCCGCCGTCTTTTCGATCACCTCGCGCGGCAGGTGCGGCGCCGGCGGGCTTTTGCTCCAGGGCTTGCCGGCCACCAGCGCGGTCTCCAGCCAATCACGCAAAAACTGCTTGTCAAAACTGGGCGGATTGATGCCTTCCTGGTAACTCTCGGCAGGCCAGTAGCGTGACGAATCAGGCGTAAGCACCTCGTCCATCAAGATCAGCGTGCCATCCTGGTCCAGGCCAAACTCGAACTTGGTGTCGGCAATGATGATGCCCTTGGTGGCGGCAAAGGCGCTGGCCGCCTTGTACAACGCAATGCTGATGTCGCGGATGCGCGTGGCCAGGTCGGCACCGATCATCTCGACGGTTTTTTCGAACGTGATGTTTTCGTCATGGTCGCCCATTTCGGCCTTGGCCGCCGGGGTGTAAATGGGCTCGGGCAACTTGCTGGCATTCTTCAGGCCGGCGGGCAGTTTGACACCGCACACCGCCCCGTTGTCCTGGTATTCCTTCCAGCCGCTGCCCGCCAGATAGCCGCGCACCACGGCTTCGACCAGAATGGGCTTGAGGCGCTTGACCAGCATCGAGCGACCCGCCACCTGCGGCACTTCGGCGGCCGTAACCACGCTTTCAGGCGCCTCGCCGGTCAGGTGGATCGGGCAGATGTTCAGGCCGTTGGGGCCCAACTTGTCAAACCAGAACAGCGCCATTTGCGTCAGCAACACGCCCTTGCCCGGAATGGGTTGACCCATGATCACGTCGAAGGCGCTGATGCGGTCGCTGGCCACCATCAAAATGCGGTCGTCGCCCACCGCGTAGTTGTCGCGCACCTTGCCGCGCGCCAGCAAGGGCAATGAGGTGATGTTGGAGGTGTGCAGGGCTGCCTGAGATTGGGTCATGATGCGTTGGCTTGAAAAGTTGGTTTCAGAAAAGATGGTGCGAGTTTAGATTCAATGCCATGGCGCTCAAGCGCTTTGGCACCCGGCACCTGATCATAAAACCTGACTATCGGGCATTCAAGCCTTGCACCAAGGACGTTTTCCAACGCCGCGGGAACAAACTCTGTAGCGGAATCTGCTGTGATCCGGGCGCTGGTCATGGCAGTCGAGCTTGGGTCATAGGCCCTCGCCTCTACTGGCGTCCCTGATTCATATCGCCAGCTTGGTTCGCACGACGGTCAAGTTTGCAGCG
>NZ_JACUUE010000084.1 GCF_014859475.1 Rhodoferax sp.
CGCCAGTGCTAGCTTTTCGTACCGTCACTTATTGCACTGAAAACGAGGGGACCCCCAATCCACCGCCGACCGCGCTGCCGTGCGTGCCCAGGCCGCAGAAGCTGTTCGCACAGGCCAGATCTCCCACGGCGAAATCGGCAACGCCATGTAATGCAAGCCGATGCGGGCGTTTCGGACGCCACCGCTTGGCGCATCCACTGCGGCTGAGCGAAGGCGTCATCGGTGCACCGCATCACATTGCATCGCCCATGAACGAGCCCCCATTGCGGGGCTTTTTTCATGGGGCAAACTTTTGACGAATCCCAGCTAGGGCAACGCCGAATAAGTCCCCGCAGTGGCGCACGCCCTGATTTGGGATGGGATGCAAGGCGCAAACCACAGCGATAGCCGTAGCTATCGCGAGGATTTGCAACGCGGCAGACCGCCCAAAGCAGGGGTGCGCGGTGCGCGAGGGACTTGTTCAGCGTTGCCCTAGGTCTGTCAGGACGGCCCCATGCGGCCCGACGAACGTTCCAGCAGGGTTTCCAGCACCTCGATACGGTGCCGATGCCGGGTGGTGATGGCGTAGAAATGCTCCTGCAGCCCGGCGGAGTAGCCCACCTTGACGAGGATGCCCGTGCGCAACTCGTCCTGAACCACCACCTCGGGCAGCACGGTCAGCCAGCCGCTGTCACGGGCGATCAGGCGCAGCATGGCCATGTCATCCACCTCGGCGCGCAATCGGGGCGTCACCCCGGCCGATGCACACAGGGCTTCAAACTGCGCACGCAGTGCATGGCGGGGGCCAGGCAGCGCCACCTCCATACCCTCCAGGTCTTCAGGTATGCGCAACGAGCGCGATTGCCACACGCTGGCAGGGCCGACCAGCGAGATGGACTGGCTGCCGAGAAATTGGCAGTGCAAGGGGCGCTCGGAGTCGGAAGGCACTGACTCATTGGCCAGCACCACGTCCAGCTGGTGCTGCACCAGGCGCGAAATCAGCCCCTCCAGCAGCCCTGACTCCAGCGTCAAAACCACGGACGGGTCGGCCAGCAAGGGGCGGATCCAGTTTTCCTGGTAGTTGCGGGACAACGTTGCCACACTGCCCACGCGCAGCCGGGTCACCCCCGACGCGCTGCCCTGCAGGCGCCCCAGCATTTCCTGACCCAGTCCGAAGATGTTCTCGGCATATGCCAGTACCAGTTGCCCGGTGTCGGTCAGCAGCAGGCGGCGGCCCTCTCGCAAAAACAGCTCTTCGCCCAGGCGCTCTTCCAGCTGCCGGATCTGGGTGGACACCGCAGACTGGGACGTGTGCAGCTCTTGCGCTGCCTGGGTAAGGTGCCCCAGCTTGGCCACACGCCAAAAGTAGAACAGGTGGTTGAAGTTGAGTTGATCGAGTCTCATTGTTCTATTTTTAGTATTTTTTTGTTCTTTTCAATGTATTTTACAGAACAATAACCCCGCAGCATCATCGCCCCCAGTCTTGTTTCTGGAGGTTGAGTGATGCCATTTGTTCACGTTTTGTCCCACGCCAGCGCATGGGCACCGGGCATGCTCATGCTGGCCGCCATGGCGCTGGCACTGTGCCACAAGGGCTCGGTTGCCACGTTGTGGCGCTGGATGCTGATCCTGTCTGGTGCCGCCTTGGCAGGTTCTGTATTGGCGGCGATTGCGGCCATGGCTGGCATCGGCCGGCTGGACCACGCTGGCTGGCTCAAGGCATCGCCGATGGGCTTGTGCATGGGGGTTCTGGTGCAACTGCTGGGCACCGTCATCGCAGCGTTTTCTGCGAGGTACCTGGAGGGAGAGCCCGGCCAGCCGCGCTACATGGCAGCACTGGCGGGTGTGCTGGCTGCTGTGCACGTGCTGCTGCTGGCAGACCACTGGATCGTCCTGGCCATCGCCTGGGCTCTGGTGGGCATTGCGCTGCAACACCTGCTGTGCTTCTACCCCGACCGGGCTTTTGCCAGCCTGGCCGCCCACAAAAAACAGATGGCCGACAGGGTGGCCGACGTATTGCTGGTCGGTGCGGCGGCACTGGCCTGGCTGGAAGTCGGCAGCGGTTCTTTGTCGGCGTTGTGGGCGTACATCGCACGCGACGGCATGTCCCCGTTGCTGCACGCCAGCGCGGTGTTGCTGACCCTGGCCGTGATTTTGCGGACGGCCTTGTTGCCCGTGCATGGCTGGCTGATCCAGGTCATGGAGGCGCCCACGCCGGTGTCTGCACTGCTGCACGCAGGCGTGGTCAACCTGGGCGGGTTCGTGCTGATACGGTTCGCCCCCTTGCTGGAAAACGCCGCCGCTGCCCGCGTCGTGCTGGTCGTTTTTGGCCTCGGTACAGCCGTGCTCGCTGGCATGGTCATGCTGACGCGCATCAGCATCAAGGTCAGGCTGGCCTGGTCCACGGTGGCGCAGATGGGGTTCATGCTGCTCGAATGCGGGTTGGGCCTGTACACGCTGGCTGCGCTGCACCTCGTGGGGCACTCGCTGTACAAGGCCCATGTGTTTCTGTCGGCATCCAACGCGGTTCGGCAAGCGCGGCTGCAGGCCATGCACAGCGCAACCCCGCCCACAGCCATCAGCCTGGCGCTGGCACCCGTCGCCGCCACGGCCACCGTGCTGCTGGTGCTGAACGTGGCGGCGGAGGTGCCCTGGCCCGCCTGGTGGTCCGCCGTGCTGGGACTGGCCTGGGCACCGCTGCTCTGGTCGCCTCAGGGCCAGGCCAGCGCCAAGACTGCGGCCTGGCACAGCCTGGCCGGGCTGGTGATGGTGGCGGGCCTCACCGCAGCGGCAGTTGCCATCCACCATGTGCCACTGGGCTTGCGCGATGCTCCGGCGCACGTGCTGGGGTGGCTGGCACTGATCGGACTTTTAGGCCTTTACCTCTTTCTGGCACTGCTGCAGAGGCAGCCCCACATGCTGCGGACCTGGCGCAGGTGGAGCTATGCAGGGTTCTACATCGACGAGGCGTACACCCGGCTGGCCCTGTACATCTGGCCCACCGCCTGGACACCCCCTGCCCCGCGTGACGCGGTCCCCCATGTAGCAGGCCCCACGTTGCACAGAGCCGCCCCCTGAACCGCACTGCACCCGGAGAACCCCATGATGGAATCACTGACCGACTGCCCCACCGAGGAGCTCGCGGCGCCAGCGCCCACGCACGCTGCGCAGCACCCGGCCTCGCACAACGACATCGACACCGCCTGCGCACAAGCGTGCCAAGCCATTGCACCGGCCTGGCCCCTGGACCGTGCCATTGCAGTCAACCCGCACTGGGCGCGCATCGGCATGCCGGTGCGCCGGGTGGCAGCGCGCATGGCAGCGCTGGGCGGCATTCAGGTCTTTCCCGGGCGCGACCGGCAACTGCAAGCGTGGACGGAAGGACGCATCAGCGCCCAGGACCTTGATCAGGCGATCCGCCAGATGCCTCAGGCGCAAGCCTGCGGGTTGACTGCCGAAGACTGCGTACAGGCCTTACACAACACCCAGCCCGTAGAGCAATTGCCCCTGCTGATCGATGTGCTGGACAACGACCCCCACCGCCAAACCCGCTTGTCCTGGCGCCAGGCAATCACCCACCAGGTGAGCCAGACCTGCGCCGCCTATTTCGACCAGACACAGGCGGACTGGCAGCCCCAGCGGTCCGAGGGCCTGTATGCGTTCTGGCGCGAGACTCTGCAGCACGACCACTCCATCGGCCTGCTGATGGGCTTGCCACACCTCGCCGAGGCCTTGGAGGCTCTGCCCGCCACCCGGGAAGACGCCGAACGCTGGGTACTGCACAGGCTGCGCCTTCCCAAGGCGGTGTGGCCAGACTATCTGGAGTCGGTGCTGCTGACGGTGAATGGCTGGGCTTCGTGGTGCGCCTATCTAGGCTGGCAGGCCCACCTGAACCAGACCTCCGACCCGCACCTGCGGGAGTTGCTGGCGATCCGGCTGGCATGGGGTGCGGTTCTACTGCATTGCAAGGACGATGCCGCAGGCACCCATGCCTTCCAGGCGCTGCAACAGGCCTGGGGCCAGGCCCCCGCCTTGTTGCAACGGGCAGAGCAGGCTCTGCTGGTCGACGAAGTGTGGCAAGTAGCTCTGGAAGTCGGCTACCAGCGCCAACTGGCTCAGCGGCTGCTCGGTGCCGGCAGTGCCCCGCCCAACCAGCACGAGATCGAGGTGCAAGCCGCTTTTTGTATTGATGTGCGCAGCGAGCCACTGCGGAGGTCCCTGGAGGCCATTTGGCCCGCCGTACAGACCATCGGGTTCGCGGGATTTTTTGGCCTGCCCCTCGCCTACACACCGCTGGGCACCAGCGCTCGCACGCCCCACCTGCCGGGCCTGTTGGCACCCGCAGTAGAAGCCACTGACTGCATCGTGCCATCCACTGCGGGCGCGTTGAAGACCGATGCGACGCTACAAGAAGCAGCGATCCACGCACGCTCCAGGCGCTTTGCGCTGGCCGACCAATGGCTGTCCGCCAGCCGCTGGCCGGGTGCGGCGTTCTCGTTCGTTGAAGCGGCGGGCGTGGGCTATGCGGGCAAGCTGGGCCAATGGCTGCGGCCCTCCCGGCAAGCCAGGGCCAACGATGCACTGGAAGGCCTGCCTGCGCGCTATCGCCCCCTGTGCCGGCCCCAGCTCACGGGGCTGGACATCGGCGCCAAGGTGTCGCTGGCAGCGCGGGTGCTGCGCTCCATGGGGCTGGACGGTTATCTGGCGCCCCTGGTACTGCTGGTAGGGCATGGCAGCCAGTCGGCCAACAACGCCCATGCGGCAGCGCTGGACTGCGGCGCATGCTGCGGCCAGACCGGCGAAGTCAGTGCCCGCAGCCTGGCACAACTGCTGAACGAACCTGCCGTGCGTACGGGCCTGGCGGAACAAGGCATCGCCATTCCGGAGTCCACAACCTTCGTGGCGGCCCTGCACAACACCACAACCGATGAGATCGAGGGCTTTGACCTGGACCTGCTGCCCCCAGCCGCTCGCCAACGGTGGGACAGCCTGCAGCCGGTGCTACACCATGCCAGTGACCAGGTCCGCAGAGAACGAGCACCGCACCTGCACATCGACCCACGGACACCGCACGACGATTTGCTGAAGCAATTGCGAAGGCGCGCCAACGATGGCGCCCAGACGCGCCCGGAATGGGGCCTGGCGGGCAACGCAGCCTTCGTCATCGCACCCCGGCACAGGACGCTGGGCGCTGCGCTACAAGGACGCAGCTTTCTGCACGACTATGACGCCCAAAGAGACCCCGACGGCAGCCTGCTGGAAGCGCTCATGACCGCGCCCATGCTGGTCACCCACTGGATCAACTGGCAGTACCACGCATCCACCTGCGCCCCCACACGCCTGGGGAGTGGCAACAAGGTGCTGCACAACGTGGTGGGCGGACACATCGGCGTCTTTGAAGGCAACGGCGGTGATCTGCGCATCGGCCTGTCGCAGCAGTCGGTGCACGACGGCAAGCGCTGGTTGCACGAACCACTGAGGCTGACCGTGGTGATTGATGCGCCCCGCCCATCCATCGACGCAGTGATCCATCAACATGCCGTCGTCAAGCAACTGGTGGACCACGGGTGGCTGCACCTCTGGCGGTGGGAAGGCACCGACCTGATGCGCTATGACCAGGGTCTCTGGGAGCCGCTGCACACGGAGAACTGGTGATGCACCCCAGTGCACGCCCCTATGCAGACCGCCGCATCGCCTTGCTGACCCAGCATGGCAAGGAGCGGGTCATCGCGCCCGCGCTGGAGCCGGGTCTGGGTTGCACGATTGAACATGTCAGCGGGTTCGATACCGACCTGCTGGGCACCTTCACCCGCGAAACGGCACGTGCGGGCTCGCAACTGGATGCAGCACGGCGCAAAGCCCGCAAGGGCATGGAGCTCTCCGGCCTCGATGCCGGCCTGGCCAGCGAGGGCAGCTTTGGTCCCGATCCGTTCACAGGAATGGTGCCCTGGAACGTGGAGCTGATCGCCTGGCTGGACGACCGCATGGGCATCGAAGTCGTCGGCATGGCACAAGGGCCTGCGCGCAGCGGGCACCTGCTGAGCGATAACTGGAGTGCCGTGGAGGCATTTGCGCAGCGCGAGGGCTTCCCGCAGCAACAGCTGGTGATGCGCCCGGAGAGCCAGGACGACACCCGCATGCACAAAGGCATCGCGGACTGGGACCGGCTGCGGCACTGCTTCGACGCCTGCCAAGCCCAGGCCCGCAACCGCCAGGTCTTTGTGGAGACGGACCTGAGGGCCTTTGCCAACCCCACCCGCATGCGCCTCATCGAGCAAGCTGCGCAGGACTTGCTGCAGCGACTGCAGTCGAACTGCCCAGCCTGCAACGCCCCGGGTTACTGGGTCACCGAACGCATACCGGGGCTTACCTGCTCTGCCTGCGGACGGCCTACCGCATCCTGCCGCGCTGAGGTGTGGTCGTGCCCACGCTGCGAATACCAGTCCAGAATGAGCAAAGCCACGCGGGCATTGGCAGATCCTCGCCACTGCGCGTATTGCAATCCCTGACTTGCAATCACAGCGGTCCCGCGTTCAGCACAGTGGTTTGAACACTGACCGGCGAGGCGTCACAAAGCAAACAACAACTGGCCAATCGATCAGTCAGTTGTTGGTAAAAAACGGGGTGTTCGACAGCTCACTCCACAGTAACGCTCTTGGCCAAGTTGCGGGGCTTGTCCACATCCGTCCCCCGCGCACAGGCCGTGTGGTACGCAAGCAGCTGCAGCGGCACGACATGCAGCAGTGGGCTCAATGCGCCGTAGTGCTCGGGCATGCGAATCACGTGGATGCCCTCACTGCTTTCGATGCGGGTGTCGCCATCGGCCAGCACGTACAGCACACCCGCACGGGCGCGGACTTCCTGCATGTTGCTCTTGAGCTTCTCCAGGAGGGCGTCGTTGGGCGCCACCGTCACCACCGGCATGGCGCTGGTCACCAGGGCCAGGGGGCCGTGCTTGAGTTCACCGGCCGGGTAGGCTTCAGCGTGGATGTAGCTGATTTCCTTGAGCTTGAGCGCGCCCTCCAGCGCGATGGGGTAATGCAGCCCTCGGCCCAGAAAGAGCGCGTTTTCCATGCGCGCAAAGTCTTCAGCCCAGCTGATGAGCTGGGGTTCGAGCGCCAGCACGGCCTGCAGGGCCACGGGCAGGTGGCGCATGGCCTTGAGGTGTGCAGCCTCCTGCTCTTCACTCAGGCGGCCCTTGCTTTGCGCCAGGGCCAGCGTCAGCAAGAACAGGCCCGCCAGCTGCGTGGTGAAGGCCTTGGTGCTGGCCACGCCGATCTCGACCCCGGCGCGGGTGATGTAGGCGAGCTTGCATTCGCGCACCATGGCGCTGGTGGCGACGTTGCAGATGGTGAGCGTGTGCTGCATGCCCAGGGATTGCGCGTGGCGCAGCGCGGCCAGGGTGTCGGCGGTTTCGCCGCTTTGGCTGATGGTGACGACCAGGGTGCGCGGGTTGGGCACGCTGGTGCGGTAGCGGTATTCGCTGGCCACTTCGACCTGGGTGGGAATGCCCGCGATTTCTTCGAGCCAGTATTTGGCGGTGCAGCCGCTGTAATAGCTGGTGCCGCAGGCCAGGATCAACACGTTGTCGATGTCCTTGAACACGCGCCAGGCAGCCGCGCCGGGCTCGCCATGCTGGCCTGCACCATCAAACAGCTCGGGCACGATGCCGGCCAGGCCTTCCAGCGTGTCGGCAATCGCGCGGGGCTGCTCGAAGATTTCCTTTTGCATGTAGTGGCGATACGGCCCCAGCTCGGCCGCGCCGCTGTGGGCCTGCACGGTGCGCACGGGGCGCTGCCCGGTGGTCAGCGCATTGCCGTCCTTGCCCACGATCCAGTAGCGGCCCAGCTGCAGGTCCACCAGGTCGCCCTCTTCCAGATAGACGATCTGGTCAGTGACGCCCGCCAGGGCCATGGCGTCGCTGGCCAGAAAGTGCTCGCGCGATGACGAGGCGCCGGTTGCGTCCTTGCCCACGCCCAGGATCAACGGAGACCCTGCGCGTGCGCCCACCACGCGGTGGGGTTCGTCCTTGTGCATGACGGCGATGGCGTAGGCGCCATGCAGTTCGGCCACGGTGGCCCGCACGGCGTCGAACAGGTCGCCGCTGTAATGGCTGTCCACCAGGTGGGCGATGACCTCGGTGTCGGTCTGGCTTGCAAACACGTAGCCGCGTGCCTGCAGGCGGGCGCGCAGTTCTTCGTGGTTCTCGATGATGCCGTTGTGCACCAGTGCCACCCGGCCTGCGGCCTGCGCATGGGCGTCTGCGCCCGTGCCGTGGCTGAAATGCGGGTGGGCGTTGTGCACGGCAGGCGCGCCGTGCGTGGCCCAGCGGGTGTGGGCGATGCCGGTGGCGCCGTCGATGTGCTCGGTGCTCACCTGCTCCAGCAGCTCGGCCACGCGGGCGGTGCTGCGGGCGCGCTGCAGGCCGGCAGGGCGCGTGGCGTCTAGGCTGGACGCATGCACGGCCACGCCGCAGGAGTCATAGCCCCGGTATTCAAGTCGCTGCAGGCCCTGCACGAGGATGGGAACGATGTTGCGCGTGGATACTGCGCCGACGATGCCGCACATGGTGGTTGCCTTTGGTTGGAATGTGATGGGATGCGGCGATGGTAGGCAGCGTCCCAAAAAATTATTGATTGATATTTGCAGCAACATGAACTTTAATTTCACCAATAATCAATGTTGAAATTTTTGTTCATTTTCTGACCTCCAATGGAATTCATATCGCTCGATGCAATTGACCTGCAGCTGCTCAACCTGTTGCAGACCGATGCCGCGCAGAGCAACCAGGCCCTGGCCGAACAGGTGCATGTGTCGCCGCCCACCTGCCTGCGCCGCGTCAAGCGCCTGCACGATGTGGGACTCATCGAGCGGCAGGTGGCCATCCTGCAGCCCGACCGGCTGGCTGCCCTGCAAGGCCACGGGCTGGCGTGCATCGTGGAGGTGTCGCTGGACCGCCAGGGGGCCGAACAGCTCGACGCCTTCGAAGCCCGCGCCGTGCAGGAGGCCGCCGTGCAGCAGTGCTGGCGCGTGTCACCCGGGCCAGACTTTGTGCTGGTGGTGCACACGCGGGACATGCCGGGCTACCTGGCGCTGTCGCAGCGGCTGTTCACCGGCGACGCCAACGTGCGCAATGTGAAGGCCTTCTTTGCAACCCGCCGGGCCAAATTTGAGACCAAAGTGCCGGTAGCGCCAGATTGACATGCGCTATCTGCTATCAATTTATTAGCAAACCCACCTGCATCCTCATCGGCGCCCTCTCACCGCCCCGCCCCTCAGCCCCCCCTGACAGGCCCCACAGCACATCCCAACACCCAGCAAGGTCATCCATGCGACTGATGGGAATGGACCACGGTCATTTCTTGCTGGTATCGCCTGACCGGGCGTTGTAAGCTCCCCCGCACTTTCAACCTACCTGGCCGGTGAATGCCCGCGTGGCAGCACCGCCCTTCTCCAACACCCCCATGCCGACGCCCCGCCGCCAGATGCCCCGCCGCATCTACCCCTTGCGCATCCTGGGCATGGGGCTGGGTGGCATGGTGGTGGCCACGGTGCTGTGGGAGCGCCAGGCATCCCCCCTGGCCTGGACGGCGCTGTTGCTGGCCACGCTGGTGTGGCCGCACGTGGCCTACCTGCTCACACGCCGCGCCGCCGACCCATACGCCGCCGAGGTGCGCAACCTGCTCATCGACTCGGCGCTGGTCGCTGCGCTGGTGCCGCTGATGCACTTCAACCTGCTGCCCAGCGTGATGCTGCTCACCCTGACCATGGTGGACAAGATCACCACCGGCATCCGGGGGCTGTGGGTGCGCGCCCTGTGGGTGATGCTGGCGGCCGGTGTGGCCAGCACGGCGGTCATGGGGCTGCACTGGGCGCCCGAGACCTCCATGCGCGTGATAGTGGCCTGTCTGCCGGTGATGTCGCTGCACACGCTGTCGGTCAGCGCCGTGAGCTACCAGCTCATCCGGCAGTCTGCGCGCCAGAACCAGATGCTGGACGAACTGCGCCGCGTGGACGCACTGACCGGCCTGTTCGGGCGCGGCCACTGGCAAGAGCAGGCAGAGGCCGCACTGCGCCGCCACCACACCACCGACGAGCCCGCCTGCATGCTGATGCTGGACATCGACCATTTCAAGGAGATCAACGACGCTTACGGCCACACCGTGGGCGATGAGGTCATCCGCGCGCTGGCGCATGTGGTGCGGGGCAACGTGCGCGCCGGTGACTGCGCGGGGCGCTACGGCGGGGACGAATTCGCCATCGTGCTGCCCGGCATGCATGCGCGCGACGCCCTGGCCATTGCCCAGCGCATCCGCGAGCAGACAGAAGGCGTGCGCCTGCGCAGCCTGCCCGAACTGCGCATCACCAGCAGCATCGGCGTGGCCCCGGCCGACCACCGCCACAGCAGCCTGCGGGCGTGGATCGACGCCGCGGACGCAGCGCTGTACGTCGCCAAAAACGGCGGACGCAATCAGGTGGCGGGGTGCATGGAGCCAGCGCTGGTACCAGCGGTGTAGCAGCCAGCACTGCGGCCGGCGTCAGGGCTCGTTGGCGGCTGCAGGGTTCACCGGCCACTGCACCCGCACCGTGCAACCAGCGCCCGGCACCGCCGTCGCGCTAACCTCTGCGCCGTGGCGCTGCGCAATGGCGCGGCACAGTGCGAGCCCCGCGCCCACCCCCTCGAACTCCGTCTCGCGGTGCAGGCGCTGGAACACGCCGAACAAGGGGTCCCCTCGTTTTCAGTGCAATAACTGGCGGTACGCAAACCCAGCACTGG
>NZ_JACUUE010000321.1 GCF_014859475.1 Rhodoferax sp.
GCCAGTGGCTGTTTGGCGCGCCATGTCGGGCTGCCCCATCCGGGCCAGCAATGCATCGCGATCGACGCCGGTCAGGTTGGCGGGTGGCGCGTAACTGCTGCAACCGCTCAACAGCAACAAACCGATGAAGGCCAAATGCGCAATCCGCATAACTGTGACTCCTGATGTCCTGAAATATGAAGCGATTTAAACGTCATTTTGACGAAGTGAAATAAACGGTTGAAGGGCATCAATATGATCCATGTCAATACACCCGCAGTTAGTGCT
This sequence comes from Rhodoferax sp., assembly GCF_014859475.1. GTDB lineage: Bacteria > Pseudomonadota > Gammaproteobacteria > Burkholderiales > Burkholderiaceae_C > Rhodoferax. The sequence continues at coordinate 268 of NZ_JACUUE010000321.1, forward strand.
CCGCCCCCCCTAAATGGGGGGTATTCTTTTTGGGTCTTCATCGTTACGATCAGTTACAGCAACGAATTTTTTGCTTCAACTTTTAGGATTTCCCTTGTCTAATTTAATGTTCAAATTTTTGTCTATTGGTCTTGCTGTGGCAGTTGTCGGATGTGCCACGCGACCAGAAAGCATCTCGGCTTCATTCGTTTCGCATGAGAAATACATGGGACAAACGTGCCCCCAACTGACCGACAGCATGGCGGATGCTCGTGCGAAGTTGACTGAGTATTCAAAAATGCAAGACACCAAGGCGAATGTTGATGCAGCTACAGTGTTTTTGGTTCTAATCCCGGTAAGCAAACTGTCTGGCGATCATGCAGGGGACGTAGCCAAGTACAAGGGGGAAGTTGAGGCAATTGACACCGCACAAATAAAAACTGGCTGCAAAAAGCTGGTAAACGACTAATCGTTCACGTAAAAGACCCATTCACTGCCGCGCTACGCTTTCCATGAACAGCCCCGTCATTGCGAATGAAGTGACGCAATCCATGACCTCTGAATGCCTGATAGGGGTAGAGAAGGACTCTCGTCCTCCCCTCCCTCCGAACCGTGCGTGCGGTTTTCCCGCACACGGCTCTCCAGTTAGTGGTTTCCTCATCGGGATTGGCTCGCTTGTTGGTGGACTGTTGCCATGGTGAACAGTCCAAGGTTTGCGAAGTAAGCATTGGGCCAGCGTGTTTGATCGGCTCGGCACAGCCCCATACCGCGGCGTTTTTCCTGTTTTCTCAGGACTGCCCTCAACCGCCTCCGGATAAATCCATCGAGCGAATTGAATGTGCTTGACCGGGCGTGTTTTAAGTACCCGAACTGAGCACCGTGATCGCAAGCCCGCTGTATCGGCACCGATACCGCACACGGACCTTGAACAGAGACTTCGTCATCGCGAGCGTAGCGCGGCAGTCCATGCAGTCGGGGGGCATGGATTGCGTCACTGCATACGCAATGACAACGTTCTTTAACGTTAAGGTCAGCGCTGTGAACCGGAACGCGTCTGGCGTTCGGAGTTCGGCGTTGACCAGATGGATGCTGCCTTCGCTGCCATCCATCCGTGTTTGGCAGTGTCAAGGCCGAACCGGGCTCGATCACCGTCAGCGCCGTCAAGCATGACGTTAGCGAGTTGGCACAAGTCGGATGGGTGACAATAGAAACCAGGCCGCTTCCAGCGGTATGGTCAGATGAACGAGGTTTGCGCATCTGCGGGCGTTTTTCGCCTCGAAGTGGTGGCCATGTGACAAGTTGGACTTGCCGCTGAAGTCGCCTTCGCCCTTTTGAAAAAAGCTCGACTCGTTGACGTTAAATGATTTTCCAAAATTGAATCCTCCAGAAAAAGAGTCCCTGGCTCACACCCCCATGATGGCCCAGTACCTGGGCCTGAAAGCAGACTACCCCGACACGCTGCTGTTTTACCGCATGGGCGACTTCTACGAGCTGTTTTTTGCCGACGCCGAAAAAGCCGCGCGCCTGCTCAACATCA
>NZ_JACUUE010000322.1 GCF_014859475.1 Rhodoferax sp.
CCACGTCACGCACCGGTTTGCTGGCAATCAGGCGCTGGGTGTAGGCATGCTTTGGCTGCGCAAATACCTCGGCGGTGGGGCCTTGCTCAACAATCCAGCCGTTTTCCATGACGATGACACGCTCGGCAAAGCGCCGCACCAGGTTCAGGTCGTGGGTGATCAGCAGCACCGCCATGCCATGACTTTGCTGCAGGCTGGTGAGCAAGTCCAGAATCTGGCCGCGCAGGCTCACATCGAGCGCCGTGGTGGGCTCATCAGCCAGCAACAATTTGGGTTGGCAGGCCAGCGCCATGGCGATCATGGCGCGCTGGCGCTGGCCGCCGCTGAGCTGATGCGGAAAAGCCCGGGCGCGCCGCGCTGGCTCGGCAATGCCCGTTTCGGCGAGCAATTCAATCACTCTTTGCGCCGCCTGCGCCTTGACCAGTCCGGTCTTGAGCATCAGTACTTCGGCAATCTGGTCACCCACGGTCATCAAGGGGTTGAGTGCCGACATCGGCTCCTGGAAAATCATGGCGATGTCGCGGCCACGCACTCCGCGCAGCTCGGCTTCAGGCATGGCGAGCAAATCCTGCCCGTCGAATGCAGCCTGGCCACACATCCTGGCGTTGGCCACCAGGCGCAGCAGGCTCAGGGCCGAAACGGTTTTACCCGATCCTGATTCGCCCACCAAGGCGACCCTCTCGCCGGGCACGATTGAAAAATCAATGCCATGCACGACCTCATTGCCGGCAAACGAAACCGACAGGCCGCGCACGTCGAGCAAGGGGTTTGGATTCATGCGGCATCCGCCTTGCGCGGGTCGAGCGCGTCGCGCAGCGCGTCGCCCATGAATGTGAGCAGCAGCAAAGTGACCACCAGCACGGCAAAGGTGGCCAGTGAAATCCACCAGGCGTCGATGTTGTTTTTGCCTTGCGACAACAATTCGCCCAGCGACGGCGTGCCGGGCGGCACCCCCAGGCCCAGAAAGTCCAGCGAGGTCAAGGCCAGAATGGCGCCACTCATGCGAAACGGCAGAAACGTCACCACCGGCGTCATGCTGTTGGGCAACAAATGGCGCGTGATGATGTGCCAGTTGCTCACGCCCAGCGAACGCGCGGCGCGCACATAATCAAGCTGCCGGTTGCGCAAGAATTCGGCGCGCACATAGTCCGACAAACCCATCCAGCCAAACAGACTCAGCAAAATCAGCAGCAGCGCCAGACTGGGCGCAAACACGGCGCTGAAAATAATCAGCAGGTACAACTCGGGCATGGCACCCCAGATTTCAATGAAGCGCTGAAACGCCAGGTCGGTCTTGCCGCCAAAAAATCCCTGGATCGCCCCGGTCAGGATGCCCAGCAAGGTGCCGGTGAAGGTCAACGCCAGCGCAAACAGCACACTCACCCGAAAGCCATAGATCAGTTGCGCCAGCAGGTCGCGGCCACGGTCATCGGTGCCCAGCCAGTTGTCCGCAGTGGGTGCAGATGGGTTGGGTGCCTTGGCAAAATAATTGAGCGTTTTGGCACCATAGGGGTTGGGTGCGAACAGCGCCCAGTTGCCGCCCTGATTCAATCGCTCGCGGATGAAGGGGTCGAGGTAATCGGTAGCGGTATCGAAGTCGCCGCCAAAGGTCTTCTCGGAATAGTCTCTGACCATCGGAAAATAGGTTTCACCCTGGTAGCGCACCAGCAGCGGCCGGTCGTTGCTGATCAGCTCGGCCATCAGACTCAAGCCAACCAGCAGGCAGAAGATCACCAGGCTCCAGTAGCCCAGCCGGTTGCGCTTGAAGCGCAGCCA
>NZ_JACUUE010000085.1 GCF_014859475.1 Rhodoferax sp.
CTTCACTTCGTTCGCAATGACGGGGCTGGGGTTCGCAATGACGGGGCTGTTCATGGAAAGCGTAGCGTGGCGATCCATGTCTTTCGGCTGCTTGCGCCGGCTTGCTAAACATTTGTATAAAATGTTTAGCAATTTCAAACACTGCCATGCGATTTTCTGAGCTCAAACTATCGTCCCAAACGGCCTATGCTGAGCTGCTTGAGCAAACTCGTTCATTTGAAATGACCAACGCACTGGCTGGGCTTAAAGGCAGCTTTCAAAAGCTGGAGCGCAAGGGGAGGTCCTATTGGTATTTTGCTTACCGGGACACGGACCAAAAAACCAGAATGGCCTACGTTGGGCCTGATGAAGCCAGAGTAAAAATGCTCGTCGCCCGGTTTGCCGAAATTCGTCAGGACAAACCGCTTGTGCCGGCCGCTCGCTCGGCTATGGCTTTGGGATGCACGCCAGTTGCGCCAAAGCATTTCCGAATCATCAAGCGCCTTGCCGAATACGGCTTCTTCCGGGCTGGCGGCATTCTGATTGGCACCCATGCCTTTCTGGCACTTGGCAATGTGCTGGGTGTTCGTTGGCTCGATGGTGCGGCAACACTGGATGTCGATTTTGCACATGCCGGGCGAAATGTCTCAGTGGCGCTGCCCGCGTCGATCAAGCTGGATGTTCACGGCGCGCTTGAATCCCTTGAAATGGGCTTGCTGCCCATCATGCAATTTAACGGTTTGGCGGGCGCGCAGTATCGCAACCCCAAAGACCAGGAGCTGCGCATAGATTTTGTCACCAGCATGACCAGGGGCAACAAGCCCGTCGTGCTGCCCGACCTTAACCTGGCGCTCGAACCTCTGAAATTCATGGAGTTTTCGCTCGAGCAGACCACGCAAGGCTGCGTATTTGCCAACGCAGGCGCTTGTGTGGTCAAGCTGCCGGCGCCGGAGAGGTTTGCGGTTCACAAGCTCATCGTTTACGGTGAGCGCCCGGTCAGCGAGCGCGTCAAATCCAAAAAAGACCTCTTGCAGGCCGCGAGTTTGGCCAGCTATTTCTCTGAAAACGAACAGGCAGACGTGTTCAACGCAGCTTGGCGCGACGCCTTGACGCGTGGCAAAGGCTGGCAACGGCGCGCCCTTCAGGGGCGCGACGCCTTGATCCGCATGGCGCCTGACTTGGCCAACCCAAAGCTATGGCTGCAGTAGCAGTCAGGCAAGATCACGCGTCCGCGATTCATGGATGCACTGCTTTGTAAATGACCAAGTTCATTCAACCTGAAAGACCCCCATGACCCCCGACGACACCGTGATTGCTGACACCCGCGCCTGGCTGGAGCGCGCCGTGATCGGCCTGAACCTGTGCCCGTTTGCCAAAAGCGTGCACGTCAAGGGGCAGGTGCATTACGCGGTGAGCCATGCCACCAGTTGGCAAGACTTGCTGGCTAACCTGATCACCGAACTCAAAGACCTGGCCGCTATCGAGCCACAAGTGCGCGACACCACGCTGCTGATCGCGCCTGAGTGTCTGCACGACTTTCTGGATTTCAACGACTTCCTGGCTGAAGCTGACCGGGCGCTGGAAAACCTGGCGCTTGATGGCGTGCTGCAAATTGCCTCGCTGCACCCGCGCTACCAGTTTGCCGGCACGGCTGAGGACGACATCACCAACTTTACCAACCGCTCGCCTTACCCCACGCTGCACCTGCTGCGCGAAGACAGCATCGACCGCGCGGTGGCGGCGTTTCCCAACCCCGAGTCGATTTTCGAGGTCAACATGCAGACCATGGAACGCCTGGGGCTGGAAGGCTGGGCGGCGCTCAAGGTGGATCGCACCGCGCCGCCCGTGGCATCATCACCCCATGACACACCCAAAACCTGAACACGCCCCGCGCGCCAAGCCAGCACTCAAGCCAGCAGCCAAGTCACCGCTGACGCTGGCCGACGACATTCGCCCCGGGCAGTCCATCGAACTGCTCAAGGAGCTGCACATCCTGACGCGCGACGGCAAGCTCAACCAGGACTCGCGGCGCAAGCTCAAGCAGGTGTATCACCTCTACCAGTTCATCGAAAAACTGCTGCTTGAGTTGGCTGATCAGCCCTCCGGCATCACGCTGGCCGACCACGGCGCCGGCAAGTCTTACCTGGGCTTCATCCTGTACGACCTGTTCTTCAAGCAGCAGGCGCAGGGGCACATTTATGGCATCGAGACACGCCCGGAGCTGGTGCAAAAATCGCGCGAACTGGCCCAGCGGCTGGGCTTTGATCGCATGTCATTTCTGAACCTCACGGTGGCCGAGTCGGCGCAATCGGACCAGTTGCCCGCGCGCATCGACGTGGTCACGGCGCTGCATGCCTGCGACACCGCCACCGACGACGCGATTGCCTTCGGCCTGCAAAAACAGGCGCGCTTCATGGTGCTGGTGCCGTGTTGTCAGGCTGAGGTGGCGCGCGTGCTGAGCCAGCACAAGGCGCTGTCGCTCTCGCGCACGCCGCTGTCCGAGCTGTGGCGCCACCCCCTGCACACGCGCGAGATGGGCAGCCAGATCACCAACGTGCTGCGCTGCCTGTATCTGGAAGCCTGCGGCTACCAGGTCACGGTGACCGAGCTGGTGGGTTGGGAGCACAGCCTGAAAAACGAGCTCATCATCGCCCGCCACACCGGCCGACAAAAGCGTGCCGCCGCCGAGCGCCTGCGCGCTTTGCTGGCTGAATTTGGCTTGACAGACCTGCTTCACACGCGCTTTACAGCGCTGCCTGACAATTCAACCCTTGCGCTCGCCCCTGCCTGAGCCAGTTGTCGAGGTAATCCATGCGAGATGAATGAAGGAAATGACCATGAAGCAAATGATGAAAAACAGTCTTTTGGCGCTGTCCGTCAGCCTGTTGGTGGCCTGTGCCAGCAGCAGTCCGGACGTGATTCAGCGCGGTGATACCCAACGGCTATCACAAGTTCAGGACGGTGTGGTGTTGTCGGTTCGCAACGTGGTGGTGGACGGCAGCCAAAGCGGTGTGGGGGCTGCTGTGGGCGGCGTAACCGGTGCGGTGGCAGGTGCCACACGCGGCGGCTCCAGTGCTGAGAGCAATGTGATCGGCTTGCTTGTGGGCGTGGCGGGTGCTGTTGCGGGTAACACCATCGAACGCATGGCCACCCGCGAAGATGCGGTCGAGGTACTGGTGCAGCTCAAGGGCGGTGAGCGCCGCGCCGTGGTGCAAGCCAAAGGTGAGCAAACCCTGCAGCCTGGCGATGCGGTGATCCTGGTCACGACGGGCGGCAAGGTCCGGATTGCCAAAGCGCCCAGGTAACTGAAGACGAGCGAAACAAACACGCATGGCCCGCCAACCGCGTCTGTCTCTCCCCGGTTACCCGCACCATGTGATTCAGCGCGGTAACAACAAGCAAGCTATTTTTGCCACGGCAGCCGACTACCGCAGGCTGCTCGAACTGCTGGAAGAAAACGCCAAAAAGTTCGACGTGGCGCTGCATGCCTATGTGCTGATGAGCAACCACTTTCACCTGCTGGCCACGCCGCAGACGGCCGACGGCTTGACCAAAATGATGCAGGCGCTGGGGCGCAGCTATGTGCGCTATTTCAACGACACGCAAAAGCGCAGCGGCACCTTGTGGGAGGGGCGCTTCAAGTCCACCCTGATCCAGACCGAGCGCTACCTGCTGGCCTGCATGGCCTACATCGACCTCAATCCGGTGCGGGCTGGTTTGGTTGCGCAGCCGCAGGACTACCCGTGGTCGAGCCATTTGCACTATCTGGGTGCGCGCCCGGACCGCCTGATCACGCCGCATGCACTCTTTTGGGCGCTTGGTAACACGCCGTTTGACCGCGAAGCAGCCTACGCCGAATTGGTGCAAAGCGGCCTCAACCCGGTGCAGCAAGCGGCCATCACGCAGGCAACCCTGAGCGGCTGGGCCCTGGGCGAAGCGGATTTTGTGGCCGATTTGCAAAAAAGAACCGAACGGCGCCTTGCCAAAGTGGGCGCTGGCCGGCCGTTTTCTGTCAATAAACCAGCCAATAAATAGACTTGCGTTGGCTTCAGGCCAAGGTATTTTTGCTATATTGTTTGATCTGTCCCCAATTATTTTGTGAAATGTGATTTTAAAAAATAATTGGAATCTGACCCCAATTAGTTTGTTTGGCATGGATGCTGCGTTGCGGTAAAGTCTTCATCTTTGATATTTACAGGAGCGCTCATGACGACGGCAGCCGAGATCAAGTATCTCCAGGACAAGGGTTTGTATTCAGCAGCGCAAGAGCACGATGCTTGCGGCGTGGGTTTTGTGGCGCACATCAAGGGTGTCAAGTCGCATGACATCGTCAACAACGCGCTCAAGATTCTTGAAAACCTCGACCACCGGGGCGCCGTGGGCGCCGACAAGCTGATGGGCGACGGCGCCGGCATTTTGATCCAGCTGCCCGATGCGCTGTACCGCGAAGAGATGGCAGCGCTTGGTGTTACCTTGCCGCCACCCGGCGAGTATGGTGTTGGCATGGTCTTCTTGCCCAAGGAGCACGCCAGCCGCCTGGCGTGCGAGCAGGAGCTCGAGCGCGCCGTCAAGATCGAAGGCCAGGTGCTGCTGGGTTGGCGCGATGTGCCGGTCAACCGCGACATGCCAATGTCGCCCACGGTGCGCGCCAAAGAGCCAATCCTGCGCCAGCTTTTCATTGGCCGTGGCAACGACGTGATCGTGCAGGATGCGCTCGAGCGCAAGCTGTATGTGATCCGCAAGACCGCCAGCGCGCACATCCAGGCGCTCAGGCTCAAGCACAGCAAAGAGTATTACGTGCCCAGCATGTCGAGCCGCACCGTGATTTACAAGGGCTTGCTGCTGGCCGACCAGGTGGGCACCTATTACCTGGATTTGCAGGACCCGCGCTGCACCTCGGCGCTGGGTCTGGTGCACCAGCGTTTTTCCACCAACACCTTCCCGGAATGGCCGCTGGCCCACCCCTACCGCTACGTGGCACACAACGGCGAAATCAACACCGTCAAGGGCAACTACAACTGGATGAAGGCGCGCGAAGGCGTGATGAGTTCGCCGGTGCTGGGTGCCGACCTGCAAAAGCTTTACCCCATCAGCTTTCCCGACCAGTCCGATACCGCCACCTTCGACAACTGTCTTGAGCTGCTGACCATGGCCGGCTACTCGCTGGCGCAGGCGGTGATGATGATGATTCCCGAGCCCTGGGAGCAAAAACCGGGCATGAGCGAGCGCCGTCGCGCCTTTTATGAATACCACGCGCCCATGATGGAGCCGTGGGACGGCCCGGCCAGCATCGTGTTCACCGATGGCCGCCAGATTGGCGCCACGCTCGACCGCAACGGCCTGCGCCCATCGCGCTACTGCATCACCGACGACGACCTGGTGGTGATGGCCTCCGAGTCGGGCGTGCTGCCCTTCCCCGAGAACCAGATCGTGCGCAAATGGCGCCTGCAGCCCGGCAAGATGTTCCTGATCGACCTGGAACAGGGCCGCATGATCGACGACGAAGAGCTCAAGAGCGGCCTGGCCAACAGCAAGCCCTACAAGCAGTGGATCGAGAACCTGCGCATTCGCCTCGACGACGTGCAAGGCGGCGGCGAGCCCGCCAGCGCTGCCGAGTCCGAGAGCAATCTGCTCGACCGGCAACAGGCGTTTGGCTTTACCCAGGAAGACCTCAAGTTCCTGATGGCACCGATGGCCGCCAACGGCGAAGAAGCCGTCGGCTCGATGGGCAACGACAGCCCGCTGGCAGTCTTGAGCGATAAAAACAAGCCGCTCTACAACTACTTCAAGCAGTTGTTCGCGCAGGTGACCAACCCGCCGATCGATCCGATCCGCGAAGCCATCGTGATGAGTCTGGTGTCGTTTGTCGGCCCCAAGCCCAACCTGCTCGACATCAACCAGGTCAACCCGCCGATGCGGCTCGAAGTGAGCCAGCCGGTGCTCAGCTTTGCCGACATGGCCAAGCTGCGCGACATCGAAAAATACACCCGCGGCAAGTTCCACAGCTACACGCTCGACATCACCTACCCACTGGCCTGGGGCCATGAGGGCGTTGAGGCCCAATTGGCCTCGCTGTGCGCCGAGGCGGTCGATGCCATCAAGGACGGCAACAACATCCTGATCATCAGCGACCGCGCCGTCAGCGCCAACCAGGTGGCGATTCCGGCGCTGCTGGCGCTCTCCGCCATCCACCAGCATCTGGTGCGCGAAGGCTTGCGCACCACCGCGGGGCTGGTGGTGGAAACCGGCACGGCGCGCGAGGTGCACCACTTTGCGGTGCTGGCCGGTTACGGCGCCGAGGCCGTGCACCCCTACCTGGCGATGGAAACACTGGCCAGCATCTGCAAAGACCTGCCCGGCGAGCTCAGTGCCGACAAGGCCATTGACAACTACGTCAAGGCGGTCGGCAAGGGACTAAGCAAGATCATGTCCAAGATGGGCGTGAGCACCTACATGAGTTATTGCGGCGCGCAGCTGTTCGAGGCCATCGGCCTGTCCAGCGCCACCATCGAGCAGTACTTTACCGGCACGCCGAGCCGGGTCGAGGGCATTGGCGTGTTCGAAATTGCCGAGGAGGCCATCCGCATGCACAAGGCCGCCTACGGCACCGACCCGGTGCTGGCCAACCGCCTCGATGCCGGTGGCGAATACGCCTGGCGCACCCGCGGCGAAGAGCACATGTGGACGCCCGATGCCATTGCCAAGCTGCAGCACAGCACACGCGCCAACAACTGGAATACCTACAAGGAATACGCCCAGATCATCAACGACCAGAACAAGCGCCACATGACGTTGCGCGGCCTGTTCGAGTTCAAGATCGACCCCGCCAAGGCGATTCCCCTCGATGAGGTCGAGCCCGCCAAAGAGATCGTCAAGCGCTTTGCCACCGGCGCCATGTCGCTGGGCGCCATTTCCACCGAGGCCCACGCCACGCTGGCCGTGGCCATGAACCGCATTGGCGGCAAAAGCAACACCGGCGAGGGTGGCGAAGACCCGCTGCGCTACCGCAACGAGCTCAAGGGCATCCCGATCAAGCAGGGGCAAACCATGTCTGACCTGCTCGGCAAAGACCTGTTCGAGGCGGATTACCCGCTGCAAGACGGCGACTCGATGCGCTCGCGCATCAAGCAGGTGGCCTCCGGGCGCTTTGGCGTTACGGCCGAGTACCTCAACAGCGCCGACCAGATCCAGATCAAGATGGCGCAGGGCGCCAAGCCGGGCGAAGGCGGCCAATTGCCGGGCGGCAAGGTGTCCGAGTACATCGGTCGGCTGCGCCACTCGGTGCCCGGTGTCGGCCTGATTTCGCCACCGCCGCACCACGACATTTATTCGATTGAAGACCTGGCGCAGCTCATTCACGACCTGAAAAACGTCGCCCCCAAGGCCGACATCAGCGTCAAGCTGGTGAGCGAGATCGGCGTCGGCACGATTGCTGCGGGTGTGGCCAAATGCAAGGCCGACCACGTGGTGATTGCCGGCCACGACGGTGGCACCGGCGCCTCGCCCTGGTCGTCCATCAAGCACGCCGGCAGCCCGTGGGAAATCGGCCTGGCCGAAACCCAGCAAACCCTGGTGCTCAACCGCCTGCGCAGCCGCATCCGCGTGCAGGCCGACGGCCAGATGAAAACCGGCCGCGACGTGGTGATTGGCGCGTTGCTGGGCGCTGACGAGTTCGGCTTTGCCACCGCGCCGCTGGTGGTGGAGGGCTGCATCATGATGCGCAAATGCCATCTCAACACCTGTCCGGTGGGTGTGGCCACGCAAGACCCGGCGCTGCGCAAGAAATTCTCGGGCAAGCCCGAGCATGTGGTGAACTATTTCTTTTTCATTGCCGAAGAAGCGCGCCAGATCATGGCGCAACTGGGCATCCGCAACTTCGACGACCTGATCGGCCGCTCTGATTTGCTCGACCAGCGCGCCGGGCTGGCGCACTGGAAAGCCAGCGGGCTGGACTTCAGCCGCCTGTTTGCGCAACCCGATGTGCCTGCCGATGTGGCGCGCTTTCAGTCCGAGACACAAGACCATGGCCTGCACAAGTCGCTCGATAATGTGCTGATCGCCAAATGCCGCAGCGCCATCGACACCGGCGAAAAAGTCAAGATCATGGAAGTGGCGCGCAACGTGAACCGCTCGGTGGGGGCCATGCTTTCGGGCGCGGTCACGCAAGTGCACCCGCAAGGGCTGCCCGACGACACCATCCGCATCCAGCTCGACGGCACTGGCGGCCAGTCGTTCGGCGCTTTTCTGTGCAACGGCATCACGCTGTCCTTGATTGGCGATGCCAATGACTACACCGGCAAGGGCCTCAGTGGCGGCCGGGTGGTGGTGCGCCCGAGCATTGATTTCCGCGGCGACGCCATCAGCAACACCATCGTCGGCAACACCGTGATGTTTGGCGCCACCAGTGGCGAGGCTTTCTTCAGCGGCGTGGCCGGCGAGCGCTTTGCCGTGCGCCTGTCGGGTGCCACCACCGTGGTCGAGGGCACCGGCGACCACGGCTGCGAATACATGACCGGCGGCACCGTGGCGGTGCTGGGCAAGACCGGGCGCAATTTTGCCGCCGGCATGAGCGGCGGCATTGCCTACGTCTATGACGAGGACGGCCAGTTTGCCAAGCGCTGCAACACCGCCATGGTCAGGCTGGAGAAAGTGCTCACGGCCGCAGAGCAGAAGGAGGCCATGGACGAGAGCCTGTGGCACCGTGGCCTGAGCGACGAAGCCCAGCTCAGGCAGCTGTTGGCCGACCACAATCGCTGGACCGGCAGCAAGCGCGCCCGCGAGCTGCTCGACAACTGGGACACCTCGCGCGCCAAATTCGTCAAGGTGTTCCCGATCGAGTACAAGCGCGCGCTTGGCGAAATTCATGCCAGAAAAGGGGCACAAGCCAAGGCCGAGCGGGCGCAGGCGGCGACCAAAAAAGAAGCCGTCCCGGCTAAATAAGTGGTGTCACAAGTCAGACGAACAGGAAAAACATCATGGGAAAAATTACCGGTTTCATGGAATACGAGCGCATCGAAGAGGGCTACAAGCCCGTGCCCGAGCGCCTGAAAAACTACAAGGAGTTCGTCATCGGGCTCGACGACCAGGCCGCCGCCACGCAAGCCGCGCGTTGCATGGACTGCGGCACGCCGTTTTGCAACAGCGGCTGTCCGGTCAATAACATCATTCCGGATTTCAACGATCTGGTCTATCACGGCGACTGGAAAGAAGCCATGGACGTGCTGCACAGCACCAACAACTTCCCCGAGTTCACCGGCCGCATTTGCCCGGCCCCGTGTGAAGCTGCCTGCACGCTCAACGTCAACCAGTTGCCGGTGGGCATCAAGAGCATCGAGCACGCCATCATCGATCGCGCCTGGGAGCACGGCTGGGTCACACCACAGCCCGCCAAAATCAAGACCGGCAAGCGCGTTGCCATCGTCGGCTCGGGCCCGGCCGGGCTGGCGGCGGCGCAGCAGCTCGCGCGCGTTGGCCATGAGGTCACGCTGTTCGAAAAGAATGACCGCTTGGGCGGCCTGCTGCGCTACGGCATTCCTGACTTCAAGATGGAAAAGTCGCACATCGACCGCCGCGTCGAGCAGCTCAAGGCGGAGGGCGTGATTGTGCGCACCGGGGTGCTGGTGGGCGAGATTGCGAAGGCCAGCAAAGTCACCAACTGGGCCAAGGACACGATTTCGCCGGTGTTTTTGCAGCAAGACTACGACGCCGTGTTGCTCGCCGGCGGTGCCGAGCAGTCGCGCGACCTGCCGGTACCCGGGCGCGAGCTCGACGGCATTCATTTCGCCATGGAATTTTTGCCGCAGCAAAACAAGGTCAACGCCGGCGACAAGCTCAAGAACCAGCTGTCTGCCTGCGGCAAGCACGTCATTGTGATTGGTGGCGGCGACACCGGCAGCGACTGCGTTGGCACCAGCAACCGCCAAGGCGCAGCCAGCGTGACCCAGTTCGAGGTCATGCCGCAGCCGCCAGCCGAGGAAAACCGGCCGCTGACCTGGCCCTACTGGCCCATGAAGCTGCGCACCAGCTCCAGCCACGACGAGGGCTGCGTGCGCGAGTTTGCCATTTCCACCAAGGAATTCATCGGCGAAAAAGGCAAGCTCAAGGGCTTGAAGACGGTGCTCGTCGAGTTCAAGGACGGCAAGATGGTCGAAATACCGGGCACCGGGAAAACCTACCCGGCCGACCTGGTGCTGCTGGCCATGGGGTTTGTCAATCCGGTAGCCACCGTGCTCGATGCCTTTGGTGTGGAAAAAGATGCCCGTGGCAATGCCAAAGCCAGCACCGAATTCAGCGGCGGCTACGCCACCAGCGTGCCCAAGGTGTTTGCCGCCGGCGACATGCGCCGTGGCCAAAGCCTGGTGGTGTGGGCTATCCGCGAAGGTCGCCAGGCCGCCCGCGCGGTCGATGAATTCCTGATGGGCTTCAGCGATTTGCCGCGCTGATGTAATGTTTAAGCGTCGGTCACGACAGACGCTTAGGTGTAATCCCTTATGATGGCGAGGCCGGGCATCCCCGGCCTTTTTTGTT
>NZ_JACUUE010000323.1 GCF_014859475.1 Rhodoferax sp.
CACGATGCAAGCTTCAAACCAGATACGGGAGTCGCTGGCCCAAGTGGTCGCCATGCGCCAAAAAGTTGTCGATCAACCCGATCTGGCGCTGGCGCTGCACATGGTCAAGCATTTGCAGGCACAACGTTTTGCCGGCACCTACCAGGACCTGTTGCACTCTGCCAGTTACGCGGCTTGTGCCAATTTTTTTCTCGAAGAGCTTTACAGCGCCAAGAACTTCGCCGAGCGCGATGCGCAATTTGCCCGCATTGCGGGAGCCCTGCAGCGCACCTTTCCGCACCAAGTGGTCGCCACAGCCGTGGCCCTGGCCGAGCTGCACAATCTGACAGAAGAGCTCGACCTGGCCATGGCCCTGAACTGGCAGTTGCCACCCGGCTTACCCAGGGAACAAGCCTACGTGCGGGCTTGGCGCGCCGTCGGCCGTGACAAAGACAGACGTTGGCAACTCGACACCGTGCTGCACATTGGCCAGGAACTCGGGCAACTGACGCGCAAACCCGGCCTGCTCCTGATGCTCAAAATGATGCGCAAACCCGCGCAATTGGCCGGTCTGGGCTCATTACAGAATTTTCTCGAATCGGGCTTTACCACCTTTGCCGCTCTGGCGCGCAACAACGGCACGGTCGCCAGTTTTCTGGACACCGTCAAAACACGCGAATCAGCCTGGCTTGCCCGGCTGTTCGATGCCCCGCCTGTCGCCTGCGTGACCGAATTGACCCAGACGCTGGCGCTGGCGCAAGCTGATAGCGCCTAAAGTAAGAAGCAGCAGCACCCGCCGCAACGCCTTCTGGCACCATCGCCCATGTTTCAGCAAAGGAGCCTTTTGCAATTCCCCAACGGCATCATCCTGTTCGAGCGCGGCTGGCTGTCCTCCAACAACATCCTGATGCGTGGCCGCCACGGCTGCGCGCTGATTGACAGCGGCTATGCCACGCACGCCCCGCAGACCCTGACGCTGGTGACCAAGGCCCTGCAAGGCCAGCCGCTTGAGCTGCTGCTCAACACCCACCTGCACAGCGACCACTGTGGCGGCAACGCCGCTTTGCAAGCGCACTACCCCGAGCTGCAGACCCGGATACCGCCAGGACACGCGCGCTTCGTGCAGCCGTGGGACCCGGTTGCCTTGTCCTACGCGCCCACCGGGCAAATCTGCCCACCGTTCAGCTACAGCGCCACGCTGCAGCCCAACACCGAAATTGCCTTGGGCGACCAGCTTTGGCAAGTTCATGCCGCACCGGGGCACGACCCCCATTCGGTGATCCTGTTCGAGCCGCAAAGCCGCCTGCTGATCTCGGCCGATGCTCTGTGGGAAAACGGCTTTGGCGTGGTGTTTCCGGAGCTCGACGGCTTTGATGCCTTTACCGAGGTGGCGCAAACCCTCGATGTGATCGAGGCGCTGGCCCCGAGCCTCGTCATTCCCGGCCACGGCGCTGCGTTTGCCGATGTGGCCGAGGCCCTGGCGCGCGCGCGCAGGCGGCTCGACAGCTTTGCCCAGGCACCGCAAAAGCACCGCCGCTATGCGGCCAAAGTGCTGCTCAAATTCAAATTACTCGAAGTCCAGCGCATCGTGCAGGCCGACATGCTGCAATGGGCGCAAGCAACCCCGCTGCTGGCTCAGATTTACCAATCGAGCGACGTGGCCGGTCAGCCCTTCGAGGCCTGGGTGTCGGCTTTGCTCGATGAACTGGTGCGCAGTGGCGCCGCCAGCCGCGACCAGCAGACGCTGTGCAACGACAACGCCGCCGCCAAGCACTGAAACTGTCCGTCATGG
>NZ_JACUUE010000324.1 GCF_014859475.1 Rhodoferax sp.
TGATTCCATTAGAAACGGACTTCAAAACGCAGACTAAAAAACGGGCTTAGTCAGGTCTGACGGGGTCGGCAGTGTCAACTCCAGGGCAGCAAACAGCGACTTCTGGGCGGGCGTGATTTCCGTCAACCCAGTCAACGTCTGGCCGTCACTTGTCGCAACGGTTTGTTGATGGATCCGCTTGAGACTCTCCAGCAGCGTGGTGGGCGACTCTGATCTTTTGGCGACCTTCAGGCGCATACGCATCACCCGAAACAAGATCAGCGCCATAAAACAAATCAGCGTATGCGCGCGAATGCGCTGGGGCAATCGGTGGTACACCGGCCCAATCTCGATGTCAGATTTGAGCACCCGAAAGCCGCGCTCAATGTCAGCCAGACTCTTGTAGCGCTGCACCACCTCAGCCGCTGTGGTGCTGGTGTTGGTCACCAACAGCAGCTTGCCATCGAGCAACTCCAGATAGCGCTTTTTGTCCTCATCAATCGTGTAGCTGAACAGATCAGCCTTTAAATCCACCTTGATCAGGTGCGCCATATGGGCATCCTTGACCGCATGGTAAAAGCGCGCCTTGGTGCCTGAATCCGACATCGGGCGACCTTTGCTCTTGTTTTTCTTGCCGGTACTTTTGCGCTCATCCTGCGCATCGGGCTTGACGCTGCACTGCTGACCCAGCTTCAGTAACTCAGCCATGTTTTTGTCGCGTGCAGCCGTGCGTCTGGCTGCCGCAATTGGGTCATGTTCCACCACCAGGCGGCTATCATTCCAACTCGTCTCGGCGCACCATTCTTGGCCAAGCTTTTGGGTCTCATTGAGTTTCTGGAGATCATCGGCAAAGTCCCCGTAGCGTGCCGCTGGTACGGCCAGGATGTACTCCACGGCTACATCACGGCCGTCTTTTTTGAGTTGCGTTTGCAGTTTGTTCAATTCTTCGATGTTGGCTGTGCTCAGCAGTCCCCGATCAGCAATCAGCACCACACGCTTGAGTGGGTAGCGCGCCAATAAGCCTCGAATCATCGGCAGCAGGGTTTTGGCTTCTGCGGTGTTGCCAGGATGGACCTCATGGGCAATGGGCAGCCCTTCAGCAGTTTGTACCAGCGACAGCATGAATTGGCGCTCGATCAGCCCAGACTTGGCCAAGCCGTAAGCGCGCACGTCATCGTCGAGGTCGGTCTGGCCGGTGACCGCCACCGTGGTGAGGTCATAGAACACCACGGAGAGGTCTTGGTCAATCAGGGGGCGCATGAGCGTGGCCAGCCGGTGGCCCAGTTTGTCGCTGTGCTCATCGAGTACGTCCATGGCACGCAACAGGTGTTGGTGTTCTGAGATGGCACCAGTGCCTGCGGGCAAGGCGACTGTTTCCAGCCAGCGCAGCACACCGAGTTTGCTGCCCGGATCACACAGGCGGTTGAAGACCATCAGGCGCAGGCAGCTCAGGACATCGACTTCGCCGCCTGCTTCGAGGCGACCCAGGGTGCAGACGGTACGTTGGCTGGGTTTTCCTTCTTCGTTGCGAAAGGACTCGACGAGTTGGGCGTAGCGACGCTGACCGGATTGGGTGACCTTGATGAACATGGCGCTGAGTGCAGCGCAGGTTGGTCCAGATATAAACTACCAATAACGGGAAACGTGCCACTACACGCTATTTTTACTTTCAGGTCAAAAATCGGTGCAAGTGGTTGAATTCATTGGTGGGCCGGGTCGGGAAAATCGGAATTTTGGCAAAAAGGTGTCGAACTTGTGTGGCCAGCGTCTACTACTCACTCGTAACCAAA
>NZ_JACUUE010000086.1 GCF_014859475.1 Rhodoferax sp.
TCGCCGCGCTTCGCTCGCGATGACGGTTCAAGGTCCGTGTGCGGTATCGGGCCGGGTACGGATGGCTCGCAATGACTGTGCGCTATGGCTGCGTTCAGGCTTGTTCCAGAAAGCGCTGTGCGTCCAAAGCGGCCATGCAGCCCGTGCCGGCGCTGGTGATGGCTTGGCGATAGACGTGGTCCTGCACGTCGCCGGCTGCAAATATGCCGGGCACGCTGGTCTGGGTGGCAAACCCCTGATTGCCGCTCTTGGTGATGAGGTAGCCGCCGGCCATGTCCAGCTGGCCCTGGAAAATTTCGGTGTTGGGCGCATGACCGATGGCAATGAAGCAGCCCTTGAGCGTGAGCTCTTCGGTGGCCCCGGTGTTGACATTTTTGAGGCGCACGCCGGTCACGCCGCTGGCATCGCCCAGCACCTCATCGAGCGTGCTGAAAGTTTTAAGCTCGATCTTGCCGGCAGCCACCTTGTCCATCAGCTTGTCGATCAGGATGGGCTCGGCACGGAACTTGTCGCGGCGGTGAATCAGATAGACCTTGGCGGCGATGTTGGACAAATACAGCGCCTCCTCGACGGCGGTGTTGCCGCCGCCGACCACGCAGACGTCTTCGTCGCGGTAGAAAAAACCGTCGCAAGTGGCGCAGCCTGAAACGCCCCGGCCCATGAAGGCTTCTTCGGAGGGCAGGCCCAGGTATTTGGCCGAGGCACCGGTGGCCAGAATGAGCGCGTCGCAGGTGTAGCTGCCGCTGTCGCCGGTCAGGGTGAACGGACGTTTGGAAAAATCGACCTTGTTGATGTGGTCGAACACGATCTCGGTCTTGAAGCGCTCGGCGTGTGCCAAAAAGCGCTGCATCAGGTCCGGGCCCTGCACACCATCGACATCGGCGGGCCAGTTGTCCACCTCGGTGGTGGTCATGAGTTGCCCGCCCTGGGCGATGCCGGTGATCAGCAAGGGCTTGAGGTTGGCGCGTGCGGCGTAAATGGCGGCGGTGTAGCCGGCCGGGCCGGAGCCCAGAATCAAAACCTGGGTGTGTCGGGTGTCTGTCATGTTAAAACCTTGGGTTGTAGGGGCTTGCGCCGTGTATATTAGGCTCGAGTTTAAAGAAAACGGAAATGACTTATTCACTCAATACTTTTAATCCTTCCGCGGCAGAGGATGGTCTGGCGCGCACCGGGCTGGTCCGTTTTGCCAATGAAATTGGCTTGATCCTGGGTTTTGTGGCGTTGACACTGTGGATCATGGCGCTGCTCACCTACACCCCGCAGGATCCTGCCTGGTCCACTTCGGGCACGGTGGCGGTGCCGCTCAATCTGGGGGGGCAATTGGGCGCCTGGATCGCAGATGCCAGCTATTACTTCTTGGGTTTCTCGGTTTGGTGGTGCGTGGCGGCGGGAGTGCGGGTTTGGCTGAGTGCCTTGGCCCGCTGGTTGCGTGGCCAGGCGCAGATGGCGCGTGAAGACGCCTCGACCACTTCAAAGCTTAGCGCGAGAATCCGCTGGCATATTGCTTTCTGGAGCGGACTGGCCCTGCTGCTGGGTGGCAGCGTGATGCTGGAATGGTCGCGTTTTTACAGCCTGGAGGCCCAATTGCCCGGCCATGTGGGTGGCGTTCTAGGGTTCTGGCTGGGGCCGCTGGGCGTGCATTGGCTGGGGTTCGTGGGGTCGGCCCTGGCCGCCATTGTGGCGGGGGTGCTGGGTTCGGCACTGGTATTCAGGTTTTCCTGGGGCCAGTTGGCCGAGCGCCTGGGTGCCTGGCTGTATTCGAAGATTGAAGACCGGCGTGAGCAGCGTGAACTGGCGCAGGATTTTTCTTTGGGCCAGGAAGCGGCGCGGGCACGCGAGGAAGTTCTGGTGGAGGAGCGCCAGGAGCGTCAGGAGCATCCAGCCAAGACCATTGTGATCGAGGCCCCGGTGGTGGAAGTGCCCAAAAGCACGCGCGTGGCCAAAGAGCGCCAGAAACCGCTGTTCCAGGAAATGCCAGATACCAAACTACCCCAGGTTGATTTGCTCGATGGCGCGCTGTTGCGTCAGGAAACTGTGGCCCCCGAGACACTGGAGATGACCAGCCGCCTGATCGAGAAAAAGCTCAAGGACTTTGGTGTGGCGGTGACCGTGGTGCTGGCGCAGCCCGGCCCGGTCGTTACACGCTACGAGATCGAGCCAGCCACCGGTGTCAAGGGTTCACAGATCGTTGGCTTGGCCAAGGACCTGGCACGCAGTCTGAGCCTGGTGTCGATCCGGGTGGTGGAAACCATTCCGGGCAAGAATTACATGGCGCTGGAGTTGCCCAATGCCAAGCGGCAAACCATCAAGCTGTCCGAGATTTTGGGCTCCAACACTTACCATGAGGCCAAGTCGCTGCTGACCATGGGCCTGGGCAAAGACATCATTGGCAACCCGGTGGTGGCCGACCTGGCCAAAATGCCGCACGTGCTGGTGGCCGGTACCACGGGCTCGGGCAAATCGGTGGGTATCAACGCCATGATTTTGAGCCTGCTCTACAAGGCCGAGGCGCATGACGTGCGCCTGTTGATGATTGACCCCAAGATGCTGGAAATGTCGGTCTATGAGGGCATTCCGCACCTGCTGTGTCCGGTGGTGACCGACATGCGTCAGGCCGCCAATGGCCTGACCTGGTGTGTGGCCGAGATGGAGCGGCGCTACAAACTGATGAGCAAGATGGGGGTGCGCAACCTGGCCGGGTTCAATACCAAGCTGGACGAGGCCAAAGCGCGCGGCGAATCCATTGGCAACCCGTTCAGCCTGACGCCAGAAGAACCCGAGCCGCTGGAGCGCCTGCCCCACATCGTGGTGGTGATCGACGAGTTGGCCGACCTGATGATGGTGGTGGGCAAGAAGATCGAGGAGCTCATTGCGCGGCTGGCGCAAAAGGCCCGCGCTGCCGGCATCCATTTGATTCTGGCCACCCAGCGCCCCAGCGTCGATGTGATCACCGGGCTGATCAAGGCCAACATTCCCACCCGCATTGCGTTCCAGGTGTCAAGCAAGATCGACAGCCGCACCATTCTGGACCAGATGGGTGCCGAGGCGCTGCTGGGCATGGGCGACATGCTCTACATGCCCAGCGGCACCGGGCTGCCGATTCGCGTGCACGGTGCCTTTGTCAGCGACGACGAAGTGCACCGGGTGGTCACTTATCTGAAGAGCCAGGGTGAGCCCAATTACATTGAGGGTATTCTGGAAGGTGGTACTGTTGACGGTGATGAAGATGCCATGGGCGAGGGCGGTGCGGGTGGCGAGAAAGATCCGCTGTACGACCAGGCCGTCGAAGTGGTGCTGAAAAACCGCAAGGCCAGCATTTCGCTGGTGCAGCGCCACTTGAAAATCGGCTACAACCGCGCCGCGCGGCTGGTGGAAGACATGGAAAAAGCCGGTCTGGTCAGTTCCATGAGCAACAGCGGCCAGCGTGAGATTCTGGTGCCCGCCCGCAGCGAATAGGCCTGAGTTACTGCGCCTTGCTTTCCATGAACAGGTTCCGTCATTGCGAACTATCCCCGTCATTGCGAACGCAGTGAAGCAATCCATGCACCCGGAAGTCATGGATCGCCGCGCTACGCTCGCGATGACGAAGTCTTGGTTCAAGGCCCGTGTGCGGTATCGGGCCGATACGGGAGGCTCGCGATGACGGTTCAAGGTCTGCGTGCGGTATCGGACTTGATACGGCTGGATCGCAATGAGCGCACGGCTTTGAAGTAGTTCAACAACACACAAAAGGACAGCCTTGAAACGTTTTTTATTGACGGCATTTTTAACGATGGCGTACGCCCACGGCGTCAGCGCTGGCGGCCTGAGCAGCCTGGAGACTTTTGTCAAGACGGTCAAAACCGGCCAGGCCACGTTTACCCAGGTGGTGACCTCGCCCGCCCGCGAAGGGCAGGCGCCACGGGTCAAGACCTCCAGCGGTCAGTTTGAATTTGCCCGGCCCAACCGGTTCCGCTTCGACTACGCCAAGCCCTTCGTGCAAACCATCGTTGCCGATGGCCAGACGCTGTGGCTGCACGACGTCGATTTGAACCAGGTCACAGCGCGCAAGCAAGCCGCGGTGCTGGGCTCAACGCCCGCCGCGCTGATCGCCTCGGCGGCCGACGTGCAAGCCTTGCAGGCTGATTTTGTGCTGACGGATGCGCCCGACCAGGACGGTTTGCAATGGGTGCTGGCCACCCCCAAGTCAAAGGACGGGCAACTGCAGTCGGTGCGGGTCGGTTTCAGCACCGCAGGCGAGCCCAATGCGGCGGCGACCACGCTGGCGGTGCTGGAAATACTGGACAACTTTGGCCAGCGTTCGGTGCTGACCTTTGCCGACTTCAAGGCCAACCCGCCCATGACGGCGAGCAGTTTCCAGTTCAGCACACCAAAGGGCGCGGACTTGATTCGGCAGTAAGCTGCTCAATGGGTAGATGGCCGATGGTCGGCGCAGATGCGCCACAATCACGGCCCATGAGACCTTCGCCACCTCAACACACACCGCTGGCCGAGCGCCTGCGCCCCAAAGCACTCAACGAGGTGGTTGGTCAGCAGCATTTGCTGGGCGAAGGCATGGCCTTGCGGCTGGCGTTTGAGTCGGGCCAGCCGCACAGTTGTATTTTTTGGGGGCCGCCGGGCACCGGAAAGACCACCATTGCAAGGCTCATGGCCGATGCCTTCGATGCCCGGTTCATCACCATCAGCGCGGTGCTGGGTGGCGTCAAGGACATTCGCGAGGCGGTTGAAAAAGCGCAACTGGCACAGCAGCAGGGCAGGCGCACGCTGGTGTTTGTCGATGAGGTGCACCGCTTCAACAAAAGCCAGCAGGACGCTTTTTTGCCGCATGTGGAAAGCGGCCTGTTCACCTTTATTGGCGCGACCACCGAGAACCCGTCGTTCGAGGTCAATTCGGCCCTGTTGTCGCGCGCCGTCGTCTATGTGCTGCAGCCCCTGACGCTTGAAGACTTGCAGAAAATAGTGCACAAGGCACAGTCAATGCAGGCCTTGCCCGCGATTGAGCCCAAGGCCATCGAGCGCCTGGTGGCCTATGCCGATGGCGATGCACGGCGCCTGCTCAACACGCTGGAAACGCTGGCGGTGTCTGCCACGCAGGAGCAGCGTGCCGACATCACCGACGTTTGGCTGCTCAAGGTGTTGGGTGAGCGCATGCGTCGCTATGATAAGGGCGGCGAACAGTTTTACGACACCATCTCGGCGTTGCACAAAAGCGTGCGCGGCTCTGACCCCGATGCCGCCCTGTACTGGCTGGTGCGCATGCTCGACGGCGGGGTTGACCCGCGTTACCTGGCGCGGCGCATGATCCGCATGGCCAGCGAAGACATCGGCTTGGCCGACCCGCGCGCGCTGCGCCTGGCGCTCGATGCGGCCGAGGTCTATGAGCGCCTGGGCACCCCCGAGGGTGAACTCGCGCTGGCCGAATGCGTGGTCTATCTGGCGGTGGCAGCCAAGTCCAACGCCGTTTACAAGGCGTTCAATGCGGCCAAGGCCTTTGTCAAGCAAGATGGTACACGGCCGGTGCCCATGCAACTGCGCAATGCGCCCACCAAATTGATGAAGGAACTCGATTACGGCAAAGGCTACCGCTACGCGCACGACGAAGCCGATGCCTTCGCCGCCGGTGCGCGCTACCTGCCCGACGGCATGGCCGAGCCAGGCTTTTACCAGCCGGTGCAGCGCGGACTGGAGATCAGGATTGCCGAAAAATTGCGCGCGCTCAGGGAGCGCAATTCGCAAGCGCGTTGAGCTGGCGCCAGATTTGCATGCAGGCTTTGTGGCAAGGGTAAACCCGGGCTGAAGATGCACCTTGATGGCGCATGTGCGTGGCTACAATCTGCCCACTCAAATACGTCGCTGACAGGCTGGCTGCCAGCACACCGGCAAGGCTCATAAGGCTACATAACGGGTCAGCACATGTGTTGATGCACCTACCGGCCAAAAATCGGAGAAAGAACAAGTATGGAAACCTTGATCCAGCAGATCATCAATGGTCTGGTGTTGGGCAGTATGTATGCCTTGGTCGCTTTGGGCTACACCATGGTGTACGGCATCATTGGCCTGATCAACTTCGCCCACGGCGAGGTACTGATGGTGGGTGCCTTGACCAGTTGGACCATCATCGGTTTGATGCAGGAGGCCATGCCGGGCGCACCGGGTTGGATCATTCTGCTGATTGCGTTGGTCATAGCCTGTATCGTGGCGGCCACGCTCAACTTCACCATCGAAAAGGTGGCTTACCGGCCCTTGCGCAACAGCCCGCGCCTGGCGCCCCTGATCACCGCCATCGGCATGTCGATTTTTCTGCAAACGGTGGCCATGATCATCTGGAAACCCAATTACAAGCCTTACCCGAACCTGATTGGCGGAACCCCGTACGAGATCGGCGGCGCGGTCATTTCGGTCACGCAGGTGCTGATTCTGGGTGTCACGGCCTGTGCTTTGGCTACCCTGATGTACCTGGTCAACTTCACCAAACTAGGGCGTGCCATGCGTGCCACCGCCGAAAACCCGCGCGTGGCGGCGCTCATGGGCGTCAAGCCTGACGTGGTGATTTCGGCCACCTTTGTGATTGGTGCTGTGCTGGCGGCCATTGCCGGTGTCATGTGGGCTGCCAACTACGGCACGGTGCAGCACACCATGGGCTTTTTGCCCGGCCTGAAAGCCTTTACCGCTGCCGTTTTTGGCGGCATTGGTAATCTGGCCGGTGCCGTGGTTGGCGGCATTTTGCTGGGCCTGATCGAGTCGCTCGGGGCCGGCTACATCGGCAAACTCACCGGCGGTGTGCTGGGCAGCCACTACTCGGACATTTTTGCCTTCGTGGTGCTGATCATCGTGCTCACCTTAAGGCCCTCGGGCTTGCTGGGTGAACGGGTGGCGGACAGAGCCTAAGGAGAACGAGCATGACACAACAAAAAAAGATCATCGCTTTTTTGCTGGCGGCCCTGGGTTTGCTGGTGCTGCCGATACTGTTGCAGGGTTTTGGCAACGCCTGGGTGCGCATTGCCGACATGGCGCTGCTTTACGTGTTGCTGGCGCTGGGGCTGAACATTGTGGTCGGCTACGCCGGCTTGCTCGACCTGGGCTACGTGGCATTTTTCGCCATCGGTGCCTATATGTACGCGCTGTTGGCTTCGCCGCACCTGATCGAAACCTTTCCCGCCATTGCCGCCATGTTTCCCGATGGTCTGCATTTGCCGATCTGGCTGGTGATCCCGGCGGCCGCCGGTCTGGCGGGGCTGCTCGGGGTGTTGCTGGGCGCGCCCACTTTGCGGCTGCGCGGCGATTACCTCGCCATTGTGACGCTCGGTTTTGGCGAAATCATTCGCGTCTTCATGAACAATCTGGACCACCCCGTCAACATCACCAACGGTCCCAAGGGCCTTGGCCAGATCGATTCGCTGAGCTTCTTTGGCCTGAGCATGGGCAAGAAGGTTGATGTCTTCGGTTTTACGCTTGCGTCGGTCTCCTTGTACTACTACCTGTTCCTGGCGCTGGTGGTGATCAGTGTGATCATTTCGCACCGGCTGCAACTCTCGCGCGTGGGCCGCGCCTGGATGGCCATACGCGAAGACGAAATTGCCGCCAAGGCGATGGGCATCAACACCCGCAACCTCAAGCTGCTGGCGTTCGGCATGGGTGCCACATTCGGCGGCGTCTCGGGTGCCATGTTCGCCTCGTTCCAGGGCTTCATCTCGCCAGAATCCTTTGCGCTGATGGAGTCCATCATGATCGTCTCGATGGTGGTGCTCGGCGGCATTGGCCACCTGCCGGGCGTCATTTTGGGGGCGGTGGCGTTGTCGGCGCTGCCCGAGGTCTTGCGCTATGTGGCCGGGCCGCTGCAAAACATGACCGGGGGCCGGCTTGATGCCTCCATCTTGCGCCAGCTGCTGATTGCGCTGGCCATGATCTCGGTCATGTTGTTGCGCCCGCGCGGTTTGTGGCCGTCACCCGAGCATGGCAAATCATTGGCGACCACCAAGAACTGAGCCCAGACGCTGGAAGCAAGTTTGCCATCAGCAAGCGACCCAGCTGAACTGACAGAACAAGGAATCACATGACAGACACCGTACTCAACGTGGCCGACGTTTCCAAACGTTTTGGCGGCCTGCAAGCCTTGAGCGACGTGGGCATCCAAATCAAACGCGGCCAGGTCTATGGCCTGATCGGTCCCAATGGCGCAGGCAAAACCACGTTCTTCAACGTGCTCACCGGCTTGTACACCCCTGACACCGGCACTTTTGAGCTGGCCGGCAAGCCCTACCGGCCTACCGCGGTGCACGAGGTGGCCAAGGCCGGCATTGCCCGCACGTTCCAGAACATCCGCCTGTTTGCCGAAATGACGGCGCTTGAGAACGTGATGGTCGGACGCCACGTGCGCACCCATTCGGGCTTGCTCGGCGCGGTGTTTCGCACGCCAGGTTTCAAGGCCGAGGAGGCCGCCATTGCCCAGCGCGCACAGGAGTTGCTGGACTATGTGGGTATCGGTAGCCTGGCCGACTACAAGGCCCGCACCCTGAGTTATGGCGACCAGCGGCGCCTGGAGATTGCCCGCGCCCTGGCCACCGACCCACAATTGATTGCGCTGGACGAGCCCGCTGCCGGCATGAACAGCACCGAAAAGGTGATGCTGCGTGAGTTGATCGACAAAATCCGCAACGACAACCGCACCATTTTGCTGATCGAGCACGACGTGAAACTGGTCATGGGTCTGTGTGACCGCGTCACCGTGCTCGACTATGGCAAGCAGATTGCCGAGGGCACGCCGGCCGATGTGCAGCGCAACGACAAAGTGATTGAAGCCTACCTTGGCACCGGAGGACACTGACATGGCCGAAGTTTTATTGAAAGTCACAGGTCTCAAAGTGGCTTACGGCGGCATTCAGGCCGTCAAAGGCATTGATTTTGAAGTGTGCTCGGGCGAATTGGTGTCGCTGATCGGCTCCAATGGCGCGGGCAAAACCACCACCATGAAAGCCATCACCGGCTCACTGCCCATCAGCGATGGCGACATCGAGTACCTGGGCAAGAGCATACACGGCCAGGGCCCTTGGGACCTGGTCAAGCAAGGTCTGGCCATGGTGCCCGAGGGCCGGGGCGTCTTCGCCCGCATGACGATCATCGAAAACCTGCAGATGGGCGCTTTCATCCGCAATGACAAAGCCGACATCCTGCAGGACATTGACAAGGTGTTCACCATCTTCCCGCGGCTCAAGGAGCGCAAGGACCAGCTGGCAGGCACCTTGAGCGGCGGCGAGCAGCAAATGCTGGCCATGGGCCGCGCC
Organism: Rhodoferax sp.; assembly: GCF_014859475.1. Classification (GTDB taxonomy): domain Bacteria; phylum Pseudomonadota; class Gammaproteobacteria; order Burkholderiales; family Burkholderiaceae_C; genus Rhodoferax. The sequence continues at coordinate 9,282 of NZ_JACUUE010000086.1, forward strand.
CTGATGAGCCGCCCCAAGGTGCTGCTGCTCGACGAACCCTCCATGGGCTTGTCACCGATCATGGTGGACAAGATTTTTGAAGTGGTGCGCGACGTCTATGCGCAGGGCGTCACCATTTTGCTGGTGGAGCAAAACGCCAGCCGCGCGCTGGCCATTGCCGACCGCGGTTATGTCATGGACTCGGGCCTGATCACCATGACCGGCGACGCCAAAACCATGCTGCATGATCCCAAGGTGCGGGCCGCCTACCTCGGGGAGTAAGGCTGGTAGATTGGCCTCTGTCCGGGCGTTCTGATTGTCAGGATAGAGAAACCCTGCCACGAGACGGTTTTTTAATATTTATTGACATTCCTCAAGCTTTAGACGGTCCCGGCGCTGCAAAGTAGCGTCTATGTTTACCGTAAATACCATTGATCCGGGCGCCCAGCCCCGAAATATTGCGCGTGGACAGTGTCTGCAGCAGCGCGGTGTAGCGCCCGACTGGGTCAGTTACATTGAAAGCGGTCGCGTTGCACTGGGCGTCCTGGAGCATGGCGTGATGGAACACCAGATTGGCGTGCTCGAAGGCCCCTGCTGGCTTGATGCCAGCTCGGCCGTGCTCAATTTGCCGCATCTGGTGGACGCATTGGCCGACACCCCGGTGCAATTGCGCCAGGTCAGCATGGACGATTTTCGCCAAGGCATTGCCGACCTGCCTGAAGCCGCTCAAGCCGTGTTGACCGACGTCGCCATGGCGCACCGCCACCAAACCGAGTTCGCCGTGAGCCGGCTGGCCAAGGATGCCGAGGCGCGTTGCGCCGAATGGCTGCTCAGCCATGCCCAGTCTGGCGCCCAGGGCCAGATGGCGGTGGAGTTGCACCAGCGCAAGCGCAGCATTGCGGTGCAACTGGGCATCGCCCCCGAGACTTTCTCGCGCGTACTGCGCCATTTGCGCGAGCAAAGCCTGATCAGCGGCTCGGGTCGCGTGCTCAACCTGGTCAACCCCAACGCCCTGCGTTCGCTGGCCGGCGTCTGACCCCAACCAACTTAATCCGCAGCGACGCCCCAAATCATGAAAGGGTAGCGTCATCGCGAGCCCGCCGTATCCGGCCGGAAACCGCACATGGACCTTGAGCAGAGACTTCGTCATCGCGAGCCATCCGTACCCGGCCCGATACCGCACACGGACC
>NZ_JACUUE010000087.1 GCF_014859475.1 Rhodoferax sp.
CCTGAAAAATTCATCGATTTCATTTTGCAAGCTTTTTGATGAAACGAACTACTAGTTCAGCAAGTCGTTGCCGGGTTGCAAGCTGTGCAAGGGTGTGATCTTGAAAAAGCCGGTGCCTGCGCTGCCGCAGCCAATTTCTTCTTCAGTGGCTTCGCGCACAGCGCGCACTTGCAGCGTCAGGTGCAGTGCAATGCCCGCGAGTGGGTGGTTGCCGTCCAGCACCACATGCTCGGGGTAAATGTCGGTCACGGTGTAGAGCGCGTCTTGCGGCATGTCCGGGCTACAACCGGTGGGCAGGGCGGTACCCTCAAAGGTCAGGCCTTCTTCGAGCTCGGGTGGAAAGAGTTCGCGGCGTTCCAGAAAAATGAGTTGGTCGTTGAACTCGCCAAAGCCCTGCTCGGGTTCGATGTGCAGGTTCAGGGTGGCGCCAGCTTCATGGCCTTGCAGCGCAGTTTCGATGACCTCGAACAAATCACCGCCCCCCACCAAAAACTCCACCGGCTCTTCGAGCACGTCCAATTCCTCACCCAAAGAATCTTTGAGTGTCCAAGTTAAAGCGACGACGCATTGTTGTGTGATTTCCATACGAGAATTGTCGCAGACAAAAACCTGAACGGAGCACCCCATGGATGTCACCCAAGCGCTGCCTTTATTAGGCGGCATCAGCCCCCAAGTGTTCATGAAGCGCTATTGGCAAAAGAAGCCGCTGCTGGTCAGGCAGGCCGTGCCCGGCTTCAAGCCGCTGCTGGACCGCGCACAGCTCTTTGAGCTGGCGGCCAATGAAGACGCCCAGACCCGCATGGTGATCCAGGAGCCAGGCAGCAAGCCAGGCTGGCGCTTCAAACACGGGCCATTTCAGCGCCGCGCCTTGCCGCCGCTGAAGCAGCCGGGTTGGACGATTTTGGTGCAGGGCGTCGATTTGCACCACGACCGCGTGCATGCGCTGATGAACCAGTTTCGCTTTGTGCCCGATGCCCGGCTGGACGACCTGATGATCAGCTATGCCACCGATGGCGGCGGCGTGGGACCGCACTATGACAGCTATGACGTGTTTTTGCTGCAGGCGCTTGGGCAACGGCGCTGGCGCATTGGCCGCCAGAAAGACCTGAGCCTGCAGCCCGATGTGCCCCTGAAAATTCTGGCCAATTTTGAGCCCGAGGTGGAATACGTGCTGGAGCCGGGCGACCTGTTGTATTTGCCGCCGCGTTATGCCCACGACGGCATTGCCGAGGGCGAATGCATGACCTACTCCATTGGTTTTCGTATTCCCAACCGGGCCGAACTGGCGCGTGAACTGCTGCAGCGCCTGGCCGAAGAAGCCGAGGATGAGGTGGGCGTGGCTTTGTACCGTGACCCGGATCAGCCCGCAGTCGATCAGCCCGCTGAAATCCCGGCCAGAATGCTGGAGTTTGCCCAGGATGCGTTGCAAGATGCCCTGCAGGACAGCCGGGCCCTGGCGCGTGGCCTGGGCGAGTACATGACCGAGCCCAAGCCCAACGTGTGGTTTGAAGCGCGGCCGGTGTCTCCCAAAGAGGGGCAGGTGCTGCAAACCCGGGGCATCCGCTTGGACCGGCGTACCCGCATGATGTTTGATGTGCACCATATCTTCATCAACGGCGAGAGTTTCAGCGCCTCGGGCCGGGATGCGACGCTGATGCGCGCTTTGGCCAACGCCCGCATCTTGTCGGGTCGGGAGGTGATTAAACTGAGTGCGCAAGCCTCTGAGTTGCTGACTTCATGGTGTGCCGCCGGATGGCTGGAGGCTCAGACGTAATAAAGAATGAGAAAGCCCAGCAGCAACACCAACACCCACAGCGCCATGCTGCGGGTGGACCAGGTTCGTGCAAAGCGTCCGTCCTGGCGATGCTGGTAAACAACCAAGGCGGTGGCCTCCATGATCAACACGCGAGCGGCACGCATCAGCAGTGTCCACACCCGGGACAGCGGCAGGCCCACGTGGCGCAACATTGCTGGCAAAACAAAGCGCCAGACCCAGTCTGTGTCAAGTGTGAGGGTCAGTGAGCGCTTCAGGTAGGGCAGCAGTACAAAGAACGCCAGCGCCGAGAAAAGCAGCAACTGAAGTTGCGTGACCACATGCGCAGCGGTATAGGGCACATAGTTCACGGCGTAGGGTAGCAGTGCGTACAGCGGCTCGGGCCAGATGCCCGGTGCAATGCACAGGAACGAAAACAAAACCATGGCCCAGCGCATGCTGCGCGGGGGCTCGGTCGGGCGCAGCCCCGAATCTTTTTGGAAAAATACGAGCCAGATGAACTTGAGCCCGGCGTGCAGCACCACGCCAGCCGATGCCGCTGTCAGCAACAACCAGATCGCAAGATGATGTCCGTCAAGCGCAGCCTGGGACACCATGGATTTGGAAATGAAACCCGAAGTGAGCGGAAACGCCGAAATTGTCATGGCGCCGACCATGGCGCAGCTCGCGGTCAAGGGCATGCTGCGGAACAGGCCACCGAGCTCAGTGCAGCGGCGTTTGCCCGTCATCAGCATCACCGAGCCTGCCGCCATCAACAGCAGGCCAACATAGATCACGCCGACAAAGGCTTGCGCTGCTGCGCCGTTGAGCGCCATCTCGGTGCCAATACCCACGCCGACGATCATCAGTCCGCCCTGGTTGACGATGGTGTAGGCGAGGATGCGGCGCATGTCGTTTTCCAGCAGGCCATAGACGATACCGTAAAACGCCATGAACAAGCCAAGCCAGATCAGCAACTCGTTGCCGGGAAAACCGCGCAGCAACACATACACGGCCGTCTTGGTAGTGAAGGCAGACAGGAACACGGTGCCGCTCCAAGATGCTTCGGGGTAGGCGTCGGCCAACCAGGCTGACAGCGGCGGCGCCGCTACGTTGATCAGAAAACCGATCAGGATCAGCCAGTGTGCAGGTGAATCCAGCGCCAGGCGGGTAAAGGCCACGTCACCTGTGTCAACAATATGACCTGTGACACCTGCAAACAGCAGCACACCGCCGAGCAGGTGAATCATCAGGTAGCGTCTGGCCGCGCAGTAGGCCGCTTGACTGCCCTGACTCCATATCACCAGGGTCGAACCGATGGCCATCAACTCCCAGAACACGAACACCGTGACCAGATCCCCGGCCAGTGCCACGCCAATGGCCGAGCCGGCATAAACAAAGGCGGCAGGCACCTCGACGCGGCTTTTTTGTGTGATGGCAAACAGGCCTGCGCCAGCGGCCATGATGGCGAAGATGGTGGCAAACAGGCGCGACAGCTTGTCGCCCTGAAGCGGCGTGAGGGTGTGATCGAGAAAATGCAGCTGCCAGGCCGGGCCGTCAGGTACCTGCCATGCCAGTGCCAATACCAGCAGTGGCAAAGCCACAATGGCGGAAGATCGCACCGTGTCACGCAGCAAGGGCAGCAGCAGGGCGCCCGCGATGAGCACCAGCCCGGGGTGAAGCAAGGCCTCAGTCATGGTCTTTGCCGTAATAAGTGTGCGGGCGCTGCAGCAGCAAGGTCAGGCCTTTGGCCACCAGGACCAGCAAGGCGCAGGCCAGAAAAGCCCCCCAGGCATAAAAACCAAAAACAGATTCAATTTCAAAATGCGGGTGCATGGGAACAAAAAACTCGGCCAGCACCGTCAGCAGCAGGAGCACCAGAAAGCCGCGCCACAGCAACTTCACATTGCGGGGTTGATCCAGCCAGTGGGTTTTTTCGTCCATTGGTTTCAATGTTATGGGTTGAGCATCTGACGGGCCAGCGCCAGTGGCACATCAGGGTAGAAGAACAGCAGCACCGTCGCGCCAGCCGTGGCCGTCAGGGCGACCACCATCAGCAGGGGCGCCTCGCCGTGCGGATGACCATGCGGGTCGGCCGCGGGGGCGACAAAGAAGGCGCGGTACACAATCGGTAAAAAATAGCCTGCATTGAGCAGTGTGCTCAACACAATGACTGCAACGGCCAGCCAATGCTGGCCGGCCATGGCGCCCGACACCATGTACCACTTGGAAATAAAACCTGCTGCCGGGGGCAGACCGATCATGGATAGCGTAGCAATGGCAAAGGCGCCCATGGTCCAGGGCATGCGTCGGCCGATGCCGTCGAGCTGGCTGATCTCGGTTTTGTGGGCTGCGGTATAGATGGCGCCAGCGGCAAAAAACAGCGTGATCTTGCCGACCGCATGGGCCGCGATGTGCATCACCGCACCCACCAGCGACAACGGGGCCAGCAAGGCGGCTGCCATGGTCACGTAAGACAACTGGCTGATCGTGGAGTAGGCCAGGCGGCGTTTCAGGTTGTCTGCGCTCAGCGCCACCACCGAGGCCGCGATGATGGTGAACCCGGCCACGGCCACCAGCCAATTTGTGGCTCCCGCTGTGGCCAGGGTGTCGATGCCAAAAATATAAACCATCACTTTGACCACGCTGAAGACACCGGCCTTGACCACGGCCACCGCGTGCAGCAGTGCCGACACGGGTGTGGGTGCCACCATGGCGGCGGGTAGCCAGCGGTGAAAAGGCATGAGCGCGGCCTTGCCGATGCCGAACACACATAAACCCAACAGCAGCGCGAGCTCACCCGGCTTGAGCTTGTCGGCCAGAATGCCGCCCACCGTGAAGTCGGTGGTGCCCGTGACATGCCAGATGAACACCAATGCAGGCAGCAACAGCACCGTGGACGTACTCAGTAGCAAGCCGAGGTAAACGCGCCCGCCGGCGCACGCCTTTTCGGTGCCGTGATGGGTGACAAGCGGGTAGGTGCTGAGCGTCAGCACTTCATAAAAGAAGAACAGGGTCAACAGGTTGCCCGAGAAAGCAATGCCCATGGTAGCGGCCAGAGCCAGTGCAAAGCAGACAAAAAAGCGCGTCTGGTGGGCCTCATGGTTGCCGCGCATGTAGCCGATCGAGTAGATCGAATTGACAATCCACAAGCCCGAGGCAATCAGCGCAAACAACATGCCGAGCGGCTCGACCGCAAACGCAATGTCTAACCCGGGCAGCAAACTGAACAGCACCAGGCCAGGTCGCCCGCCTGCCATGACAAATGGCAGCAAGGTCAATACCACCGTCAACAACACAGCGGCAGTGACCAGCGTGATGGCTTCGCGCAGGTTGGGTACGCGTCCGGCCAGCGAAATCAACAAGGCGCCCGCCGCGGGCACGGCCATGGACGCCAGAATGGCCTGTTCGGGTGTCAGCATCAGCGCTGCCCTCCGAGCAGTGCCGCCGCCGCGTCAGAGGCGGTGCCAATCGTGAATGAGGTGTCGAGACCGAAGTACACGGTAGCGATGACCAAAATGGCGCTCGGCACACCCATCATCCAGGGCGTGGCAACCACATTGGCCGTGTCTTCGCGTGGCGCACGCAGGTAGGCCACCTCGACAAAGCGCCAGACATAGATCGCCGCCAGCAATGACGACAACACAATCATGAACACCAGCCACCACTGGCCTTGCTCAAGCGCTGCCAGCAACAAATACCACTTGCTGATAAAGCCGGCGGTGCCCGGAACGCCCATCAATGAGAGCCCGCCCACCACAATGCCGAAACTGACCAGTGGCATGCGCTTGCCCAGCCCCTGCACCCGCGCCAGCGTGGTGCCGCCCATGCCAAGCGCCACACAGCCCAGCAGCATGAAGATGGCGCCTTTGGTCACGCCGTGGTTGAACAGGTGGACGATGCTGGCAGTCAGGCCATTGACCGAGTTGAACGACAGTCCAAGAATGATGTAGCCGATTTGTGCCACGCTGGAATAGGCAAACAGCCGCTTCAGGTCAGTTTGAAAGATGGCGATGGTGGATGCGGCAAACATGCCTGCCAGCGCCAGCAGCAGCATCATTTGTTGCATGGGCAACTTGTCAAACACAGCTGATTCGCCAAACACCGTGAAGTAAAAGCGCAGCAACACATAGACCGCCACCTTGGTCGCTGTGGCCGCCAAAAAGGCCGACACAGCCGAAGGTGCAAACGTATAGGCATTGGGCAACCATTGGTGCAGCGGGAACAAGGCCAGCTTGAGCGAAACACCCACGGTAATGAAAGCCAGTGCCGCCAGCACCGGACGCGTGCCCTGCACCGAGGCCAGGCGGTGCCCCATGTCGGCCAGGTTCAGGGTGCCGGTCATCAGGTAGAGCAGGCCGATGCCAATGACCAGCAAGCTGGCCCCGATGGAGCCCATCAGCAGGTACTGGTAGGCGGCAAACAGCGCCCGGCGGTCGCGCCCGAGCGCAATCAGCACATAGGCCGACAACGACGAGATTTCCAGAAACACGAAGACGTTGAACGCGTCGCCCGTGATGGCAATGCCGAGCAGACCGGTCAGGCACAGCACGAACATGGTGTAAAACAGATAGTGCTGTTGGGGCGGCACTTCGGCCTCGATGCTGGCGCGGCTGTACGGCAGCACCAAGGCGGCGATGCTTGACACCAGCACCAGCAGGAATGAGTTCAGGCGGTCAACCCGGTACTCGATGCCCCATGGCGCAGGCCAGCTGCCGATGGCGTAAGTGATGGTGCCGCTGTGTGCTACTTGCAGCCACAGCGTGATGGAAATGGCCAGCGCGAGCCAGCTTGCCACCAGGGCCACGGCAAAGGCCACGCTGCGCCGACGCAGCAGCACGGTCAGCGGCGCCGCAATCAGCGGCACAATCACTTGCAGGGCGGGCAGGTGCGCTGCCAGATTCATGTTGCTTCCCCGTTGCCGTCTGGCTTGGCGTCGCGTTCCAGGATGTCGTCTTCTTCAATCGTGTCGTACGCTTCACGAATACGCACGACCAGGGCCAGACCCAAGGCCAGCGTGGCAACACCCACCACGATCGCCGTCAAAATCAGCACATGGGGCAGGGGGTTGGAGTAAACCGAAAATTCGTTACTCAAAATGGGCGCCGTGCCCCCGATCAGCTTGGCTGGAGCCACATAAAGCAAATAAATCGAGGTCTGAAAAATGCCGAGCCCGACCAGTTTCTTGATCAGATTGGGGCGCGAGATCACGATGAAAAGGCCCGCCACCATCAGAAAAATCGTGATGAAGTAGGTGAAGTGACCACCCGCGGTCATCGCGCTGCTTATCCCAGTCATTCTTCATCCACCTTGGCGCGGTCAGCGAACATGTAAAAAATCTTCAGCATGACACCCGACACCGTGGTGGCCACGCCCACCTCGACCCAGAAAATACCGCGATGTTGGCCCAGCACCGGGTTCGGATCGAGCACAAAGTAGTCGAGGTAGTTGCCGCCCAGCAGCAAGCCGGCCACGCCAACGCCGGCGTAAATCAGCACGCCAATCGCCATCATGGATTCGACCAGGGGCTCGGGTACCACCTTGCGCGCGTCGGCCAAACCGTAAATCAGGGCATAGAAGATGACGGCAGCAGCCAGAATCACGCCCGCCTGGAAGCCGCCACCCGGTCCGAAGTCGCCATGAAATTGCACATACAGGGCAAACAACAAAATGAACGGAATCAGCAACTTGGCGATGACGCGCAGGATCAGGTCATTTTTCATGATTTGCGTCCTTTGCGGCGTCTGCGCAGCAGCGCCACGACACCGGCGCCCGCGGTAAAGACCACCGTGGTCTCGCCCAAGGTATCAAAGCCACGGTAGCTGGCCAACACGGCGGTGACTACATTGGGCACGTCAACCTCTTGCCTCATCTCGTTGAGGTAGCGCGGTGCCACATGCGCGTGGATTGGTGCCTGCGGGTCTGAAAATTCAGGCAGCCCCAGCGTGCCGTAAACCAACATGCCGCCCACCGACAGCGAGACCAAAAGCGGCAGTAAAGGCTTGTTGGGCGGGCGCGCCTCTTCACTTTTGCACAGGTAGAGCGCACCCAGCAAGAGCACGGTCGAAATGCCTGCGCCTACCGCCGCCTCGGTCATGGCCACGTCCACCGCGTCCATGGCCACCAACACCGTGGCCATCAGAAAGCTGTAAACGCCGCTGAGCAGAATCACGGCAAAAAGGTTACGATTGCGGATGATGGCCACGACACTGACCGCCATCATCACCATCAGCACATTGATGATCAGGGTTTCGATGACGATTTCTCCTCGACAGCAAGGTGTTTGACGCCGCGCACCATGGCTGCGCGCGCCAGCGCATGGGTGGCCGTGGGGCTGACAAACAAAATCAACAGACCCAGCATGAGCAGCTTGACGGTGATCAGGGTGAATCCGGCTTGTAACGCCAGACCCAGCAAAATCAGGCCGGCCCCCAGCGTTTCGATGACGCTGGCAGCGTGCATTCGGGTATAAAAATCGGGCATGCGCAGCAAGCCGATGGCACCAACAATGCAAAACAAGCCGCCAAGCACCAGGCTTGCCCAACTGACGATGCTCACCAGAAGTGTCATGCGGCAGGGCTTTCGTCATCACCGGCGTCGCCCAAATCGCCATGCCGAAAATACTTGAGTACGGCGATCGTGCCGATCACGTTGAGCAAACCATAAACAATCGCCAGGTCCAGAAATTCAGGGCGACCATTCAAAAAACCCAACACGGCGAGCAGCAGCATGGCCACCGTGCCGATGGTGTTGGCCGCTTGCGCCCGATCGAAAACCGTTGGCCCAAGAGCGGCGCGGGCCAAGGCCAGCGCCAATGTAACCAGCAACGCAAGAGCGGTGACCGTGAACATCAGGCCTTGCCCTCGCAGGCGCTGACACGCCGATCCATCTCGCTGTTGACTGCAGCCAGTGCGCCGGCGCGCGTCAGGCCGTGGACGAAAAATTCATTGGCACTTGCATCAATGGTGATGGTGCCAGGGGTGAGGGTGATGGAGTTGGCGTGGAGCACGAGACCGACTTCTGTTCTTTGGCTTGGCTTGAAGCGCACCAGGGTCGGACTGATGGGTAACTTGGGGTGGACGATGATTTTGCTGACTTCCCAGGCCGATTTGATGATTTCCTTGAACAGCCAGACCCAGTAAACCAGGGCACGCGCGCCCAACTGGATAGGGTGACCCTCGGCATCTACCACATTCATGCGATGTGCGAACCACGTGACGGCCAGCGCGCAGCCGATGCCTGACGCCAATAAAAATGGCGTGAAATAACCTGACAGCAGGAGCCAGAAAAGATACAGGAAGAAGAACAGGCTGAATGAGCGAATCACGTCAATGACTATTTGTAATGCTTGGCTGGCGCGATGAAAGGTATGTCTCGAATGCTTTTTTCATCAACTGTGCAGAGCGCAGAACTTTTCAAAAATTGTGTCACAAATTCAAGCGCGCTGACATCGATTTGTTATTTGATCGTGGACAATGTTACTTGGAAAATTTATGTTTTTGGCGTTTATCTTTGTCAGACTTTTGTCAGGAGTTTATTGATATGAAACCGAGCATCTTGATCGCACGCGCAGTTTTTCCAGAAATTTTGACATTGTTGGCGCAGCACTTCGAGGTCACGTCCAACCAGGACGATGTGGTTTGGAACACCTCAGAGCTGATCGCGCAATTGCAGGGCAAACAGGGCGCTTTCACCACCGGCAGCGAGCGCATCAGCCAGGAGGTGCTTGCTGCTTGTCCAGCTTTGAAAATCTGCGCCAACATGGCCGTGGGGTACAACAACTTCGACCTCGACGCCATGACGGCGGCCGGCGTGCTGGCCACCAATACGCCCGATGTGCTGACCGAAACCACGGCTGATTTCGGCTTTGCGCTGATGATGGCCACGGCCCGGCGCATGGCCGAGAGCGAGCGCTTCTTGCGCGCCGGTTTGTGGAACAGTTGGCGCTACGACATGTTTGCCGGCTCGGAGGTACATGGCAGCACGCTCGGTATTCTGGGCATGGGCCGCATCGGCCAGGCCATTGCTAAACGGGGCGCGCACGGTTTCGGCATGAAGGTGATCTATCACAACCGCTCGCGCCTGGACGCAGCCCTTGAAGCCGTCTGCGGCGCGGCTTATGTGAGCAAGTCCGAGCTGCTGCAACAGGCCGACCACCTGATTCTGGTGTTGCCCTATTCGCCCGAGGCGCACCACGCCATTGGGGCGGCGGAGCTGGCGCAAATGAAGCCCACAGCCACCCTGGTCAACATCGCGCGTGGCGGCATTGTTGATGATGCCGCGTTGGCGGCTGCCCTGAAAAAAGGCACGATCGCCGCAGCGGGTCTGGATGTGTTCGAGGGCGAGCCCAAGGTGCACCCCGATTTGTTGACCGTGCCCAACGTGGTGCTGACCCCGCACATTGCCAGTGCCACCGTGCCCACCCGCCTGGCCATGGCGCAACTGGCGGCAGACAACCTGATCGGCTACCTGCTGCACGGCAAGCCCCTGACGCCCTTGAACCTGCCGGTGTTGACGGCTTGACCCGTACCACGTCACGGCGAACGAAGTAAAGCAATCCATGAATTTGAAACCGCACAGACTGCCGCGCTTCGCTTTCCATGAACAGCCCAGTCATTGCGAATGTGACCGTCATTGCGAACGAAGTGAAGCAATCCATGTCCCCGGACTGCATGGATT
>NZ_JACUUE010000088.1 GCF_014859475.1 Rhodoferax sp.
TGGTGCCCGGGGCCGGAATCGAACCGGCACTCCTTTCGGAGGGGGATTTTGAGTCCCCTGCGTCTACCAATTTCACCACCCGGGCCACGCTTTGAGGCCCGAATTATGGCACAGTGCGGGTTATGAAATATCCAACCATCGAAGATCTGATCGGCAACACACCCCTGGTGCGTTTGCAGCGCATTGGGGCCGCTGAAAATGCGGCGCACGGCAACGTCATTCTGGGCAAACTGGAGGGCAACAACCCGGCGGGGTCGGTCAAGGACCGTGCCGCCATGTCGATGATCCGGCGCGCCGAGGAGCGCGGCGAGATCACCCCGGGTGACACCCTGATCGAGGCCACCTCCGGCAACACCGGCATCGCCCTGGCCATGGCGGCGGCCATCAAGGGTTACCACATGGTGTTGATCATGCCAGAAGACCTGTCGATCGAGCGGGCGCAAACCATGAAAGCGTTTGGTGCCGAATTGATTTTGACACCCAAGAGCGGCGGCATAGAGTACTCGCGCGACCTGGCCGACAAGATGGCCGCTGACGGCAAGGGCCGCGTGCTCGACCAGTTCTCCAACGCCGACAACCCGCGCATCCATGTGGAAACCACCGGCCCTGAAATCTGGTCTGACACCAAGGGCAAGATCACCCACTTTGTCAGCGCCATGGGCACCACCGGCACCATCACCGGCGTGTCGCAGTTCCTCAAAAAGAAAAACCCTGCCATCAAAATCATTGGCGTGCAGCCCACCGACGGCTCGCGCATTCCGGGCATCCGCAAGTGGCCGCAAGCCTATTTACCCAAGATTTACGACCCCACCCATGTCGATGAACTGCTCTATGTGAGTCAGGAAGATGCCGAGGAAATGTGCCGCCTGCTTGCCCGCGAAGAAGGCATTTTTGCTGGCATTTCAGCGGCCGGTGCCTGCTGGGTGGCGCGTGAAATTGCCCAGCGTGAAAAACATGCGACGATTGTCTTCATCGTCTGCGACCGGGGCGACCGCTATCTCTCCACCGGCGTGTTTCCGGCCTGATGCCGCGCAGCGCTCAAAAATTCCAGTATCAAGAATCATGCACATCGACAAAGAAATTGACACCAGCGGGCTCAACTGCCCGCTGCCCATTTTGAAAGCCAAGAAGGCACTGTCCGAACTGGAAAGCGGCCAGGTGCTCAAGGTGATCGCCACCGACAGCGGCTCGCTGCGCGACTTCCAGGCGTTTGCCAAACAAACTGGCAACGAATTGCTGGAGCAGCAGACGCTCGGCGCGGAATTCATCCACGTGCTGCGCCGTCGCTGAAGCGGTTGGCGCCACGCAGACCGCCTCTTCCCCCTGTTGACATCGCTGGAATTCAAAAAGTCTGGTGCTTTTTTATAAGGTGTATTTAGAATACACCTAAAGGAGAATTTCATGACCTCAATCACCTTGACACCTGCGGCTGCTGCCCAAATCAGTAGCCAAATTACCAAACGCGGTAGCGGCATTGGTTTGCGTGTGGGCATCAAACCAGTCGGTTGCTCGGGCTATGCCTACAGCTATGAACTGGCTGACGACGTGCGCGATGATGAGCAACGCATCGAGGCGCACGGCGCCACATTGCTGGTGGCCACAGTGCATCTCGCAAGCCTTGCCGGCGCCCGCCTCGACTTTGTTACCGAGGGGCTCAAGCAGACATTCCAGTTTGACAACCCGAATGTGGGCATCACCTGCGGCTGCGGTGAGAGCTTCAGCCTGAAGCCGGTCGCTGGCCAAGGAGTAGCCGCATGAGCGCCACCCTCGACAAGCTGGTCAACCAGCCCTACAAGCATGGTTTTGTCACCGACATCGAATCAGAGGTGGCAGCCAAGGGCTTGAGCGAAGACACCATCCGGCTGATTTCCGCCAAAAAGAACGAACCCGACTGGCTGCTTGAGTTCCGTCTGAAGGCGTTTCGCCACTGGCTGACCATGACCGACCCGGGTTGGGCCAACGTCAAGCATCCCAAGATCGATTTCCAGGCTATCAGCTACTACGCGGCACCCAAGCCCAAGGCCAAACTCAAAAGCATGGACGAGGTGGACCCCGAGTTGCTACGCACCTTCGAGAAGCTCGGCGTGCCGGTGCACGAGCGCGCGGCGTTGGCCGGTGTGGCCGTCGATGTGATTTTTGACAGCGTCTCGGTCACCACCACTTACAAGGCCAAGCTGGCCGAGGTCGGCATCATTTTTGGCTCGATCTCGGAGGCGGTGCAAAGCCACCCCGAGCTGGTCAAAAAATACCTCGGCACGGTGGTGCCCTCGGCTGACAACTTTTACGCCGCGCTCAATTCGGCGGTGTTCACCGACGGCTCCTTTTGCTTCATCCCCAAGGGCGTCAAGTGCCCGATGGATTTATCGACCTATTTCCGCATCAACACCGAAGAAACCGGTCAGTTCGAGCGCACGCTGATCGTGGCCGAAGAGGGTGCGTCGGTGTCTTACCTGGAAGGTTGCACCGCGCCCAAGTTCGACACCAACCAGTTGCACGCGGCGGTGGTGGAACTGGTGGCATTGGACAACGCCGACATCAAGTACTCGACCGTGCAAAACTGGTATGCCGGTGACGAAAACGGCCTGGGCGGCATTTATAACTTTGTCACCAAACGCGGGCTGTGCAAGGGCGTGAACTCGCGCATTTCCTGGACGCAGGTAGAAACCGGTTCGGCCATCACCTGGAAGTACCCGTCGTGCATTTTGCAAGGTGACAACTCGGTGGGCGAGTTTTACTCGGTGGCGGTGACCAACCACCACCAGCAGGCCGACACCGGCACCAAGATGATCCACATTGGCAAGAACACGCGCAGCACGATCGTCAGCAAGGGCATCTCGGCCGGGCAGTCGCACAACAGCTACCGCGGTCTGGTCAAGGTGATGCCGGGGGCTGATGGCGCGCGCAACTATTCGCAGTGCGACTCGATGCTGGTGGGGGCCAAATGCAGCGCCAACACCTTCCCGTACATCCAGGTGCGCAACCCCGGTGCCCAGGTGGAGCACGAGGCATCGACCTCAAAAATCGGTGAAGACCAGATGTTTTATTTTGCCCAGCGCGGCATCGGTGCCGAAGAAGCGGTGTCGATGATCATCAATGGTTTTTGCAAGGATGTGTTTCAACAGCTGCCGATGGAGTTCGCGGTTGAAGCCACCAAACTACTAGGATTCAAATTGGAAGGAAGTGTCGGATGATTATCGAAAATAGCCCCTCATTGCTGCAAGTGCGTGGCCTGCGTGCCAGCATCAACGGCACAGAAATTCTCAAGGGTCTTGACCTGACGGTCAAGCGCGGCGAAGTGCACGCCATCATGGGGCCCAACGGCTCGGGCAAAAGCACTTTTTCCAAAGTGCTGGCGGGCCACAACGCCTACCAGGTGACAGGTGGCGAGGTCATTTTTCAAGGCCAAAACCTGCTGGAGCTGCCACCCGAGCAACGTGCCCGCGCTGGTGTTTTTCTGGCGTTTCAGTACCCCATTGAAATCCCTGGTGTCGGCAACAGCCAGTTCTTGCGGCTGGCCTACAACACCATTCAAACCGAGCGCGGCCAGGACGAGCTGGACCCGCTGGAGTTTGACGACCTGGTGCGCGAGAAGATGAAACTGCTCGAAATGAGCCCCGACTTTTTGCAGCGCAGCGTCAACGAAGGCTTTTCCGGCGGCGAGAAAAAACGCAACGAGATTTTGCAAATGGCGGTGCTGCAGCCCAGCCTGGCCATCCTCGACGAGACCGACTCGGGCCTCGACATTGACGCGCTGCGCGTGGTCTCGCAAGGTGTCAATCACCTGGCCAACAAGGACAACGCGGTGGTGCTGGTCACGCACTATCAGCGGCTGTTGAATTACATCGTGCCCGACTTTGTGCACGTGATGAGCGCCGGGCGCATCATCCGCACCGGCGGCAAGGAGCTGGCGCTGGAACTCGAAGAACGCGGCTACGACTGGGTCGAGGCCGAGGCCAGCGAGGCTACGGGAGCCGTGGCATGAACGCGGCCACCAACACCGCCAACGCTTCGGCTGCGGACGCAGGCGTGCTCGCCAGCCTGCTCGCGGGGCTGGCTCTGCCGCCAGGCAGCGCCGCTCGCACCCAGCCCGACTGGCTTAAAACCCTGCGCGCCCAAGCGCTGGAGCGTGCCAATGCCCTCACGCTGCCGAGCAAGCATGACGAGGCCTGGCGCTTTACCCCGCTGGCCGCGCTGGCAGACCAGTCGTTTCAGCCACTGCGCGTGGCCACGCATTTGCAGCCCGATGACATCGCCAAGCAGGTCATCCCGGAGGCAACAACGCGGCTGGTGTTTGTCGATGGCGTGTATGCACCGCAACTCTCCAGTGCCAGCACGCTTGCAGATGGGGTATTGGCTAACCTCGCCAGTCTGACAAGCGCGCAGTTGACTCTGCTGCAAGCGCATCTGGGCCAACACGCGCCGTTTCAAGACACGCTTTTCACTGCACTCAACACGGCCTTTTTGCAAGACGCTGCGGTGCTGATGCTGCCGCCAAACTGCGTGCTGGGCGCACCGGTGCAGCTGCTTCACATTGCCACCCAAGCGGGCGTGGCCAGCCACCCGCGGCTGTTGCTGGTGGCCGGCGCAGGCAGCCAGGTGACGCTGGTCGAAGACTATGTGGCGTTGCAGCCGGGCGCTTATTTCACCAACGCGGTGGCCGAGGTGGTGGTGCAGCCCAATGCCCAGGTGACCCACGTGCGCCTGCAACGCGAAAGCCTGCAAGCGTTTCACCTGGCCAGCTGCGCGGTATCGCTTGGTGCGGCCAGCCAGTACCACTCGGTCAATGTGGCGCTGGGCGGGCACACCTCAAGGCTCGACATCAAAGTGCTGCAAACCGCCGATGGCACACAGTGCCTGCTTGACGGCCTGGCGCTGATTGGCGGCGAGCAGCTGGCCGACACCCACAGCCTCATCGACCACGCCAAACCCCACGGCATGAGCCGCCAGTTGCACAAATGCATTGTGGGCGGCACGGCGCGTGCCGTATTCAACGGCCAGGTGATGGTGCGCCCCGGCGCCCAGCAAACCGATTCAGCCCAGAGCAGCCGCAATTTGCTGCTCTCGCGCAAAGCGCAGGTTGACACCCAGCCGCAGCTCGAAATTTTTGCCGACGACGTCAAATGCACGCACGGTGCCACGGTCGGCCAGCTCGACAGCGACGAGGTGTTCTATCTGCAAAGCCGCGGCTTGTCGGAGACGGTGGCGCGCAACCTGCTCACCTACGCCTTTGGTGCTGACATCATCGAGCGCATTCCGGTGGCGTCGCTGCGCCAACAACTGGAGCAGACGGTGCTCGAACAGACCACGAGCCCATCATGAGCCAGTTGCTCGCCCCCAAGCCCAACCTGAGCCCGGCTGCAACAGCAGCCACCGCCTCAGCCAACACGGCCAGCCCTGCCGCCGCCTTTGATGTGGCACGCATTCGCCACGACTTTCCCATCCTCGGGCTCAGCGTGGCGGGCAAGCCGCTGGTGTACCTCGACAACGCAGCATCGAGCCAGATGCCGCAAGCGGTCATCGACCGGCTGGTGCACTACCAAACGCACGAGCACGCCAACATTCACCGCGCCGTGCATTACCTGTCCGAGACCGCCACCGCCGCCTATGAGGCAGCGCGCGTCACGCTGCAACGCTTCATCAATGCGCCAGAGGCGCGCGAGGTGATCTTTACCAGCGGCACCACCGACAGTATCAACCTGGTGGCGCAAAGCTGGGGCCGCCAAAACATCAAAGCCGGTGATGAAATCATCTTGACCGTACTGGAGCACCATTCCAACATCGTGCCCTGGCAAATGCTGGCGCAAGAAAAAGGCGCCACCATCCGCGTGGTGCCGATGAACGACGCGGGCGAGCTTGAGCTTGATGCCTACCAGGCGCTGTTCAACGCGCGCACGCGGCTGGTTTGCGTGGGCCATGTGTCGAACGCGCTGGGCAGCATCCACCCGGTGAAAGAGATGATTGACTTTGCGCACGCCCACGGTGTGCCGGTGCTGGTCGATGGCGCCCAGGCCGCGCCGCACTTGGCGGTGGATGTGCAGGCGCTCGGTTGCGATTTTTACGCCTTCTCGGGCCACAAGCTGTGCGGCCCCACCGGCATCGGCATCTTGTATGGCCGCGCTGCGCTGCTCGAAGCCATGCCGCCGTACAAGGGCGGTGGCGACATGATCCATACCGTCACCTTCGAGAAAACCACCTACGCGCCGATACCGAACAAATTCGAGGCCGGCACGCCGCCCATTGCCGCCGCCATCGGGCTGGCCGCTGCCGTGGATTACATCAGCGGCATCGGCATGAGCGTCATTGCTGCGCACGAACACAGTCTGCTGGCTGACGCCACCGAGCAACTGGCAGCCATGGCTGGCGTGCGCCTGATCGGCACGGCCAGGCACAAGGCGGCGGTGCTGTCTTTTGCGCTGCAGGGCATTCACCCGCATGACGTGGGCACGCTGCTGAACCAGGAAGGTGTGGCGGTGCGAACCGGCCACCACTGCGCGCAGCCGCTGATGGCGCGCCTGGGCGTGGCGGCCACCTCGCGCGCTTCGTTTGCGTTTTACAACACACACGCCGATGTCGATGCCCTGGTGGCCGGCATTCGCGCGGTTCAAAAGGTATTTGCATGAGCGCCGCCAGGCCGCTCCCAAGGGCGAATTCCGCAATGCATCGTATGAAGGACTCCGAATGAGCGCCGACCCCAAAGCCCTGTACCAGGAAGTGATCCTGGACCACAACCGCAAGCCGCGCAACTATGGCGAGCTGGAACACCCCAGCCACCATGCCGAGGGCTTGAACCCGCTGTGCGGCGACCACATTCACGTGGCACTCGACCTGAAAGACGACACCGTGGAGCGCATTGCTTTTCACGGCGAATCGTGCGCCATTTGCAAGGCGTCAGCGTCAATGATGACGGCAGCGGTCAAGGGCAAACACACCGAGGAGGCCAAGACGCTGATCCACGAGTTTGTTGACATGGCCACCGGCCGCGCGGCTGCCCAAGACAGCCCGCACATTGGCCGCCTGGCGGTGTTTTCTGGCATCAGCGAGTTGCCGATGCGCGTCAAGTGCGCCATTTTGCCGTGGCACACCTTGCAGGCGGCGTTCAACGCCGAGCCCAGCGCCTCGACCGAGGCCGATGCCGACCCCATGCACACGCCCATGGGTGATGCCTGAGCTCGCGCGCAGTGACTTCCAAACAAGGATAAACCATGCCAAAGATCGCTGACATCGAAGAAACACCCAACCCGAACGCGCGCAAGTTCGTGTTGCGCGAGCCGCTCACCTGGGGCCTTGCGCACTCGTATGAAAGCGCTGAACAAGCGCAGGGCGACGCACTGGCGAGTGCGCTGTTTGCCATCCCGCATGTGAGCAACGTGTTTTACATCGACCACTGGCTCACCGTCACGCAAGACGGCCAGGCCGACTGGGAACAGTTGTTGCGCCAGATTGCCCCGCCCTTGCGAGCGGCACCTGCCGCCAGCGAGCAGTCGGCCGCGGCCGTGTTCGAAGCACGCACCAGCGTGGCTGACCTCAGCCCGCAAGACCGCCAGCGCCTCGACGACATCGAGCTGGTGCTGGACCAGCAGATCAGGCCCTACCTGCAAAGCGACGGTGGCGACCTGCATGTGCTGGGGCTCGCTGGCAACCAGCTCATCGTACATTACCAGGGCGCGTGCGGTAGTTGCCCAAGCTCGATTTCGGGCACGTTGCAAGGCATCGAGAGCCGCCTGCGCACGCTCGAGCCCGAGCTGCAAGTGATTGCCGCGTGAGACAGCGCACCCTGCCCCGCAGCCACAGGAATACCGCATGCGCCTGACCACCATGAGCGACTACGCGATGCGGCTGCTGATGTATGTTGGCCAGCATCCTGATCGGTTGTGCACCATCGCCGAAGTAGCGCGCGCTTATGACATTTCCGAGGCGCACCTGACCAAGATCACGCACCAGCTGTCGCTGGCGGGCTGGTTGGAGACCGTGCGTGGCAAGGGCGGCGGCATGCGCCTGGCGACCATGCCGCAAGCCATCGTGCTGGGAGCCGTGGTGCGCAGCATCGAACCCGATTTCAACGTGGTCGAATGCCTGACCCATGACACCAACTGCCAACTGGCCAACAGTTGCCACCTGACCGGCATCATCAACGGCGCGCTGCAAAGCTTCATGCAGTACCTTGACCGCTACACGCTGGCCGACCTGCTGATTTCCACAAAAACGCTTGCGCCGCTTGCAGCGTCCGATGACCAAGCGCAGCCGCTCCACTTTCACCGACTCGTCAGCGCGCCAACGGTCTGACACCCGGTGTCTGCCAGGCTACTTTCTTTGACACCTCCAAACGCCATGATCCAGCAATCCATGACTCTATCGGCCCCGACAAGCGAACTCAAAGCCGTGTTGTTCGAGGGCATTCACCCCCTCGGCCGTCGAAGCGCTGCAACAGGCCGGCTTCACACGCATCGTGACACACGCCAAAGCGCTCGCGGGCGACGAGCTACACGCCGCTCTGCTTGATGCCCACTTGATCGGCGTGCGCTCGCGCACCCAGCTCACCGCTGCCGTGCTGCAGCAGGCGAAGCAATTGCTGGCCATTGGCTGTTTTTGCATCGGCACCAATCAGGTCGATCTGAAAGAAGCCACGCGACTTGGCATTCCGGTGTTCAACGCGCCGTTTTCCAACACCCGCAGCGTGGCCGAACTGGTGCTGGCGCAACTCATCATGCTGATGCGCGGTATTCCTGAAAAAAACGCCATTCTGCACCGCGGCGGCTGGGTCAAGAGCGCGGCCGATTCCTATGAGGTGCGCGGCAAGACGCTGGGCATCATCGGCTACGGCCACATTGGCACACAGATTGGCGTGCTGGCGCAGGTCAACGAGCGACTCTCAAAAGCGGGCATCAACATTGCAGCACAATACCTCAGCACCAACGAGACCGTGGGTTATGTGGTGATCGACGTGGACAGCGCCGCCAGCCGGGCGGCTCTGGATGAGCTGTGCGCGGTGCCCGAGACGATCCGCTGTCGGATTCTTTACTGACGCAGGCGGCGCTCAGCGCAGCCGCGCCAGCTGCTCGCGCACCTTGGCCAGTGTGGCCTCAAAGTCGGCCAGGCGCTTGCGCTCCTGCGCGATCACGGCGGCGGGCGCCCGGGCCACGAAGGATTCATTGCCGAGCTTGCCGTTGGCCTTGACGATTTCCCCCTCCAAACGCGCCAGTTCTTTGCCCAGGCGCGCTTTTTCTGCGGCCACGTCAATGGCCATGAACAGGCAGATACGCGCCTCGCCCACCACCGCCACTGGCGCAGCTTGGGCTGCTGCCGCCCAGGCGCTCTCGTCTTCGAACACGCGCACCTCGCTGAGCTTGGCCAGCGCCTGCAACACGGGCGCAGCTTGCGTCATGAACGTGGCTTCAGCAGTGGCGCCAGCCATGGCAAACAACGGCAGGCGGGTGGCGGGCGACACATGCATTTCGCCACGCAGGTTGCGGCAGGCGTCCACCAGTTGCTTCAACTTGACCACATGGGCAACAGCGGCTTCGTCAATGCGTTCGGGCTGAGCTTGAGGGTAGGCGGCAATGGCCACCGATGCCCCCGCCCTGCCCGCCACCGGCGCCACCTTTTGCCACAGTTCTTCGGTCACAAACGGAATGATGGGGTGGGCCAGTCGCAAAATGGTTTCCAGCGTGCGGATCAGCGTGCGGCGCGTGGCGCGCTGTTGGGCTGCGTTGCCGGTGTTGATTTGCACCTTGGCGATTTCCAGGTACCAGTCGCAGAACTCGTTCCAGACAAAGTCGTAAATGGTGGCGGCCACGTTGTCGAGGCGGTAGTCGGCAAAGCCTTGCCCCACTGCGGCCTCGGTTTGCTGCAACAGCGAGACGATCCAGCGGTCGGCCGCGCTGAAGTCCAGGTAAGTGGCGCCCACTTCACACTCGGCCGCCGTGTGATCTTTCAGGCCGCAGTCCTGCCCTTCGCAGTTCATCAGCACAAAGCGGCTGGCGTTCCAGAGCTTGTTGCAGAAGTTGCGGTAACCTTCGCAGCGCTTGGCGTCAAAGTTAATGGAACGGCCCAGCGAGGCCAACGAGGCAAAGGTAAAGCGCAGCGCGTCGGCACCAAAAGCCGGAATGCCCGCCGGGAATTCCTTTTCGGTGTTTTTGCGCACCTGCGGCGCGGTTTCGGGTTTGCGCAAGCCCTCACAGCGCTTGACCAGCAGCTCGGGCAGGCCGATGCCGTCGATCAGATCGACCGGGTCGAGCACATTGCCCTCGCTCTTGCTCATCTTGTGGCCCTGCGCGTCGCGCACCAGACCGTGGATATAGACGTGTTTGAACGGCACCTGGCCGGTGAAATGGGTGGTCATCATGATCATCCGGGCGACCCAGAAGAAGATGATGTCGTAGCCGGTGACCAGCACGCTGCTGGGCAGATACAAGTCAATGTCGTT
>NZ_JACUUE010000089.1 GCF_014859475.1 Rhodoferax sp.
ATCATGCCGTTGATGCTGCTGCAGCCGCCCAGCACCTTGCCGCGCGGGTAGCGCAGGCTGCGCCCGTTCAGGCCGGCATCGGGCTCGGTTTTGTAAAGCCAGTCGGTGCGCGGATTGCCAATGCAATAGAGGTAGCCCACCGGAATGTGAATCCAGTGGTAGTTGTCCAAACGGCCCGCCTCGATCAGCAGCACGCGTTTGCTTGCATCCCGCGACAAGCGGTTGGCCAGCAGGCAACCGGCCGTGCCAGCACCAATGATGATGTAGTCGTAGTGGGTGTTCATGGCGAAACTCTTTCTTTTGTCGTGGTCATGGCGCGGCCTGGGCCTTGTCTCGGTCAACATTTTGCCCCACGACTCGCACAAGGTCGAAAAAACCAGCCGCCGCCGCGTTGCCGTTAACATTCCGAACACACCACTTGCACCATGCCCGAATCTGCCCCCACCCTGACCCTGCAAACTGCCGCCGACGGTGGTCACTGTGCGGTGCTGGGCGGCAGTTGGAGCGCGGCGTGGCTGGCCGAGCCGACCAGCTGGCGCCGCGTCAGCCAGGGGTTGGCTGACCTGGTCACCCAGGGCGTCGTGACCTGGGACTTGCGCGCCATCACCCGGCTCGATCACACTGGCGCGCAATTGCTGTGGAATACCTGGGGCCGCCAGTGGCCGGCGCAGGTGCAGTTGCACACTGGCCAGCGCACCATGCTGGCGCGGGTGGCGCGCTTCACGGCACCGGTGGCCAAACCGGCGCGGCGTTCGGTGGCGCAGCTGTACCTGCGGCTGGGCGAATTGCTGTTTCAACTGTGGGACCATGTGCTGGGATTGTTGACGCTGGCGGGGCAGTTGCTGCTCGATGGGGTGACGTTGCTGCGCGCACCCCGGCGCGGCCCCTGGCGCGATGTGTCGGGCCACCTGTACCGCATCGGGGCTACCGCGCTGCCGGTGACTGCCCTGGTGGGTTTTACCATTGGCGTGGTGCTGGCCTACCTGATGTCGCGCCAATTGCGCCAGTTCGGCGCCGACACCTTCATCGTCAACATCCTCGGTCTTGCCGTCATCCGCGAGTTGGGGCCGATGCTGGCGGCCATTTTGATTGCCGGGCGCTCGGGGTCGGCCATTACCGCGCAGATCGGCGTGATGCGCGTGACTGAAGAGCTTGATGCCATGCGCGTCATGGGTATCGCCCAGGGCTACCGGCTGGTGCTGCCGCGCGCCATCGCTATGGCCATTGCCATGCCGCTGATCAGCGTCTGGACCACGCTGGCCGCGCTGCTGGGCGGTATGCTGGCCGCCGACGTGGTGCTGGGCGTGACACCCGCGTATTTTTTTGCCGCGCTGCCAGATGCGGTCGAGCTCAGCAACCTGTGGCTGGGCTTGGGCAAGTCGGTGGTGTTCGGACTGCTGATTGCGCTGATCGGCTGCCACTATGGCCTGCGTGTCAAGCCCAACACCGAAAGCCTGGGCCAGGGCACCACGGCCTCGGTGGTCACGGCGATCACGGTGGTGCTGCTGGTGGATGCGGTGTTTGCCGTGGTTTTCAAGAATGTCGGCCTATGAAGCAACCCATGCTTGAGAAGCAGTCCGTGGTCGAGATTGACAAGTTGTGGTCGGTGTTTCACGAGGCTGGGCGCGACGTGGTGATTCACCAAGACCTGAGCCTGCGCATCGGCAGCGGGGAGCTGCTGTCGATCGTGGGCGGCTCCGGCAGTGGCAAAACCGTGCTGCTGCGCCAGATGTTGGGCCTGGAAGTGCCCGCGCGCGGCCGCGTCACGGTGTTGGGCGAGGCGGCATCGAGCATGGGGCGCGAGGGCGCCGCGAGCCGGGTCGGCATGCTGTTTCAGCACGGCGCGCTGTTTTCTGCTTTCAGTGTGCTCGACAACATCGCCTTCGCCCTGCGCGAGCTCAATACCTTGCCGCGCGACCTGATCGTTGACGTGGCCATGGTCAAGCTGCGCATGGTCGGGCTCGACGCCACGGCGGCGCACAAAATGCCAGCTGATTTATCGGGCGGCATGACCAAGCGCGCGGCGCTGGCGCGCGCGCTGATCATGGACCCGCCGCTGCTGCTGCTCGACGAGCCCACCGCCGGGCTCGACCCCGGCAGCGCTGACGAATTTTGTGCGTTATTGCAGTCTTTGCACCAGGAACTGGGTCTGACCGTGGTCATGGTCACGCACGACCTCGACACGCTGCTTGAGCTCAGCACCCGTATCGCCGTGGTGGCAGACCGCCACATCGTGGCTGATGGCAGCGCCGCCGAGGTGATGGCGCAGTCGCACCCGTTCATCAAGGAGTTTTTTCTGGGTGAGCGCGGCAGGCGTGCCAGCGCCTTGCTGCAGGAGCCGCTTTACGCGCCTTCGAGCTTACTTGCCGATACAAAAACTTGAAAAAATCACACCCAGCAAATCGTCCGAGGTGAATTCACCGGTGATCTCGCCCAGGGCGTTTTGCGCCAGCCGCAATTCTTCGGCCAACAAATCCAGCGCTTGCGCTTGGGCTTGCAGGTGCATTTGTGCCGCCTGCAGATGGTCTTGCGTCTGCTGCAAGGCCTGCACGTGGCGCTCACGTGCCATAAAAACGCCTTCCGAGCCCGACTGCCAGCCGGCCACCTGGAGCAGCTTATGGCGCAGCGCATCAAGCCCGGCACCGGTTTTGGCTGACAGCTGCAAGCCGTCCGGCAGGTCATGCGCCGGGGCGGTGTCCATCTTGTTCCAGACCTCGATCACCGGCACCTGCCTGGGTATCTTTTTGGCGATGGTTTGGGCGATGGCGGCATCGTCGGCGCGGTAAGCGGCAAGGTCCAGGCGCGTCAGGTCATGCAGAAAAAGCACCGCATCGGCTTGCGCAATGGCGTCCCAGGCGTGGGCGATACCGATCTTTTCAACCTCGTCGTCGCTGTCGCGCAGACCGGCGGTGTCCACCACATGCACCGGCACGCCCTCGATCTGGATGGTTTGCTGCACCTTGTCGCGGGTGGTGCCCGCAATGGCGGTGACGATGGCCAGTTCGGACCCGGCCAGCGCGTTAAGCAGGGACGACTTGCCGGCGTTGGGCTGGCCCGCAATGACCACCTTGATGCCTTCGCGCAGCAGCGCGCCCTGTTGCGCGCAGGCCATCAGCGCCGTCAAATTCTGAATCAGTTGTGCGAGCTGCCCCTGCGCATCGGCCTTTTGCAAAAAGTCGATATCCTCTTCGGGGAAGTCGAGTGTCGCTTCGACCAGCATGCGCAAATGGATCAGGGCATCGCGCAATTGGTGCACTTCTTGCGAAAAAGCCCCGGCCAGCGAGCGGCTGGCGCTGCGCGCCGCGGCCTCGGTGCTGGCGTCGATCAGGTCGGCAATGGCTTCGGCCTGTGCCAGGTCGATCTTGTCGTTGAGAAAGGCGCGCTCGGAAAACTCGCCTGGCAGCGCCACGCGCAAATGCGCCAGCCGTGCCTGACCGGTGGCGTTCGGTTCGGCTGCCGCCTGCAGGCAGCGCGCCAGCAGCAGTTGCAGCACGACCGGCCCGCCGTGGGCTTGCAGCTCCAGCACGTCTTCGCCGGTAAAAGAATGCGGCGCAACAAAATAAAGCGCCAGGCCATGGTCGATAGCCTGGCCAGTGTCGTCAAGAAATGCGGTGTAAGTGGCTTCGCGCGGTTTGAGGGGCCGTCCGCACAGTGCCAGCACCAGCGCCTGCAAGCCGCGCCCACTGACCCGCACCATGCCCACAGCACCGCGACCCGGCGCCGTGGCAATTGCCACGATCGGGTCACTGTGGCGTGGCAGGCTCACGGGGCGATCCAATCAGTTGGGGACAGAGCACGCACACTGCGTGTCGCTTTGGTCTGTCCCACAAGGTCTCAGAATTTCGGCAGGTGGAACTTCGGCGGCACGCCCATGCGGGTGTTGATAACCCACTGCTGGGCAATCGACAGCACGTTGTTGGTGATCCAGTACAGCACCAGACCGGCCGGGAAGAAGAAGAACATCACGCTGAAAGCCAGCGGCATGAACCACATTAGCTTGGCCTGCATCGGGTCTGGCGGTGCCGGATTCAACGAGGTCTGCAAAATGGTGGTCAGCGCCATCACGATCGGCAAAATGTAGAGCGGGTCGGGGCTGGAGAGGTCGTGAATCCAGCCCAGCCACGGCGCGTTGCGCATCTCGACGCTGGCCAGCAGCACCCAATAGAGCGCAATGAATACCGGAATCTGGATCATGATCGGGAAGCAGCCGCCCATCGGGTTGACCTTTTCCTCGC
This sequence comes from Rhodoferax sp., assembly GCF_014859475.1. Lineage (GTDB taxonomy): Bacteria > Pseudomonadota > Gammaproteobacteria > Burkholderiales > Burkholderiaceae_C > Rhodoferax. Next base: position 4,236 of record NZ_JACUUE010000089.1, read on the forward strand.
GGTAAATGCGCATCATTTCCTGCTGCATTTGCTGCGGGTTGTCTTTCAGGCGCTCGCGCATTTCCATGATGCGCGGGTTCACTGCCTTCATCTTGGCCATGCTCGAATAGGCCTTGGCATTGAGCCAGTAAAACGCCGCCTTGAGCAACAGCACCAGCGCCACGATCGACCAGCCCCAGTTGTTGATGAAGCTGTGTAACTTGTCGAGCAGCCAGTACAGCGGCTTGGCCAGAATGGTCAGCCAGCCGTAGTCCTTGACCAGTTCCAGCCCGGGGGCCAGTGCCTCCAGGATTTTTTCTTCCTGCGGGCCGGCATAGAGCGTGGTGGCAATGGTTTTGCGAGCCCCCGGTGCAATCGACTCCAGCGGTGCAATCATGCCCACCGAGTAAAGGTTGGTATCGACTTTGCGCGCAAACAGGTCGCGCTGGATGCCGTCGGCCAGCAGCCAGGCGCTGGCAAAGTAGTGCTGCACCATGGCCACGTAGCCGTTTTGTGCGGTCTTTTCAATGTCAACCTTGCCTTTTTCGATGTCGGAAAAATCGACCTTCTGGTATTTCTGGGCTTCGGTGTAAACGGCCGGGCCGGTAAAGGTGAAATAAAACGACGATTCGCCCGGCGGCTTGTTGCCGTCACGCACCAGTTGCAGGTAAAGCTGCGGGGCGACCGCTGCCGCGCCCACATTGACGACCTCGTGCTTGACGGCCACCACGTAGCTGCCGCGAGTGAGCGTGTAGGTCTTGACGAGCTGGACGCCGCCCACCTCGGGCGACTCAAAACGCAGTTCCAGGCTCTGGCTGCCCTCGGGCAAGCGGCGCTCGCCGGGTGCCAGCGTCATGATCGTTTTGTGGGTTGGCAGGGCAGGGCCGCCCGCGCTGGCGATCAGCCCGGAATGGGCCAGATAGACACGGTCCATGCTGTTGTTGAACAGGACGAAATTGCGGCTTTTGTCCGCCATATCGGCGTGTTTGAGCAGTTCGGCCTTGACCAGCGAGCCGCCTTCGGTGCTGAAAGTGAGTTTGAAAACATCGGTTTCGACCTGCACCAGTTCCTGCCCGGCGGCGGGCGCAGCAACAGGCGCTGCCAAAGCGGGCACCGCCCCGGCGATTTGGTCGGCACCTGCCACGCTGCTGCTGGCCACAGGCACGCTGCTGGGCAGACTGCCTGGCACGCTGGCGCCAGCCGTTGGGTCTTGGGTTTGCACGACGGCGGGTGTGCTGCTGGGGAAGAAAGTGGCTTTGCGGCCGTTGTAAACCTGCCATTGATCCCACAACATGACCAGGGAAAAACCAAAAATCACCCACAAAATGGTGCGGCGGATATCGTTCATGAGGACTTCTTTTGAGTGGAAGAGGGAATCAACCGGGTAAACAAACGGGACGAGGCCTTGGGCGATGCTTCAGGCACTGGATCAAGCCCGCCATCACACCAGGGGTGGCAGCGCCCGATGCGTCGCAGCATCAGGTAGCTGCCCCGGGCGCCACCAAAACGTTGCAGCGCCTGCAGCGCATAAACGGAACAGGTCGGCTCGAAGCGACACGATGAACCCAGCCAGGGGCTCAAAAAAAGCCGATAGCCCCTGACCAGCAGAATCAACAACCTTGCCATCACGCCGTCACAGTCGCGCCATGGCCGGGAGCGGCACCGCTGGCGCGCTCCAGGAGCAGTTGCAACTCGGTTCGTGCCGCCAGCTTCAGGGCATCAGAGCTGGCGCTCACAAACTGCGCCCGGTCAAAACCACTGCGCAGCCGCACCACATAGGCGGCCACCGGCAATCGGGCTTGGTACAACTGGCTCACGGCGTAAATCTGGCGCTTCAGTGCGTTGCGTGTCACGGCGCGCTTGGCCCAGCGTTTGGGCACCATGGCACCCAGCCAGACGGTTGCCACGTTGAACAAAGGTTTGGCGCTCAGGTCCACCGGATCAGCGTTCAGTGCCACGGCATGCAGGGCAAAATGCGCGGTGCGCGCCAGCGTCGATCCCGCCAGCACGACCTGGAACTGACGCCGACTTTTGAGCCGTTGCAAAGTGTGTCAAGCGTTGCAGCACATGAGAGCGAACTGCGTTAAGCGCTCGATCAGACAGCCAGACGCTTGCGGCCTTTGGCGCGGCGCGCGTTGATCACGGCACGACCGCCACGGGTTTTCATGCGCACCAGAAAGCCATGGGTACGGGCGCGACGAATTTTGGAGGGTTGGTAAGTGCGTTTCATTTTTGGAAATCCTAAGAAGCTCGGAGGCAACCTGCCCCGGTATGTTGACTTATGCCAACGGCATGAACGTTATTTCACCTGAACAGCTCGGGCGAACCGCGGATTATCGCAAATTTTTTGACGGCCGGTGAATCACGGGAAGACCCGTAGTGTGGATAAGCATTTGATAATTTAGAATACAGAGGGTCAGAAATCAAAATTATCCACAGAAACAAATCGCAAAATGACCGAGGGACTCCACCCCACCTCCCCAGCCGTGCAAGACCAAAGTGGCGCAGATTTTTGGCAAGCCTGTATCGATCAGCTGGCGCAGGAACTTCCCGAACAACAGTTTCAGACCTGGATCAAGCCGCTGTCGGCCCAGGTCGCCGACGACTTGGGCAAAGTCACTATTTTTGTCGCCAACCGTTTCAAAATGGACTGGATCCGGGCCCAGTACAGCCAGCGGCTGGCGCTGATCATGGAGCGCCTGACTGGGCAGGCCGTGCAGATCGAGCTGGCGCTCGCCGCCCGCGAAGCCGTTTCCCGCAAGCCCGAGCCGAAAATTGCCTCGACCGTCGTGTTGGCTGAATCGCTCGCCGAAGCCGACCATTTTCGCCCGGCCGAGCCGCTGAAAAGCCGCCTCAACACGGCGTTGACGTTTGACGCCCTGGTCGAAGGCAGTGCCAACCGCATGGCGCGCGCGGCGGCCATGCACGTGGCCGGCATGCCGGGCCGTCTGTACAACCCTTTGTTCATTTATGGCGGCGTGGGCCTGGGCAAAACCCACCTGATGCACGCGGTGGGCAACCAGTTGATGGCTGACCACCCCAGCGCCAAGGTGCTCTACATTCACGCCGAGCAGTTTGTCACCGATGTGGTGAAAGCCTACCAGCGCAAGGCGTTTGACGAATTCAAGGAGCGCTACCACTCGCTTGATTTGTTGCTGATCGACGATGTGCAGTTTTTTGCCAACAAGGAGCGCACGCAAGAGGAGTTTTTTAACGCCTTCGAGGCGCTGCTGGCCAAAAAGTCGCACATTGTCATGACCAGCGACACCTATCCCAAGGGCCTGGCTGACATCCACGAGCGCCTGGTGTCGCGTTTTGACTCGGGCCTGACGGTGGCCATCGAGCCGCCTGAGCTTGAAATGCGCGTCGCCATCCTGATCAACAAGGCCAAGGCCGAGGGCATCGTGATGCCCGAAGAAGTGGCCTTTTTTGTGGCCAAAAACGTGCGCTCCAACGTGCGCGAGCTCGAAGGCGCGCTGCGCAAAATTTTGGCGTATTCGCGCTTCAACCAAAAAGAAATTTCCATTTTGCTGGCGCGCGAGGCGCTGCGCGACCTGCTGTCCATCCAGAACCGCCAGATTTCGGTGGAAAACATCCAGAAGACGGTGGCCGACTATTACAAAATCAAGATCGCCGACATGTATTCCAAAAAGCGCCCCGCCAGCATTGCCCGGCCGCGCCAGATTGCCATGTACCTGGCCAAGGAACTCACGCAAAAAAGCCTGCCCGAAATCGGCGAAATGTTTGGCGGGCGCGACCACACCACAGTGCTGCATGCGGTGCGCAAGATCGGCGGCGAGCGCCAGCAGGTCACCGAACTCAACCAGCAATTACACGTGCTGGAACAGACGCTGAAAGGCTGACCTTAAAGGTCTGACACAAATGAGTGGGAAAATAGCCTTTCTATCAAAATCCGGGTTGGGCCAATCGTGGTCAAGCCTGTTAGCCATTGAACCCAAGAGGATGACATGATTGTTTTAAAAGCCACCCAAGACAAGGTTTTGTCGGTTTTGCAGGCGGTCTCGGGCATTGTCGAGCGTCGCCATACGCTGCCCATTCTGGCCAATGTGCTGATTCGCAAGACCGGCGATGCGCTGCAGCTCACCACCAGCGACCTCGAAATCCAGATCCGCACCGCTGCCGAGCTGGGTGGCGATACCGGCGATTTCACCACCACCGTGGGCGCACGCAAGTTGATCGACATCTTGCGTACCATGCCAAACGATCAGCTGGTCTCGCTCGAATCCAGCGCCGCCAAGCTCATTCTCAAGGGTGGCAAAAGCAAGTTCACGCTGCAAACCATGCCCGCCGAAGACTTTCCGCTGGTGCAGGAGTCGGCCAACTTTGGCCCGGCTTTCAGCGTGCCGCAAAAAACGCTTAAAAGCCTGCTGAGCCAGGTGTCGTTTGCCATGGCGGTGCACGACATCCGCTACTACCTGAACGGGATTTTGTTCGTGGCCGAAGGCCAGCAGCTCAGCCTGGTTGCCACCGACGGCCACCGCTTGGCTTTTGTCAGCGCCACGCTTGACGTCGAGGTGCCCAAGCAGGAGGTGATTTTGCCGCGCAAGACCGTGCTCGAGCTGCAGCGCCTGCTGTCCGATGCCGAAGGTGCCATTGAGATGCAATTTGCCAACAACCAGGCCAAGTTCAGCTTTGACGGCATGGAATTCGTCAGCAAGCTGGTCGAGGGCAAGTTCCCCGACTACAACCGCGTGATTCCGCGCAACCACCACAACAGCATCACGCTGGGCCGCGCTGCGCTGTTGGCCACGCTGCAGCGCACCGCCATTTTGACCAGCGAAAAGTTCAAGGGTGTGCGCATCAACATCGACCCCGGCACCCTGCGCGTGGCCGCCAACAATGCCGAGCAGGAAGAAGCCGTGGACGAGCTCGACATCGACTACGCGGGCGACAGCATCGAAATCGGCTTCAACGTGACCTACCTCATCGATGCGCTGAGCAACATGTCGCAAGACATGGTGACGCTGGAGCTCTCCGACGGCAACAGCTCGGCGCTGTTCACCATTCCTGACAACACCACGTTCAAGTATGTGGTGATGCCGATGCGCATCTAAGCCGCTGCTGCCTTGCCCCTTTCAAACCCCACTGACTCCGCCATGACCGAAGAAAACACGCCCGCCCAGCCCCCTGAGAACAATGTTCACACCGGCGAAAGCACGGCTGACAGCTCCAACTTTCAGCCCACCATCGACGCCCACCAGGCAGGCGCTTCCGAGGCTTACGGTGAAGGTTCGATCCAGATTCTCGAAGGTCTGGAAGCCGTGCGCAAGCGCCCCGGCATGTACATTGGCGACACCTCTGACGGCACCGGCTTGCACCATCTGGTGTTCGAGGTGGTGGACAACTCCATCGACGAATCGCTGGCCGGCCATTGCGACGACATTCTGGTCACCATCCACACCGACAACTCGGTGAGCGTGGTCGATAACGGCCGGGGCATCCCGACCGGCGTCAAGATGGACGACAAGCACGAGCCCAGGCGCAGCGCCTCAGAGATTGCCCTGACCGAGCTGCACGCCGGCGGCAAGTTCAACCAGAACAGCTACAAGGTGTCGGGCGGCCTGCACGGCGTGGGCGTGAGCTGCGTCAACGCGCTGAGCAAAATGCTGCGCCTCACGGTGCGCCGCGACGGCAAGGTGCACACGCTCGAATTCAGCCGGGGTTTTGTGCAGAACCGCCTGATCGAAGTGGTCGATGGCGTCGAGGTGTCGCCCATGCGCGTCACCGGCGGGACCGAGCGCCGCGGCACCGAAGTGCATTTTTTGCCTGACACCGATATCTTCAAGGAAAACAACGATTTCCACTATGAGGTACTGGCCAAGCGTCTGCGCGAACTGAGCTTTTTGAACAACGGCGTGCGTATTCGCCTGAAAGACGAGCGCAGCGGCAAGGAAGACGACTTTTCTGGTGCCGATGGCGTGCGCGGCTTCGTCAACTTCATCAACAAGGGCAAAAGCGTCCTGAACCCCAACATCTTTCACGCCACCGGCGACCGCCAGAGCGACCAGGACACCAACATCGGCGTCGAAGTGGCGATGCAGTGGAACAGCGGCTACAACGAGCAGGTGCTGTGCTTCACCAACAACATTCCGCAGCGCGACGGTGGCACCCACCTCAC
>NZ_JACUUE010000325.1 GCF_014859475.1 Rhodoferax sp.
TTGGAATTCGGTTCGCCCAATGACCGCAAAGTGGCACCTGTTCCGAATGTCGATCTCTGATTTGCCAGCGGTCCAGATGGTTGTACCAGTAAGTAAGTGTGTAAAAGGTGGCACGACAGGCGTCACAACATGCGCGACAGTCGTTCTGACTGGCGAACCAATGTCGTCAGCGCCGACGCGACAGGCAAATCGACAGGCAACCCGAAGAAGACTGATAGGCGTGTTGACAGGTGAATCAATTCACCAGCAGTGTGGGAGCCACAGAAACTCACCGTGCAGGGTAAAACATGCCTGGGGCTGCCATCAAGCGACCTGCTTTGGCATCTTCAACACGTTTCCAGACTGGCGGCCATCCAGATAGTCAGCTCACCACTGCATCAGCTTCACCCGATCTTCAAGGTAGGTGCTTCGGTGGTAGGCGGCCCGGATTTCGTTTGCTTCTTTATGGGCTAGCTGGCGTTCGATTACGTCAGGATTCCAGCCACATTCGTTGGTCACCGTGGAAAACAGCGCCCTGAAACCATGGGCGGTTGCCGTGTTTTTGTAGCCCATGCGTGCCAGGGCTGAATTGAAGGTGTTTTCACTCAGGGGCTTTGACGGATAGCTCGGGCTGGGGAACACCAGTTCACGCTTGCCGCTGAGTTTTTGCATGGTGCGCAACACTTCAAGGGCTTGGGTTGAAAGTGACATCCGGTGCTCTACGCGCATCTTCATTCGCTGCGCCGGGATCGTCCACAGCGCCGCGTCAAGGTCGAATTCGGTCCAGCGTGCGCCGCGTGTTTCGCCCGGCCTGGTAGCCGTCAGGATCAGCAGCCTCAGTGCGTGAGCCGTGCTGGGATCGCCGTCATAGGCGGCCAGCTTGGGCAGGAAGGCAGGCAGTTCTTTGTCAGACATCGCGGGCCGGTGCTGCACCTGCCGGGGTTGCAGGATTTCAGACGGCACCAGATCAAGCATTGGGTTTGCTTCAATGCGCTCATGGATCACAGCCCAGCGATACACCGCCTTGATCCGCTGCAGCACCCTGCCTGCCTGGTCGCTGGCACCGCGCTTTTCAATGGCCTTGACGGCTGCCATGATTTCTCACGGCTTGATGGATGCCAGCGGGCGGGCGCCTTGGTGCTTCATCCAATCACCTGCAACCGCTTCAAGTGTGTTGACCGACTCATGCGCAGCCCGAGCCTTTTCGGCTTTGCGTAGTGCCCCAGGGTCACCGCCGTCCTGCAACACCTTCCGGGCCTCGGCTGCCTTGCCGCGTGCGGCCTTCAGGGTCACGCCGGGATACACGCCAAAGGACAGCCGCTTTTCCTGCCGCAGAATCGGTACTTCATGCGCCAATAGCGGCCACCCGCTGACGTCAATTCCAAATAGAGCCCGCCACCATCAAAATGTTTGCCGGGTTCGGTCAGGTTGCGCAGTTCTGCATCGGTCAGTGTCATAAAAAGAATCCTTATCAGCTTGGGGGCATATCTGGGGGCATTTTCTGCCACTGCAACGACAAACTCAAGGATTCATGCGGGTTTGCGGGAATAGTGCGGGTGCGGCCCCGCCAACAGAAACAGATTCAGACAGCATCAGAACCCGCATGCGCTCCAGCGTTGCGGGTTTTTTGTTGCCTCATCAAGGTCAAGTCGTGCCATGAAATACCGACCAGGCACTTGAACGGGTAGCCACAAATCATCGGCTCCTGCCCGCTTTGTACTTTCCCTTGCCAGCGCCAATCACACCGTCG
>NZ_JACUUE010000326.1 GCF_014859475.1 Rhodoferax sp.
CGCGATGACGGTTCAAGGTCCGTGTGCGGTATCGGGCCAGGTACGGGGGGCTCGCAGGGAAGATGGCGCGTTACGTCTGTCTCAAGCACGCGGCAAGTGCTGCCGCGTCCAGCGCACGATGTCAGCCGCGCCCATGGCGCCGGCCTGGCGCGCCACCTCGCGCCCGCCGACAAACAGGGCCAGCGTGGGAATGCTGCGAATGTTGAAACGTGCGCCCAGGTTTTGCTCGGCCTCGGTGTCCACCTTGGCCAGCCGCACTGCCGGCTCAAGCTGGGCTGCGGCCTGCTCAAACGCGGGCGCCATCTGGCGGCAGGGGCCGCACCAGGGTGCCCAGAAATCGACCAGCACCGGAATCTGGTTGCGCTCGATGTGGCGCGCAAAGCTGGCTTCGCCGAGCATCACCGGATGCGTGGTAAACAGCGGTTTGTGGCAGCTGCCGCAATCTGGCGCGCTGCCCAAATTGGCGCGGCTGACGCGGTTGGTGGTGTGGCAATGGGGGCAAACAATGTGCAGCAAATCGGTCATGTCGAAATCCTTTCGAACCCTGTAAATGGTCGCATCTGGCAAGAATTCAAGCGCAATACTCAAACGAATTTGGCAATGGCCGCCGCCACCATGCTCAAAATAATGGTGGTGGTGAGCGGAATGAAAAATTCCCTGCCAAAAACCTTGAAGCGGAAATCACCCGGCAATTTTCCAAAGCCCAGGCGCTGCAGCCAAGGCGTCAGGCCGTTGAGCAGCACCAGGGCCAGAAAAATAACAATAAGCCAACGGAACATGTTTTGATCCCTTGATTAATGGGGTATCAGAGGGTGTGCGTTTTGTCGCCATGCGCAAAACCCAGCGCCTGCCAGGGCTCGCCTTGGTAGAAGCCGATCACCTTGAAGAGCTCGCCCATTTCGTGCTCCATGATCAGTTTTTGCGCCATCACGCGGGTCGGCAGGTCGGCGCTTTCCATCTGCTGCAGCAAGCCGCAGTTGATCAGGAACCGGCCCTGGTTGCAGTAGCCCAGCACGCCCAGACCGACCTCATTGCCCGCCAGTGCGACGGCGGTAAAGTTGACGTGGGCGGTGATGTCTTTCTGGCCGACACGCGTCAGTGGGTCGGTGTCCATCTGGTGCGCCTGGTGGCACATCACCGTGCCCATGTGGCGTTGCGGATGGTAGTACTCGGCCTCGGGAAAACCGTAATCGATCAGAAACACCGCGCCGCGCGCGAGCTTTTGGCCCAGGGTGCGCACAAAGGCTTCGCCTTGCGGGTGGATTTCGGTCAGGTAGTCGTGCGCGCCTTCAACCGCCAGTGGCGGGCGCAGACCGGTGAGCCGGTCCGACCACCTGAAAGTGGGCGTGCCATCGCTGTCGGGCGCACCCAATGTCACGCCGCGTTCATGCCAAACGCCGTTCACTCGCGCCAGCAATTTGACCGGCATGGCGTCGAGCACCTCATTGCCCAGAACCACGCCTTGCAGGTTGTCGGGCAGGGCATCGACCCAGCGCACCTGCCCGGCAAAGGCGGCCAGCGTGGCTTGCTGGCGCGCGCGCAGGCTGCTGGAAATATCGACGATGGTGTAGCGCGGCAAGGGCTTGCCCTGGGCTTGCAGTGCCTGCAGAATCTGCAGCGCCAGTGCCCCCGAGCCGGCGCCAAATTCCCAAACCTCGTGCGTGCCCGTCACTTCCAGCGCCTGCGCCACCTGCAGCGCCAGCGTCCAGCCGAACAACGGCGTGA
>NZ_JACUUE010000090.1 GCF_014859475.1 Rhodoferax sp.
GCTGTTCATGGAAAGCGTAGCGCGGCAGTCCATGCAGTCCGGGGAGATGGATTGCTGCACTGCGTTCGCAATGACGGGCATGATGTGCTTCATGTCAGGCCGTCGGTCTTTCGGGTGGCAAGGCAGCAGCGGCTTTTTGGTCGCGCTCGAACTGCCACTCCACCACCGACTTGATCAGCAGCGTCAGCAGCGCCAGCAAGGCCAGCAGCGATGCCACGGCAAAGGCGGCCACCGACTGGTATTCGTTGTACAAAATTTCCACGTGCAGCGGCAGCGTGTTGGTCTGGCCGCGAATGTGGCCCGAGACCACCGACACCGCGCCAAATTCGCCCATGGCGCGCGCGTTGCACAAAATCACGCCATACACCAGGCCCCACTTGATGTTGGGCAGCGTCACATGCCAGAAGGTTTGCCAGCCGGTGGCGCCCAGCACGATGGCCGCCTGCTCCTCTTCGGTGCCCTGTGCCTGCATCAGCGGAATCAGCTCGCGCGCGATGAACGGGAAGGTTACAAAAATGGTCGCCAGGATAATGCCGGGCACGGCAAACACGATTTTGATGTCGTGCTCAGCCAGCCAGGGGCCGATCCAGCCTTGCGCGCCAAACATCAGCACATAAATCAAACCCGCCACCACCGGCGAAACCGAAAACGGCAGGTCGATCAGCGTGGTCAAAAAGGCCTTGCCCTTGAACTCGTATTTGGCCACCGCCCAGGCGGCAGCCACGCCGAACACCAGGTTCAGCGGCACCGCCACCGCTGCTGTCAGCAGCGTCAGCCGAATCGCGCTCCAGGCATCGGGCTCATATAAAGCCTCAAGTGCGGCGGGCAGGCCCTTGCGCAGGGCTTCGGTAAACACGGCGGCCAGCGGCAGCAGCAGGAACAGGGTCACCAGGCCGAGCGCCAGCGTCAGCAGCGACCAGCGCACCCAGGTGGGCTCGGTGGTACCGGCCCTGGCTTGGCTACGGATGAGCGTGCTCATGATTTGCCTCCGGCGCGGCGGCGCTGCCAGCTTTGCAGGCCGTTGATGACCAGCAGCAGCACAAACGAGATGCCCAGCATCACCGTGGCCACGGCGGTGGCGCCGGCGTAGTCGTATTGCTCGAGCTTGCCGATGATGATGAGCGGGGTAATTTCAGAAATCATGGGCATGTTGCCGGCAATAAAAATGACCGAACCGTACTCGCCCACGGCGCGGGCGAAAGCCATGGCAAAACCGGTGAGCAGCGCCGGCGCCACGCTGGGAAAAATCACGTGGCGAAACGTTTGAAAGCGCGAGGCCCCCAGGCAGGTGGCGGCTTCTTCGAGTTCTTTCTCGGCATCTTCGAGTACCGGCTGCACGGTACGCACCACAAACGGCAGGCTGATGAAGATCAGCGCAATCACGATGCCGTTGCGGTGGAAGGCCATTTGAATGCCCAGCGGCTCCAGGTACTGCCCAATCCAGCCATTGCCGGCCAGCAAGGCGGTGAGCGAGATGCCGGCCACGGCAGTGGGCAGCGCAAAGGGCAAATCCACCAGCGCATCGATGATCTTTTTGCCTGGAAACTCGTAGCGCACCAGCACCCAGGCCAGCAGCAGGCCAAAAAACACGTTGAACAGGGCGGCCAGAAACGAGGCGCCAAAGGTCAGCCGGTAGGAGGCCAGCACGCGCGGGCTGGCCACCGCCGACCAGAACTCGACCCAGGTCAGGGTGAAGGTCTTGAACAGCAGGGCCGACAGCGGGATCAGCACGATCAGGCTGAGGTAAAACAGCGTGTAGCCTAGCGTCAGGTGAAAGCCGGGCAAGACGCGTTTGGGGGCGCGTTTGGGCGGCGATGCCTGCGGCTGCGGCGACATGGAAAGCGTTGCGGTGGTCATATGAAAAAAGTGGTGGGCTCGGGAGCTGTCATTGCGCTGTGCATCATCGTGGTGGCTTGGTCATCGCGAGCCATCCGTACCCGGCCCGATACCGCACACGGCCCTTGAACAGAGACTTCGTCATCGCGAGCGTAGCGCGGCGATCCATGACTTCCGGGTGCATGGATTGCGTCACTTCGTTCGCAATGACGGGGCTGGGGTTCGTAATGACGGAGCTGTTCATGGAAAGTGAAGCGTGGCGATCCATGACATCCGGGTGCATGGACTGCCGCGCTTCGCTCGCAGTGACGGAAATAAGCGCGTCATTGCGAGGAACGTAGTGACGCGGCAGTCCATGCATGCCGGAGTTATGGATTGCCGCACTACGCACTGACGCGTTTATTTCACCGTGTAAATCTTGTCAAACTGGCCGCCGTCGTTGAAGTGCACTTTTTGCGCCTCGGACAGTGAGCCGAAGTAGTCGCTCACGGCGAACAGTTGCAGCGGTTTGAAGGTGCTGGCGTGTTTGGCCAGCACTTTCTGGTTGGTCGGGCGAATGCCGTGTTTGGCGGCAATCTCTTGTGCTTCTTCCGAGTACAGGTAGTTCAGGTAAGTTCTGGCCAGTTCGCCCGTGCCTTTTTTGGCCACCGTGCGCTCCACCACGGCCACCGGGTTTTCGGCAATGATGCTCACGGACGGGTGCACCGCATCGACCTTGCCGGCACCAAATTCGCGGTTCACCGACACCACTTCGGACTCAAAGGTGATCAGCACGTCGCCAATGTTGCGCTGCAAGAAGATGGCGGTTGCGTCGCGACCACCTTTGGCCAACACGGGCACGTTTTTGTACAGCTTGCTGACAAATTCAGCGGCCTGCGCGTCAGTGCCGCCGGTTTTGCGCACGTAGCCCCAGGCGGCCAGGTAGGCCATGCGCCCGTTGCCGCCGGTCTTGGGGTTGACCACGATCACCTTTACATCGGGCTTGATCAGGTCGGCCCAGTCGTTGATGCCTTTGGGATTGCCACTGCGCACCAGAAACAGCATGGTCGATGTGGTGGGTGCGGCGTTGTTGGGGAAGCGCTTGGCCCAGTCGGCGGCCACGATGCCTTTGCTGGCCAGAAACGCCACGTCGGTGGTGGTGTTCATGGTGACCACGTCGGCGTCCAGGCCGTCATTGACGGCACGCGCCTGGGCGCTGGAGCCGCCGTGTGACTGGTCCACCTTGACGTCCTTGCCAGCGGTCTTTTTGTAGTTGGCGACAAAGGCGGTGTTGAAGTCTTTGTAAAACTCGCGCGACACGTCATAAGACGCGTTGAGCAGGGTTTGCGCAGAGGCCAACTGGGCGGCTGACAGGGCGATGCCTGCAATGGCGAGGCTGATTTTTTGTTTGAATTTCATCAGGAGTCCTTGGATAAATTAACGGGGTTAAAGGTTGAAAAAAGTGCAAAAACGGGTTGTCAGGCGGCGGCCAGTTCGGGCTGGCTTTGAGCGCGCGCCTCGTCGGTCAGGGTCTTCAGCAGCGCCAGCCCCAGCGGCCAGGGGCCAGAACCGGCTTCCAGGTTGATGTGGCCGGCATCTTGCAGGCGCACAAATTCGCTGCCCCAGGCCCGCGCATAGGCCCCGGCCGTGCGCACCGGGCAATAGGGGTCGGTGTTGCTCGCCACGACGATGCTTTTGAACGGCAGCGGTTGGTAAGGCACCGGCGCAAAGTCATTGCGCACGCTGCGCCGCTCCGGGTCCGCCGGTGCCGCCAGCCGGAAATGATGATGATCGGGACCATGGTGTGGTGCTGCAGCGGTGCGTCGAAGTTGAAGGAGCACGCATTGTGGGTCCCGAAGCTTAAAACTCAAACAACGGATTTTTTATTTGATTATCTCTGTATTCATATATAGATCCAGATTTTTCAGCCCGTGCTGGCGTGTCTGATGCACGCCTTCACCGCGAACAAAGCCATCAGGCCCGCGTGTTTTTTTGATCAAGCTTTGATGATGTCCACTGACGCCTCAGTGCCCGTGCCGGTGATGAATGTCGGGGTAATGCGGATGGTTGTGCCTGATGCTGTTGTGGGTGTGCAGGTGGCTGTGCGGGGCGCTTGTGTCGGTGCCAGGTTCATGCGTGTGCTGGTGGTGTTCATCGTGGCTGTGCATGTGTGCATGCACCAGTTCCTGGTGGACATGCTCATGGGCATGGTGCTCGGTCAGGTGCAGCCAGACCCCCAAAGCCATCAATGCGGCCGCCAGCCAGAAGACCCATGAGGTCGTCTCCGGAAACACCAGTAAGGCCACGGCCGCCCCAATGAACGGTGCGGTTGAAAAATAGGCCCCCGTGCGGGCCGTGCCCAGGCCCCGCAAGGCCAGCACAAACAACACCAGACTGACGCCATAGCCCACCAGGCCGACCAGCATTGTTGCGGCCAAGGTGGCCAAATTTGGCCAGGCGGCACCCAGGCTGATGGCCAGCGCGGTGTTCACCGTGCCGGCCATCAGGCCCTTGAGGCTGGCAATAAAAAGCGCATCTGAGGCCGACACCTTGCGTGTCAAATTGTTGTCAACGGCCCAGCACAGGCAGGCCAGGCTGACCAGGAGTGGGCCCGTCAAACTGGAGCTGGCGCCGGTGTCGGCCTGCCAGCCCAGAGCAACGCCACCGGCCACGATGGCCAGCATGCCCAACACGATGCGCCGGTCGGCGTTTTCCTTGAACACCAGCCAGGCCATGACCGCCGTCAGCACGGCTTCCAGATTCAACAACAGTGACGCGGTGGCGCCAGACGTGGAGACCAGCCCCAACATCAAGGCCATCGGCCCGAGCACGCCGCCAAAGAAAATCGCGCCCAGCAGCCATGGCCATTCTTGCGCTGGCAGGTCGGCGGGTTTGAGGCCGCCGTCGCGCAGCAGGCGTGCCAGGCTCAGGCCAAGCCCGCTGCCCAGATAAAGAAGTCCGGCCAACAAGACGGGCGGCATCTCGCCCGTCAGGTGTTTGGCAAACGGTGTGCTGGCGCCAAACAGGGCGGCGGCACCCAGCGCGTACAGCACGTTTTGATTCATGCTGCCATTGTCTGCCAAGGACACGCGTCAAGTCCTGACAACCCGCCCCTGGCGCCGCTTATGCCACGACGAACGACTCTGCAAGAGCGGCCTCCACCACGTCGCGGGTCAGGTTGATCTCGAACAGGTGGCGCGCGTCGAGCATGCGCAGCTCGACATAGGTCTTGACCGCGTCGGCATCCATGGCAGTGAGCGCAGTCTCTGGGTGCAAGCCGTCGCGCTCAAAGGCATCGTCAATGTGCGAGCGCCCGGTAAAACACAGGTTGTAAGTGATGAGCGGGTACTGGGCCAGTTATTGCAAGGTCACGGGTTCGCTGTGCGCCAGCCCGAAATCAGCAGCTCGGCGATCTGCTTGAGCGAGCCCTGAGGCAAATGCAGCGTGACCTGCGGAAATTTCTCGCGAAAGTCGTGCACCACATGCGGCAGCGCGTAGCGCGCCTGCGAGTGGGTGGCAGCGATGGACAGCGGCCCGTCCATGCGTGGGCTGAAGTCTTTCTCGGCGCGCTTGAGGTTGGCGGCTTCCAGCAGCAGTTGGTCCACGATCGGCAGCAGGCGCACCAAAACCGGACCGGGACCAGACACAATGGCTGTGACGTTAAACATGAGATGCCTCCCTGATGTGTGTGGCAAAAGCGGCTCAGATGCTGACTTACTTCTGGGTGTAAATCTGGTCAAACGTTCCACCGTCGGCCAAATGCACCTTGGCCACTTTGGCCCAGCCCCCAAATGCCTCGTCAATGCCAAACAATTTCAGGTTGGGGAACCGGCTGGCGTGCAACACTGCACTAGCGCTTTGGCAGAAGTCGGGCGGTAGAAGTTTTTGCCGATGATGTCTTGCGCTTCGTCGGAGTACAGGTACTCCAGATACGCGGTGGCCACGTCGGCTTCAATGCCGTCGAGGATGGCGCGGGTCTGCTTGCCCGAGCCACCGTGGCTTTGCTGGAGGGTTACGTCCTGCCCGTGCTTTGCTTTCCATGAACAGTCCCGTCATTGCGAACGAAGTGACGCAGTCCATGACCCCGGACGGCATGGACTGCCGCGCCTCGCTCGCGGTGACGATCAAGGTCTGTGTGTTTTTCGCCCGGCGGCTTGGGCCTGCGCCTGCGCAAAGGCGGCTTCAAAGCGCGCCAGGTAGAAGTCGGCCTGTGCCTCGTGTCCGAGCAGCCGCGCGCTGTCGATGACGATCTCGGCCACCCGCGCTTCGGGCGAAAAATGCAGCATTTCCCGGGCCAGCTGGTTCATCTGCGCTGCGTTGTCTGGCGTCAGTTCGGTGAGGGTGAGTTCGGCAAAGCGCAGCTGATCCTGAAACAAGAAGACATGGCGCGTTTTTTCAAGGGTGTTCAGCCGGTACGCCGGGGCGCGTTCATCGGGTGCCAAATAGATTTGACTGGCCAGGTGGTATTGCCAGCCGGCCAGCGCGCAGAACGTGAGCAGCGTGCCCGCAGCGGCGACCTGCAGGTAGGGCGCCAGCGCCCTGTTTTTCCGGCGACGCTCGGGTAGCAACAGCCAGAGACACAGCCCCGCGGCCATCTGGAACGGGCCGTACCAAAGCGGGTATTCCAGCAGGCTGTGCAGCGCCATCATCGTCAAAATGCCCCAAGCCATTTGCCGGGTGGCGTCGGGCTCGCGCCAGGGTCGGGCGCGCCAGATGAGCCACAGCACAGCTGTGCACACCAGCACAGCCAGTGGCACACCCAGCTCCACCGCCAGGTGCAAAGGCAGGTTGTGGGCGTTGTCCAGAATGTCGCAAAAGCGCGCGCCAGGGTAGAGCGTGATGAAGTGCGCATAGTCCAGCTCGCCCCAGCCCCAGCCCAGCCACGGTTTTTCGCCGATCAAAAACAGCACGTTGCGCCACAGGGTGAGGCGGCTGGCGCACACCGCATCGCCTTCGCGCAACCTTGCCCAGGCACCACTGTGCATGGGGTCAAGCCCCGCCAGCCACGGTAGTGCCCAGGTGGCCAAGGCATAGGCCAGCACGGCAGCCAATAACACCCGCTGCTGTGCCTGCCTGCTTTGATGGTTGGCGTGACGACGCTTGCGGTGCATCCAGTACAGGCTCAAGGCCACCAGCATCAGTAACTGCAACAAACCAGTGCGCGACGAGGACGCCGCGTTGCCCGCGCCCAGCAACGCGGCCAGGCCGATCAGGCCAGCCTGTCGCCAGAATCCGGGGCGGCACGGCTGGGCCGCCCACCACAACAAGGCCACCAGCCCGATGCTCATCAAGCTGGCAAACTGGTTGCGCTGACGCAAGTTGCCATAAGCCAGGCCCACTTCCGTGTGGTTGACCCACACCCCGAGCCATGCGGTGGCGCCGAAATACTGCAACAAGCCAATCACGGCGCTCAAGGCGGCGGCCATAAGCCAAGCTCCTGCTGCGGCGCGCACCCAGTCTGCGCGCTGCTGGTGCGGGTGGGCGCTGGCCCACAGCAGCAGCAAGGCGGCCGCGCAACTCCAGGCAAACAACAGCGGCACCACGGCAGCGGTGGGCCCAAGCGACAACGGATTTAGCCAAGGCAGGGTGATGAGGACGACAACGGCAAGCAGGCGCATGACGCCGGGATTGTCCGTCAGGCCGACGGCAGGCCCGGGCGCCGCGCTTTTTTTGAAAGCACGGCAAAATCGGGCTCACATTGAAAGAGTCCGCACCATGTCCAAAGCCAAGAAAATTGCCGCCATCGTGGGTGGTTCATCCGACGAGCTTGAAATCGCCTTTTATGACGCGCTGCAAAATGCCGACCTGGAGCGGCTGATGGCCTGCTGGGCGGATGACGATGAGGTGGTGTGCGTGCACCCGGGCGGCCCGCGCATGATCGGGCTGGGCGCCATTCGCTCGGCGTTCGAGGCCATGTTCAACCGCGGCAGCATACGGGTGCGAGCCGAAGGCGTGCGCAAGATCGAGGCGCTGGGCAGCGCCGTGCACAGCGTGCGCGAACGCGTGGAACTACTCACCCCCGAGGGCCCGATGGAGGCGGTGGTGATTGCCACCAACGTCTATCACAAGACCGCACAGGGCTGGCGCATGGTGGCGCACCACGCCAGCCCCGGCAACGCCCGCGAGCCGCACGACGTCACCGACACGCCACCGGTTTTGCATTAGGGCTTTGGGCCATGCTCTACAGCGCGCCCTGGTGGCTGCCCGGTGGCCATGCCCAAACCATCTGGCCGGCCCTGCAAAGCCGCACCGCCCGCTTGCCTGTAACGCCGTACCGGCGCGAGCGTTGGGCTACGCCCGATGCCGATTTTGTCGATGTGGACTGGCGCGATGCGCCCGCAGACCAACCCGCAGCGCCTTTACTGGTGCTGTTTCATGGGCTGGAGGGTTGCTCGCGCAGTCACTATGCGCTGGCGCTGGGCCAATGGGCGCAAGCCCAAGGCTGGGGCTTTGCCGTGCCGCATTTTCGCGGTTGCAGTGGCGAGATCAACCTTGCCCCGCGCGCCTACCACTCGGGTGATTTTGAAGAAATTGGCTGGATGTTGGCGCGCCTGCGTACCCGCCACGCCGGGCCGCTTTATGCCGTGGGCGTGTCGCTCGGTGGCAACGCCTTGCTGCGCTGGGCGCAGGAAGCGGGTAGCACGGCGGTCAGCATGGTGCAGGCGCTGGCCAGTATTTCTGCGCCGCTTGACCTGAGCGCCAGCGGTCTGGCCATTGGCCGCGGCCTGAACCGGCAGGTTTACACCCGCATGTTCCTGAAAACCATGAAACCCAAGGCGCTGCGCAAGCTGGCCCAGTTTCCCGGCCTGTTCGATGCCCGGAACCTGCGGGCGGCACGCGATCTGTACGACTTCGACAATGTGTTCACCGCACCCCTGCATGGCTTCAAAAATACCCGCGACTACTGGCTGCGCGCGTCAGCCAAGCCGCGCCTGGCCGACATTCGCCTGCCAAGCCTGGTGGTCAACGCCCTGAACGACCCGTTTGTTCCGGCCGCCAGTCTGCCGCAGCAGCGCGATGTGGGGGCACATGTGACACTCTGGCAACCGGCACAGGGCGGCCATGTCGGCTTTATGGCGGGATCGCCACCCGGCCATTTGCAGACGCTGCCGCAGGCCGTGGGCGGCTGGTTGCTGGCCCATTGACAGGAGAAAAAAATGGACGACATTGTCAAACAAGCCATGGCCAAATGGCCCAACGTGCCCGACTGCTACGGCTGGCTGGGGCTGGATGCGCGCGGCAACTGGTTTCTGCGTGACGACCGGGCCCAAGCCGCGGGGTCTTTCCAGAGTGGGCTGCCGGGCAGCAAGGGCTCTTTGCTGACACACGAGAAGCTGATCGACTTCATCACCCGCAACTACCTGCCTGATGATGCGGGTCAGTGGTTTTTTCAAAATGGGCCGCAGCGCGTGTATGCCGAGCTGCAAGCCACACCGCTGATCTGGCGCGTGCAGCCCGACCACACGGTCAAGGACCACCTGGGCCGGGCCGCCGAGGTGCAGCAGGCTTGGCTTGATGAGATGGGCTTTTTGTACCTGGCATCAAAGCCCGGGCTCGGGCTGGTGCACACCCAGGACATGGGTTTGGCCGCAGAGGCCGTGACGCAAGGGCTGTGGCAGCCGCAAGAGATGTTGCGGCGCGACTTGCCCGCGCGCTTCGGCTTTGTCAAAAGCCCGCAAGCGCTACAGAAAAAGTAAACCTGGGCTTATTTGGCTTCGGCTGCCGCAGCGTCAGGTGCTTCGGCGTCTGGCGCCTCGGGCTCTTCAAACTGGGCACCCGCGGCATTGGCCATGTAAGCCACGGCGCGGCCCACTTCGAAGTCGGCAAAGGCACCGCCGCCCTGTGCCGCCATATTGCCCTTGCCCTTGAGGGCCGAGTTCAACAGCGCTTCATAACCGGTGGCCAGCCGTGGTGCCCAGGCGGCGGCATCGCCAAATTTGGGTGCGCCCACCAGGCCGGCTGCATGGCAAGTGGTGCACTGCGCCTGGTAAACCTGTTCGCCGGTCTTGGGCTCGCGCGAGGCCTCGCCCAACTGGAAGCGCCCCACTTTTTGAATGCGCCCGGCAACCGCTTCTTCGGACATGTCTGACGCGATCTGGCCGCCGGTTTGCGTTTTGTTACAACCCACCAAGGAGCCAACCACTACCAATGGCAGTCCCAGCAGAACAAGAAGGGCGGCAATTTTTTTCAACCCGCTGGGGCTGGGGGCAGCGTGTGCGTCGTGGTCGGCGGTGTGATGTGGGTCGCTCATGTTGGCCTCGGTTCAATGGTGGGTGCGAAAGCAGCTTGGATTATAGGGTTGGGCAATTTTTAACACCTACAATCGCCACTCCCAGTTGCGGCTGTAGCTCAGTGGATAGAGTATTGGCCTCCGAAGCCAAGGGTCGTGGGTTCGATCCCCGCCAGCCGC
>NZ_JACUUE010000327.1 GCF_014859475.1 Rhodoferax sp.
TGCGCAGCTGCCTGCCGTCGGCATCGAAAAAGCGCAAGCCCTAGCAGCCTGTCGGTCAATGACTGGCTCACCCAAGACCAGCTGGCGCGCCAAGACCATCGCCCGTGCTGCGCTCAAAAGTTGGAAATTCTGAAATGCTGTGTCCGACAGGCTGCTAGCGTGGTGTTGCACGCTATCCGGCACTTAAAACCGCGTCTTTCAGGCCATGGCGGCGTTGCAAATCCGCGCGATACCTACGGGTATCGCTGTGGTTTTCGCCTGGCCCTGACCCATAATCCATCGGTTTTAAACGTGTCGTCAACCCGGTTCATCCATCAGTCTGAATCTGAGCAATCATGAAAATCATTGATGCCATCCTCACCCAGGCGCCCGGTTTGGCAGCCATTCGCCGTGATCTGCATGCGCATCCGGAGCTGCGCTTTCAGGAACAGCGCACATCCGACCTGGTGGCAGCGAAACTGACCGAGTGGGGCATTCCCCTTCACCGCGGGCTGGGCACCACCGGCGTGGTCGGCATCGTCGCAAATGGCACGTCGAGTCGTGCGATTGGATTACGCGCCGACATGGACGCGCTGCCCATGCAGGAGGCCAACACCTTTGCCCATGCCAGCACCCAGCCCGGCAAGATGCACGCCTGCGGTCACGACGGCCACACCGCCATGCTGCTGGCCGCCGCCCAGTACCTGGCCACGCACCGCAACTTTGACGGCACGGTGTATTTGATTTTTCAGCCCGCCGAAGAAGGCGGCGGTGGCGCCCGCGAGATGATCAAGGACGGCCTGTTCGACAAGTTTCCCATGGGCGCGGTGTTTGGCATGCACAACTGGCCGGGGCTGCAGTTCGGCCAGTTTGCCGCCAGCGCGGGCCCGGTGATGGCATCCAGCAACGAGTTCGAGATTACCCTGCACGGCAAGGGTGGCCATGCCGCCATGCCGCATAACGCGCTCGACCCGGTGCCGGTGGCGTGCCAGCTGGTGCAGGCTTTTCAGACCATCATCAGCCGCAACCTCAAGCCAATTGACGCGGGCGTGATTTCAGTCACCATGATCCACGCCGGCGAGGCCACCAACGTCATTCCAAACACCTGCGAGTTGCAGGGCACGGTGCGTACTTTTTCGCTGGCGGTGCTCGATCAGATAGAGCAGCGCATGCGGGTGATGACCGAGCACATTTGCGCGGCCTCCGGCCTGCACGCCGACTTTGAGTTCAAGCGCAACTACCCGCCCACCATCAACAGCGTGGCCGAGGCCGACTTTGCGCGCCAGGTGATGGCAGACATTGTGGGCGCTGACCAGGTACTGACGCAGGAACCCACCATGGGTGCCGAAGACTTTTCCTTCATGCTGCAGGCCAAGCCCGGTTGCTACGCCTTCATTGCCAATGGCGACGGCGACCACCGCGCCATAGGCCACGGTGGCGGGCCGTGCATGCTGCACAACCCGAGCTACGACTTCAACGACGAGTTGCTGCCGCTGGGGGCGACCTACTGGGTGCGCCTGGCCGAGGCCTGGCTTTCAAGCTGAGGCGCCAAGTCATAGCGGTGCAAGCGCCCGCAGCTGGCACCACAAGCGGGATGCGTCAACAAGGCGGGCAGCAGGCCCGAAATCGCGGAAATAAATTTTGGGTTTTCCATGAACCGCCTGTTCATCGCGACAGGAGCCGCCGTTGCGAATTGTCCCGTCAATGCGAACAGCCCCGTCATTGCGAACG
>NZ_JACUUE010000328.1 GCF_014859475.1 Rhodoferax sp.
TGGGCGGCAAGCTCGCCCTGTATCTGGCCGAGGCCCAGCGTGCGCAGTTCAACGCCATGCTGGCGCGCGCCCGCGACGAGCATGAGGTGCAGACGGCAGAGCTGCAGTTGCAGATCGATGGCCTGGAGCCACTGCCGGTGCAACTCAAGGTGGTCTGGATTGGTGCCGCAGTGGGCTGGCAGGTGGCGTTGATCGATGTGTGCGAGCGTCGCCGCATGGAGGCACAACTGCGCGCCAGCGAAGAGCGTCTGACGCTGGCGCTGTCATCGGTTGGCGACTGGGTTTGGGACTGGCAGGTGAGCCGTGATGAGATCACGATGTCGCAGGGATATGAGCAGATGTTGGGGGTTTCCCGCGAGGATTTGGGCCACACGGCTTCAGACGTGATGCGTTTTGTTCACCCGCAGGACAAGCGGCTGCTCATGAAAGAGCTGCAGGATTGCATCAATGGCATCAGCGAGCGTTATGCCATTGAACACCGGGTGGTGTGCCGGGACGGCAGTATCAAATGGATGCTGGCCCGCGGTGCCGTGGTGCAGCGCGCTACAGACGGCAAGGTCTTGCGTCTGGTAGGCATCATGGTCGATGTTTCGCAAAGAAAGCAGGTTGACGCCGACCTGCTGGCGGCAGCCCAGTTTCAGCAAGCGGTGTTTGATTCCATTTCGGCGCAGATACTGGTGCTGGATCAGTCTGGCACCATCGTGCAGACCAACGCAGCCTGGCAAAACCATGCCGCCAGGCTCGATTTGGGCGCTTCGCTCGGTCAGGATTACCTGGCTTTGTTGACCCGGCATTTTGTTTTTGATCAGGTCGGCGTGGACATCGTCGAGGCTGGCCTGGCTGCGGTTTTTGCCGGCGATGTTCCCCATTTTCATTTGCCCGAGCCGCTTCAGTGCAACTGCGGCCCTTACTGGTTCACCATCAGGTTCACCCCGGTGCAAGACGCGGCACACCGCCTGGTGGTGACGCACGAAGACGTGAGCGACCTCAAGCGCGCCGAACTGGCCAGCGCGGCACTGGCCAACATCGACCCCCTGACCGGCGCCTTGAGCCGACAACATTTCCTCAATCTTGCCGATCAGGAACTGGCGCGCGCGCAGCGCTATGCCTTGCCGCTGGTGGTGCTGATGCTCGACCTGGACCACTTCAAGCAGGTCAACGACAGCTACGGGCATGCGGCGGGCGACGCGGTGTTGAAGAGCTTTGTGCAAACCGTCAATAACGTGCTGCGCGAGTCCGATGTGATCGGGCGCATTGGCGGTGAAGAGTTTGCCGTGCTGCTGCCCAACACCACCCAACAGGGCGGCATTGCGCTGGCCAACCGTATTCTTGAAAGCGTGCGCTCAAACCCGGTTGTGACCTGTGATCAGCACATTCCCTACACGGTGAGCATTGGCGCCGGTTGGCTGGATAAGCAGAAATCTTTTGCCGAATTGCTGGGGCAGTGCGACGTGGCGCTTTACCGCGCCAAAAATGGCGGCCGCGACCGGCTCGAACTGCATTGGCAAGACTTGCCAGCGCAGCGCACCGGCGACGCACCCCAGGATTCACCGGCCTGACTTGGTCGCCCTTACGCTGCCACTGCTGTGGCGTTGCAGGATGCGCTCAGGCTGTCCTCGCGCCAGGAGCAATCGGGCTGGGTGCAGTCGCCCACCTTTCCATGAACAGCCCCGTCATTGCGAACGCAGTGACGCAATCCATGTCCCCGG
>NZ_JACUUE010000091.1 GCF_014859475.1 Rhodoferax sp.
GATCGCCGCGCTTCGCTCGCGATGACGGTTCAAGGTCCGTGTGCGGTATCGGGCCCGATTCGGGGGCTCGCAGTGACGACTATGTTTCGTCATTCGAGTTGGCTAAGCTGCGATGACAGTCAGGCTGATACGTCTGGGGATACCTCGCGGTAGAACACGTTGCGCTGGAGTCTGCGCACGGGCAAGGGCGCCACCTTGTCGTGAATCGCGCCAATGTGCTCGGGCGTGGTGCCGCAGCAGCCGCCGACGATATTGACCAGCCCCTCGGCGGCAAATTCGCCCACCAGACGGCTCGTGTCTGCCGGGGTTTCGTCAAAACCGGTGTCGCTCATCGGGTTGGGCAGGCCGGCGTTGGGGTAGCAGCTGATGAAGGTGTCGGGGGCGGCCTTGGCCAGCTCCTGGATGTACGGGCGCATCAGCGCAGCGCCCAGCGCACAGTTCAGGCCCACGGCCAAAGGCTGGGCGTGGCGCACGCTGTGCCAGAAGGCGGTCACGGTCTGGCCGCTCAGGATGCGCCCGGACGCGTCGGTCACGGTGCCGCTGATGATGATGGGCAGGCGCTCGCCGCTGGCCTCAAAAAATTCGTCGATGGCAAACAGCGCAGCCTTGGCGTTGAGCGTGTCGAAAATGGTTTCCACCAGCAGCGCATCGGCACCGCCCTGCACCAACGCGTCCACCTGCTCGTAGTAGGCGGCGCGCAGCTGCTCGAACGTGACGTTGCGCGCTCCGGGGTCGTTCACGTCGGGGCTGATGCTGGCGGTCTTGGGTGTGGGGCCGAGCGCGCCCAGCACAAAACGCGGTTTGTCGGGGGTGGAAAACTTGTCGCAGGCGGCGCGCGCAAGTTTGGCTGATGCCAGGTTCATCTCGAAGGCCAGGTCGGCCATGTCGTAATCCAACTGGGCGATGCGGGTGGCGCCAAAGGTGTTGGTCTCAATGAGGTCGGCACCAGCGGCCAGGTAGCGCTCATGAATGTCGCGGATGATGTCGGGGCGTGTCAGGCTGAGCAGCTCGTTGTTGCCTTTAACATCCTTATGGAAGTCCTTGAAACGCTCGCCGCGGTACTGCGCTTCGTTGAGCTTGAAGCGCTGAATCATGGTGCCCATGGCGCCGTCGAGCACCAGGATGCGGTGCTGCAGAATCTCGGGCAGCTTTTGTCCGCGGGTGTAATTTTGGGTTGTCATAGGCGCTCGATTGTAGAAAACAGGGGCCTGACCGATGCCCGGTCTGGTCAAAACCCTGGACAATAGCGGCATGAAACACATGCTCTCCCAGCAAGCCTGGGCTCTGATCCAGAACAATCCCGGTGCCTTGTTCATTGACGTGCGCTTGGCCGTTGCGTTGCGATGTGGGTTATCCGCTTGGTGTTTTGACGGTCTGCCGAGGATGCAGTCCTGAGTCGAACCGGCCTTTAGGGCTTGCTCAGCCGACCCCAGCCCCACTTATTTCATTGCCCTTTATCTTGTCCATCGAGTCCATTCTTCAAGAGGTTTTTGGCTACCCGAGTTTTCGCGGGCCGCAGCAAGACATCATTCGCCATGTGATCGCCGGGGGCGACGCGCTGGTGTTGATGCCCACCGGCGGCGGCAAAAGCCTGTGTTATCAGATTCCGGCCATTGCGCGCCAACGTGCCGGCCAAGGCATCGCCGTGGTGATTTCGCCGCTGATCGCGCTGATGCACGACCAGGTCGGTGCGCTGCATGAGGCCGGCGTGAGCGCGGCGTTTTTGAACTCCACACTGAGCAGCGCAGAGGCCTATCAGACCGAACAGCGCCTGCTGCGCGGCGAGATCACGCTGTTGTACGCCGCCCCGGAGCGCGTCACCACGGCGCGCTTTCTGGCGCAACTCGATGCCTTGCATGAACGCGGGCAACTGAGCCTGTTTGCCATTGACGAGGCGCATTGCGTGAGTCAGTGGGGGCACGACTTCCGGCCCGAATACCGTGCGCTCTCGGTACTGCACGAGCGCTATGCGGGCGTGCCGCGCATGGCGCTGACCGCCACCGCAGACGCGCTCACGCGTGCCGACATCGTGGAGCGGCTGCAGCTGGAAGCAGCGGCGCAGTTTGTCAGCAGTTTCGACCGGCCCAACATCCGTTACACCATTGTTGAGAAAAAGGACGCCAGCACCCAACTGCTGCGTTTTATTGAGCGTGAGCATCCGGGCGATGCCGGTGTGGTGTATTGCCAGTCGCGCAAACGGGTGGAGGAAATTGCCGACATGCTGGCGCAGTCCGGCATCCATGCCTTGCCGTACCACGCCGGGCTCGATTTCAAGGTGCGCCAGGCCAATCAGAACGAGTTTCTGCGCGGTGAGGGCGTGGTGATGGTGGCCACCATCGCCTTTGGCATGGGCATCGACAAGCCCGACGTGCGCTTTGTGGCGCACCTCGACATGCCGAAAAACATCGAGGGCTACTACCAGGAAACCGGCCGCGCCGGGCGTGACGGCATGGCCGCCGATGCCTGGATGTGCTACGGTCTGCAAGACGTGGTCAACCAGCGCCGCATGATCGATGAGAGCCCGGCCGAAGAAGATTTCAAGCTGTGTCTGCGCGGCAAGCTCGACGCGCTGCTGGGCTTGGCCGAGGCCACCGACTGCCGCCGGGTGCGCCTGTTGCGCTACTTTGATGAGGCCAGTCAGCCCTGCGGGAATTGCGACAACTGCCTGCAACCGCCCGAGGTGTGGGACGCCACCGACGCGGCGCGCAAGCTGCTCTCCACCGTCTATCGGCTGCAGCAAAGCAGCGGCGTGTCTTTTGGCGCCGGCCACACCATGGACATCGTGCGTGGCAAGCTGACCGACAAGGTGACGCAGCGCGGCCACCAAAGCGTGAGCACCTTTGGCCTGGGCGCCGATTACAGTGAGAGCCAGTTGCGCGCGGTGATGCGCCAGCTCATTGCCATTGGCGCCCTGCATGTGCATAACAACGAGGGTTTCAGCACCTTGCACCTGACCGCAGACTCGCGCGGCGTGCTGCGCGGCGAAGTGCCGGTGCGCCTGCGTCAATCATCAAGTCAGCGCCCCGATAAACGCAGCCGCAACCGCACGGCGCCCGCACCGGCGGCTGCCAGTCTGGGCCAGGACGCGATGGTGCGTTTCATCAACCTCAAGGCGTGGCGCGCCGGCGTGGCCAAAGAGCACAACCTGCCCGCCTATGTGATTTTTCACGATGCCACGCTGGCGGCCATTGCCGAGCGTGCACCGCAATCGCTGGCGGATTTGCAGCACATCAGCGGTCTGGGCGCACGCAAGCTGGAGGCTTACGGCGCCGCCGTGCTGGCGGTGATCGCGGGTGAAATACACACGGTGGGCACCGATTAACGCCGAGTCGTTGCTGCATCTTTGCTACACTAACTTTCATGAATCCAGAGCGATGCCCCAAATGATGAAAGCGTACCGTCATCGCGAGCGAAGCGTGGCGATCCATGCCTTCCGGGTGCATGGATTGCGTCACTTCGTTCGCAATGACGACGTTCTTTCACGTTAATTGCATGTTCTCGCATCAAATTCAGATCACAGGTTGCGCTAACCGGGGAGCCTGGCCCTGGCGCTTCTGCCGTGCCATGCCCGCCCTGGCCTGACCCCGCGCATCGTCTTGTCTGTCGGGGTGTCGAACAGGTCTTTGACAGTTCAGCCCCTTACCAGATAGAAAGATGTCACTGTGATCTCCGAACCTGAATTCAATGCTTTAAGCGCCCAGGGTTTCAACCGCATTGCGGTGGTGGCGCAGGCTTTTGCCGACCTGGAAACGCCGCTTTCGCTCTACCTCAAATTGACCAACAGCGCACCGCTGAGCTTTTTGCTGGAGTCGGTGGTGGGCGGCGAGCGCTTTGGCCGCTACAGCTTCATTGGCCTGCCCGCGCGCACGCTGCTGCGCGCCAGCGGCTTTGGCGATGCGGCGCGCACCGAGGTGGTGACCGAGGGTGTGGTGGTGGAAACCAGCCGCACCAACCCGCTTGATTTCATTGCCGACTACCAAAAACGCTTCAAGGTGGCTTTGCAACCCGGCATGCCGCGCTTTTGCGGCGGCCTGGCGGGTTACTTTGGCTATGACGCGGTGCGCTACATCGAGAAAAAACTGCAGCATTCGTGCCCGCCCGACGAGCTGGGCTGCCCCGACATTTTGCTGCTGCAGTGCGAAGAACTGGCCGTCATCGACAACCTGTCGGGCAAGCTCTATTTGATGGTGTATGCCGACCCGACCCAGCCCCGGGCTTATGCGCGTGCCACCGAACGGCTGGCGCAACTCAAAGGCATGCTCGATCAACCGGTGCACGCGCCGCAGGTGCTCGCCAGCCCGGGCCAACCCGCCGTGCGCGACTTCGCCAAGGCCGATTACATCGCCGCCGTGGAGCGCGCCAAGGCGCTGATTGCCGGTGGCGACTTCATGCAGGTGCAAGTGGGTCAGCGCATCAAGAAGCCCTACAGCCAGAGCCCATTGAGCCTGTACCGCGCGCTGCGCTCGCTCAACCCCAGCCCCTACATGTATTACTACAACTTCAGCGGTGCCACGGCGGACGGCGCTGACTTCTCTGTGGTGGGTGCCAGCCCCGAGATTCTGGTGCGCCAGGAGCAAGTGTTGCAAGATGGCCAGCCGGTGCAAAAAATCACCATCCGCCCACTGGCCGGCACGCGCCCGCGCGGTGCCACACCAGAGCTGGACAAGGCCGCCGAGGTGGAACTCATCAACGACCCCAAGGAACGCGCCGAGCATGTGATGCTGATCGACTTGGCGCGCAACGACATTGGCCGCATTGCCGAGATTGGCAGTGTCAAGGTGACCGACGCCTTTTGTGTGGAACGCTACAGCCATGTGATGCACATTGTGAGCAACGTCGAAGGCAGCTTGCTGCCCGGCATGACCAGCATGGACGTGCTCAAGGCCACTTTTCCGGCCGGTACGCTCACCGGCGCACCCAAGGTGCACGCCATGGAACTCATCGACCAGCTCGAGCCCACCAAGCGCGGCCTCTATGGCGGCGCCTGCGGTTACCTGAGCTACGCCGGCGACATGGACGTGGCCATTGCGATTCGCACCGGCATCATCAAGGACCGGATGCTCTACGTGCAGGCCGCAGCAGGGGTGGTGGCCGACAGCGTGCCCGAGATGGAGTGGCGCGAGACCGAAGCCAAGGCGCGGGCCTTGTTGCGGGCCGCAGAGCTGGTGGAAGAAGGGCTGGAGTAAGACATGAAAAAAACCAAATTGTTGATGATCGACAACTACGACAGCTTTACCTACAACATCGTCCAGTACCTGGGCGAGCTGGGGGCCGAGGTGAGCGTGGCGCGCAATGACGAAATCACGCTGGCCGACATCGATGCGCGGCTGGCTGCCGGAGATCTGGACCGGCTGGTGATTTCCCCCGGCCCCTGCTCCCCGGCTGAAGCCGGCATTTCGGTGGCTGCCATCCAGCACTTTGCCGGCAAATTGCCGATTCTGGGCGTCTGTCTGGGCCATCAGGCGATTGGTGCGGCGTTCGGCGGCAAGATCGTCCGGGCGCAGCAGCTGATGCACGGCAAAACCAGTGTCATCACGAGCACCCAGGAGGGCGTGTTTGCCGGGCTACCCGCGCAGTTCACGGTCAACCGCTACCACTCGCTGTCGATCGAGCGCGCCAGTTGCCCGGCCTGCCTGAGGGTGACCGCCTGGACCGATGATGGCGAGATCATGGGCATCAAGCACACCAGCCTCGACATCGAGGGCGTGCAGTTTCACCCCGAGAGCATCCTCACCGAGCACGGCCACGCCATGCTGGCCAACTTCCTGAAACCAAGAAACGTTTGAAACATGCCTGATCACCAAGCCCGCAGGGTGGACCTGCGCAGCGACACCGTCACACAACCGACAGCGGCCATGCGTGCGGCCATGATGGCGGCGCCCGTGGGCGACGACGTGTTTGGCGACGACCCCAGCGTTAACGCACTGCAGGCGCGCATTGCCGACATCACCGGCAAGCAAGCCGCGCTCTTCATGCCCACGGGCACGCAGAGCAACCTGTGCGCCTTGATGGCGCACTGCGAGCGCGGCGACGAATACATCGTCGGTCAGAATGCCCACACCTACCGTTACGAAGGCGGCGGTGCGGCGGTGCTGGGCAGCATTCAGCCGCAACCGCTGGCGCAAGGCTCAACTGGCGAGATGGCGCTGGCCGACATTGCCGCCGCCATCAAGCCCGAAGACATTCACTTTGCCCGCACCCGCTTGCTGTGCCTGGAAAACACCTGGAACGGTCACCCGATGCCGCTGAGTTATTTGGCGCAAGCGACCGATCTGGCGCGCGAGCACGGCCTGGCCACGCATCTGGACGGCGCGCGCTTCTTCAACGCAGCGGTGGCCACGCCGCAAGCGGGCGCCGATGCCTTTGCGGCGGCGCGCCACATCGCCAGCTATTTCGACAGCGTTTCGGTGTGCTTCAGCAAGGGCCTGGGCGCGCCGGTGGGCTCTGCTTTATGCGGCTCGCAGGCGCTGATTGGCCGTGCGCTGCGCTGGCGCAAAATGCTCGGCGGCGGCATGCGCCAGTCAGGTGTGCTGGCCGCCGCGGCCTCGCACGCGCTCGACCATCACATCGAGCGTCTGGCGCAAGACCATGCGCTGGCGCAACGGCTGGCACTGGGGCTGTCAGGCATCGACGGCGTGCGCGTGCGCTCGGCGCAAACCAACATTGTGTTTGTCGATGTGGCCGACGGCCGTGCCCCGGCCTTGCTGGCACACCTGGCGCAGCATGGCGTGCTGGCCACTGGCCTGATCGGCCTGCGCTTTGTCACTCATCTGGACGTCGATGAGGCCGGTATCGACCACGCCCTGGCCTGCATCCGGCAGTTTTTCAGGGGCCAGGCTGTTGCAGCGGCGAGCGCGCATGTCGCCGGGTCGGCCGTGTACTGAGCCCTGTCCGACAATCCTGTTTATTGAATATTTTCGGAGATACCCATGTCCAATACCCTCAAAATGACCCCGCAAGAAGCGTTGCTGCGCACCATCGAGCACCGCGAGATTTTTCACGATGAAATGCTGCACATCATGCGCCAGATCATGGCCGGCGAGTGGAGCCCGGTGATGCTGGCGGCGTTCATTGCCGGCCTGCGCGTCAAGAAGGAAACCATCGGCGAGATCACCGCGGCGGCGCAGGTGATGCGCGAGGTGTCCACCAAGGTCCATGTGGCCGATAAAACCCATCTGGTGGACATTGTCGGTACCGGCGGTGACGGCGCGCACACCTTCAATATTTCCACCTGCGCCATGTTCGTGGTGGCAGCGGCCGGTGCCAAGGTCAGCAAGCATGGCGGGCGCAGCGTGTCGAGCAAGAGCGGCAGCGCCGACGTGATGGAGTCGCTCGGCGTCAACATCAACCTGTCGCCCGAGGCCATTGCCCAATGCATCGAGCAGGTCGGCGTGGGCTTCATGTTTGCCCCCAACCACCACCCGGCAATGAAAAATGTGGCACCGGTGCGCCGTGAAATGGGTGTGAAAACCATCTTCAACCTGCTCGGGCCGCTGACCAACCCGGCCGGTGCGCCCAACATTTTGATGGGCGTGTTCCACCCCGACCTGGTCGGTATTCAGGTGCGCGCACTGGAGCGCCTGGGCACCGACCACGCGGTGGTGGTGTATGGCAAGGACGGCATGGACGAGGTCAGCCTGGGCGCGGCCACGCTGGTCGGCGAGCTCAAAAACGGTGTCGTCACCGAGTACGAGATTCACCCCGAAGACTTCGGCCTGGCCATGGCCAGCAACCGCGCTTTCAAGGTCGAGACGCCCGAGCAGTCGTGTGCCATGCTGCTGGGGGTGCTCGACAACGTGGACGGTGCGGCCAAGGAAATCGTCGTGCTCAACGCCGGCGTGGCGCTGTATGCGGCCAATGTGGTCGATTCGATGCAAGCTGGCATTGACCGGGCGCGCGCCGCGATTGAATCGGGCGCCGCCAAGGCCAAGCTCGACGCGCTGGTCACCACGGCCCACGCCCTGAGCGTGGCCTGAGATGAGTTTGTTAAATGCCGACGGGGCCTGGATTGCCATCGGCGTCTCGGCGCTCTTCATCGTCGCGGGGCTGGTCATGCACCGCGTGATTGTCAACGTCTTAAAGAAAGGTTCGCAAGAGCCCAACCAACATGACTGATATTTTGACCAGAATTGTGGCGGTCAAGCACGTAGAAGTGGCCGCCGCCATCAAGCGCAAATCGCTTGCCGCAATGCGTTTCGATGCTGAAAGCCGGGTGCTGACGCGCGACTTTGTCGGTGCCCTGCGCGCCAAAATTGCCGCCGCTCAACCTGCGGTGATTGCCGAGATCAAAAAAGCCAGCCCGTCCAAAGGCGTGCTGCGGGCCGACTTCATTCCCGCCGACATTGCCCAAAGCTACGCCGAATATGGCGCGGCCTGCCTGTCGGTGCTCACCGACCAGCAATTTTTCCAGGGCTGCATCGATTACCTCAAGCAGGCGCGGGCGTCCTGCCCGCTGCCGGTGCTGCGCAAGGATTTCATGGTCGATGCGTACCAAATTTACGAGTCGCGAGCTTGTGGAGCGGACGCCATTTTGTTGATTGCTGCCTGCCTCGACGACGCGCAAATGAAGGACTTTGAGCAAATTGCGCACAGTCTGGACATGGCGGTGCTGGTGGAGGTGCACGACGCACCCGAACTGGAACGCGCCCTCAGGCTCAAAACGCCGCTGATCGGCGTCAACAACCGCAACCTCAAGACCTTCGAGGTGTCGCTCGAGACCACGCTCACGCTCATGAAGGACATCCCGGCCGATCGCTTGCTTGTGTGTGAAAGCGGCATCCACAGCCGCGACGACGTACTGCGCATGGGCGCCGCTGGCGTCAATGCCTTTTTGGTGGGCGAGGCCTTCATGCGCGCCAAAGAGCCCGGCGAAGCGCTGGCCGCGCTGTTTGGCTGAGTCTCATGGACCTTGCTGCCGTGTCGGATGCAAACGCCACGCCCCCAGGTCGGTTGCCAAGCGCCGACCCCAGTGACTGGCCGGTCGCGCCGGGCTGGCAAGGCTTGGTGGATCAGTTTTTTGCCTCGCAGGCGGGCTGTCAGCTACTGGTTTTTTTGCAACAACGGCTGGCTGCAGGCGCCATCATTTACCCGCCGCAACCGCTGCGTGCGCTGGAACTGACGCCACCGGAGGCGGTGCGGGTGGTGGTTTTGGGGCAGGACCCGTACCACGGGCCAGGTCAGGCCGAAGGTCTGGCTTTTTCAGTGGCACCTGGCGTGGCGCTGCCGCCGTCGCTGCGCAATATTTTCAAGGAATTGCAGCGCGATCTGGGCGAGCCGCTGCCGTCTTTCCCGGTTCCCGGCGGCAGCCTGGTGCGCTGGGCGCGGCATGGGGTTTTGTTGCTCAACACCTGCCTGACGGTTGAGCAAGGGCAGCCTGCCAGCCACGCCCGCAAGGGCTGGGAGCCGCTCACCGATGCCATCATCAAGGCAGTTTCAGACCATTCTCAAGCTGTGGTTTTTATGCTGTGGGGCAATCATGCCCAAAGCAAACGCGCGTTGATCGATGGCGCACGCCATCTGGTGTTGTGCGCCAACCACCCGTCGCCGTTTTCTGCCTTGCGGCCACCGGTGCCATTCATCGGCTGTGGCCATTTTTCGCAGGCCAGAGCCTGGTGCGATCAGCATGTCAAATCGCCCGGCTGCTGAAAAATACGCAGTGGGTTGCGCTTTAACCGAAACTTAATGGCATAATCCGGGGTTCACCGTGGAGAGGTGGCCGAGTGGTTAATGGCAGCAGACTGTAAATCTGCCCTCTTACGAGTACGATGGTTCGAATCCATCCCTCTCCACCAGATTTGAAATTGAATGTGGCACTGAAGCGAAGGCGCTGACAGGTTGACGGGTTCAGCTTCGAGGCGGGAGTAGTTCAATGGTAGAACCCTAGCCTTCCAAGCTAATGACGCGGGTTCGATTCCCGTCTCCCGCTCCAGTGCCATGGATGCAGCATATAGCCCATTTGGCTCAGTGGCAGAGCACTCCCTTGGTAAGGGAGAGGTCCCGGGTCCGATTCCCGGAATGGGCACCATCGATTTGGTCATTTAACTGTTTTATTTTCGGAGTCTCAAAATGGGAAAAGAAAAATTCACGCGCACCAAGCCCCACGTCAACGTGGGCAC
>NZ_JACUUE010000329.1 GCF_014859475.1 Rhodoferax sp.
GATTGGGCCATTGCGGCGCCGGTGGTAGCCAGAACGGCCAATGCGATCAGGGATTTTTTCATTTCAAATATCTCCAAGGTTAAACATAAAGTTCTGAAGCCAACGTGCTTCAGAACCCAGAGTCAACCTCCTGTTTCAGGAAGTTAGACGCTATTGAAACAGATGGCTGGCGCTTTCGCCCCAAAACGGTCTGTAAACTTGCGCAAGATGGGTGCGTTTGTGGTGGCTGCGCAACACGTTGATCCCATGGGAGAGCCGACCTTGACGCGTTAGCAAGCTCCAAAGAAAAACCCCGCCGGGTTACCCAGGCGGGGTTTTTGGAGTTTTAACCTGCAGCTGACTTGCGTCAGCGTTGGATTAGAACTTGTGGTTCAGGCCCACAGCGAAGATTGTGGTCTTGACTTCAATATCTGCAACATCAGCATCGGCATCAAGCTTGGTGTTGTTGAAACCAGCATAGACGGAAGTGCGCTTAGACATCGAGTAATTGACAGCAGCGCTGAAGGCCGTTCTTTTGGCAATGTTGATTTCCTCTTCCCACTTGGACTGGCCATAGCCAACCGCCAAGGTCATCGCGCTTGACAGAGGAATATCTGCGCCAACCTGGAATTCCTTGGCTTTCAACGAATCAGTAATGTCCGGGACCGTGATCTTGACGGTGTTGTAGCTGGCCAGCAACTTGGCAACGCCCAAGTCATAAGAGCCAGTCAACAGGTTGTACTTGGCTGTGCTGCCTGCAGTCGCAACACGAATATCTTCCGCCACAGTATCCGCGCCGATTTCGATCAAAAGGTCATTAATGCCGTCAAGTGCACCCAAGCCGAGCTTGGTATCGGTTTTTTCTTTTTGGTGGGCAAAACCGACCATGAATGGACCTTGAGCGTACTGAACATTCAAGGACAGGACGCTTCCTGCGCTGACGTTTACATCCTTGCCTTCGCCCAATGCGTAAGACAGAGCACCAGCGAATCCACCCATATCTGGCAGAGCATAATAAATCTGGTTGCTGCCGGTGCCAATGTAATCAACCCATGGCACGGCGGCCAAAGCAGAGTCAAACGTGTTGTTGTTCAAGCCACGAATGTCGTCGTAGGCAGTGCCGGTCAAGCCAAGTTTGGCTTCACCAAAGCCACCAGAAACACCGACCCAGGCTTGCTTGCTGAAAGCTTTGCTGGTATCGGCTGCTGCGCCGGTGTCAACGCTAAAACCTTGTTCCAGATTGAAGTTGGCTTTCAGGCCGCCACCCAAATCTTCAGAACCCATCAGGCCCCAGCGGCTGCTGTTAACACCACCACTTTCAAGGACTGTCTGACGCGCAGAACCTGCAATTTCGAGTGCCTCTGCGTCAGCACCGCTAATTTCCCCTTTGACTGAGCCAAACCAAACGTCAGCAATACCGTAAACGGTCACATTGGATTGTGCAAAAGCTGCACCCGAAGCAGCGAGAACTGCCAAAGCGACTAAACTTTTTTTCATGAAAACTCCTTAAGTTAAAAAAATCAAAACGCCATTTACGGTGAGTTTTGAAGTAGCGAAAAAACTTCACACGCCGATTTTTACCATCAAGGCGCTGTAAGTGCGACAACAGGGTGGGCTGAATGCAAATAACGTGCCTCTTTAGGCCAATTTTGTTGCAACTGCACGACAGCGAGACGGCAAACAAGCCCCCAAGGGGCCGACTGACATGACCGTTCATCAAC
>NZ_JACUUE010000330.1 GCF_014859475.1 Rhodoferax sp.
TTAAAATTTCACAGCGGATTTTGTATATTTTGATAATATACGCCCATGATTGACCTGAACAAGATCACCGGGTTCGATTGGGACCTTGGCAACGATCGCAAGAACGATAAACACGGTGTTTCAATGGCTGAGGCGGAGCAAGTCTTTTTTAATGTGCCCATGTTGCTTTTGGAGGATACCTCGCACAGCCAGCGGGAGCAGCGTTTTCATGTTTTGGGCAAAACCGACCAGGGTCGCGCGCTGCACATCACGTTCACGCTTCGCCAGTTGGGTCTGTTGATCAGAGTGATTTCAGCCAGGGACATGCACACAAAGGAGCGAGCCATTTATGAACAAGCAGATTAAAACCATTCCGAAGTTCACCAGTGAAGCGCAAGAGCGGGCCTACTGGGAGTTGCACGACTCCACTGAACACCTTGATTGGACCAAGGCCAAAACGGTCTCGTTGCCCAACTTGAAGCCCACAACCAAGACCATTTCGCTGCGTTTGCCGCAACACTTGCTGGATTCGATCAAAATCGCCGCGAATTCCAGGGACGTTCCCTACCAGTCACTGATCAAGGTGTGGCTGCAAGAAAAGCTACGCAGTCATCTTTAAAACTGCCTGCAAAACGGCGAAAAAAGGGGTCAGGTCTTGCATTCCTGCAAACCTTCGCTCATATCACCCCATGTCAAGACCTTTACGAATTGAACGGGCCGGTGGTCTGTATCACGTTGCCATGGGCACATGAGCGCATTCCCTTGCCAAGTTCGGGGCGCGACCGGTATCCCTGGGGTGCCTCTGCGATTTTGCGGCACTGGACTTGCAACTCGCCACGCCAACTGCAATCGCTTCGCGCAATGCCTTGAGCTTGGCCCTCAAATTGACTTATGTTATATGATTGGCAATATGACAAAGCTAAAAGTTGTCCTTGATACCAATATCCTTGTCGCGGCAAGTCGAAGTCGTCGGGGCGCGTCTTTTGCGGTGATGCAACACTTGCGCCAGGGTGATTTCATTGCATTGGCGTCCGTGCCCCTGTTCCTGGAATACGAATCGGTGTTGAAGCGACCCGAGCAGTTGGCCGTTGGTTCCCGCACGCCGGAGATGGTTGATGCGTTTCTGGATGCCTTGAGTTTAAGGACGGCGCCAGTGCACTTGCATTTTCTTTGGCGCCCCCAAACACGCGACCCGGCAGATGAAATGGTGCTGGAGACTGCGCTTAACGGCAACGCAGATGCTTTGATCACATTTAATCCAAATGACTTTGTCGCTGCCAAGCGTTTCAAGTTGCCTGTTTGGATGCCCTCTGTTTTGTTAAATCATTTGAATCTGAAGGAGTCATGATCATGGCCAATTACGCTTTGCGAGTTCCCGAATCCTTGTTTGCTTACGCGCGTGAGGTGGCGGAGTCTGAACACGTCTCCATGAACCAGTTTTTTGTCACGGCCATTGCCGAAAAGGTTTCTGCTTTAAGAACCGAGACTTATTTCAAGGAGCGTCAGGCGCGTGGTGACTTGACCGGCTTTGATGCCTGGCTGGCCGCCAGCCCGGATGTGCCGCCAGAGCCACGGGATGCATTGTGTTAAAACCCGCCAAACAAGGTGTCGAGCGCGTTTTGAATCGGCAATTGTTGTGATGTCAAATTGCCAACAAGCTGCTTCAGCGCCAGCGCAGGGACCGCCCCCAAAGCCGGTGTGTCCATGACCACCCGC
>NZ_JACUUE010000002.1 GCF_014859475.1 Rhodoferax sp.
GCAAACCCGAAAGGAAACATCATGAAAACCCTACTCATCGCCGCTGCATTGGTCGCCACGTCATTTACCGCCATGGCCGACCACCACGACTCTTTGATTCAGGAAGCGGCTTCCGGGCCCGGAAAAACGCGTGCCGAAGTTATCGCTGAGTTGAATGAGGCCAAGGCTGCTGGCTTGATTTACCTGACCGATTCTGAAATGCGGCATGCCGAGCGTCTGAGCCGCCAGCAAAGCACCTCCAACCTGACCAGGCACCAGGTTCGGCAGGAAGTGGTCGCGCTACGCCAGCAGGGCCTGCTCGACGTCCAGGGTGATCACCGTTGAAAACGGGGTGTTCCTTGCGGCGGGATCAGGTCTGACGCGTTCAGGCCTGATCAATTCCCCCGCGCTGATTCAGCAGGTGTAAGAAGCAGGCGCGTGCCACGACTACTTGTCAAAAATCTGCCATTTACCGATGTCGAATCTTCAAAGCTTCCAAGGTGCTTCCCATGAATCTCCAGACCGAATCCATTGCGCTGCCAGCCTCGGCCACGCATCCCGATGCCTCGGGTGCCTCTTGGGTCAGACTGCGGCAACGCCTGTTGCGCCATGCCCGCATGATGGTGTTTGAGCCTGCGCAGGCTGAAGACCTGGTGCAGGAATCGCTGGTTGCCGTGCTGGAAAAGCCCGAAGCCCATCGCGGCGAGGCCTCGCTCATGACCTGGGCCGTGGCCATCCTCAAGCATAAAATTGCCGATTGGTATCGATCTCCCCATCAGCGCCGACGCGCCTGGATTGAAAACGACGAAAGTGACGTTGAGACTGATCCAACCGAAGGTCTTTACGACGAGCAGGGCAGCTACAAGGAGGCTGTGCCGTCGTGGCAGCAGCCCGAAAAGCAGGAGACCCAGCGCCAAATGATGTCTGTCATGGATGCCTGTCTGAAGCGCCTGCCAAACCAGACGGGGCGGGTCTTCATGATGCGCGAGTGGCTGGGTTTCGAGACATCAGAAATTTGTGAGCGTTTGGGCCTGAGCGCTGAAAACTGCCGCATGATCCTGCATCGGGCGCGTATGGGTCTGCGCCAATGCATGACAAGCCAGGGACACCTTACCGGGAGTATTCAATGACCCTTCTTCATTCTTGTAAAAAAGCCGCCGAACTGCTTTCCCAGTCGCTCGACGAACCCCTCGACATGGTTGACAAGTTGCGTTTGCGCATGCACCTGAGCATGTGTGGCGATTGCCGCAACGTGCAGCAACAGCTCAACATGATCCACAAAATGGGGGGTGAACTTGGCACGCTGGACCTCTGCGACGACGAGCAAAGCCAAAACCCCAATTTTGGGGGGCAAGTCGGTATGGGCCCTTACTGACGTGCAACCCGACCAGTGGCCCCCAAGCTTGATGGCGCTATGGCCAGTTGCCCTGATCCTCGCGTCGGGTCGGCAGTTGGCTCGGTGTGCCGCATGGGTGCTGCTCGCGGTCACGATCACGGGTTGCGCCACGCGGCCTTACAACGCGCCGCTGGATCACGCCGACCCGGCCACTGCCTACACATTTCTCAACCGTCTGCCGCATAACTCGCCAAAGCTCTTTGTGGTTTTGTCGTTTTCCGGTGGTGGCATGCGCGCTGCGGCCTTCACGCAAGGGGTTCTGGAGAAGCTTGCCAATACGCAGATATGGGTTGATGGTGAATCTCGCAGGCTGCTTGACGAAGTCGATGTCATCACGGCGGTATCGGGTGGCAGTTTCACGGCAGCCTACTATGGCTTGTTTGGCGATCGGGTGTTCACGGACTTTGCGCAGGAATTTCTGTACCGGGACATTCAGGGCGAGATGATGACCGAGGTCTTTTCGCCGCTGCAATTGCTGAAAATTTCGGCACCTCATTACAGCCGTACTGACGCGGTGGCAGACTACCTTGACCGCAAATTGTTCAAGGGCAAAACCTTCGCCGACCTGGCCAGCGACGGCCAGGCACCCTACATCATCCTCAACGCGGCTGACCTGAACACGGGAACCACTTTTTCCTTCACGCAGATACAGTTTGATTACCTGTGTTCCGATCTGGCGAAATTTCCGGTGGCCCGCGCCGTGATGGCCTCGGCGGCGGTGCCCTTTGTGTTTACGCCGCTGGTGCTGCGCAATCATCCCGGCGATTGCCCGCAACGACACCCCGACTGGGTCACGCAGGCGCTGGCTGAGCGCAACCCGGCAGATCGCAGGTTTCACGCCGCCACCGCGCTGGCGAGTTATGGGTCGCCGCAGCAAGTTCCCTATGTCCAGCTCGTTGACGGCGGCATCGTTGACAACCTCGGCGTGCGTGGCAGCATCATGAGCGAGGTCAACCACCACGGTCGTGTGATCGAAATGGCAGGTGCTTTTTCGCATCAGGCGATGGCACAGGTCGAACATGTGCTGGTGATCGCATCCAACACCCAGGCCTTGTCGGGTCGCGACTGGTTGCGCTCGGAGGAGGGGCCGGGTTTGGTGGAGACGGCAGAGGCGCTCGCCGACGCCACCAACAACCTGCTCAATGCCGAGACGACCTTGCTGGCCCAGCAAAATTTTGACATGTGGGCTCACTTCATCAATCTGGGCCGATGCCCGACCTGCCCCAACGTCAGTATCGATTTTTCCGTGCTCAGCTTTGACAAGCTGGCCGATGCACAAGAGCGCCAGCGCTTCAGCACCATGCCAACAACATTTCGTCTCGACCGCGAAACCGTCGATGCCCTGCGAATCCTGCCCGCCAGAATGCTGGATGAGTCGCCAGAGTTTGATGCTTTTCTTCGGCGATTGAATCCGCAAAGCCACAATTTGGACCAATAATCTGCGCGTTGCAGGTCAGGGCTTTTACTGCTTTCATTTTTTTGCGGTCATCAGCCCTCGATGTCCTGTTTCATTTTCTCGAAGCTTGCGCTGTCGATCTCGCCACGCGCGTAACGTTTCTTCAAGACATCAAGCGGCGCTTCAGGCGGGCAGGTTTGCCCTTGTCCAGGACGCCCGATCAACCACCGAGCGACCAACACGATGCCGGCAATAACCACTACCCAGAAAAGAAGCCATAGCAGCCACATGCCGCCCATCATTCCACTGCCTTGCATGCTGTTCATCATGGTTGTATCTCCTGTTGACGAATTGGCCTGTGCGGTAGGCCATTGCCAGATCGAAGGGTGCAGCCGCCTCTGCGCCCCGGGTTAACCGGCACAACAGGACAACTGCTTGATGTCCTTGGTGAAGGTTTGCGCTGCGAGCTTCAGTCCTTCGACCATCGTCAGGTAAGGAAAGAGCTGGTCGGCCAATTCCTGCACCGTCATGCGGTTGCGAATGGCCAGCACTGCGGTCTGGATCAACTCGCCCGCATCGGGGGCCACCGCCTGCACGCCAATGAGCCGCCCACTGCTTTTCTCGACGACCAATTTGATAAAACCGCGCGTGTCGAAGTTTGCGAGCGCACGCGGCACGTTGTCAAGTGTGAGCAACCGACTGTCGGTGTCGATGCCCTTCAAGTGCGCCGTGGCCTCCGATTCTCCTGCGGTGGCGACTTGCGGGTCAGTGAACACCACGGCGGGCATGGCCGTCAGGTCCAGCCGCGCCTCGCCCCCGGTCATGTTGATGGCCGCGCGTGTGCCTGCGGCGGCGGCCACATAGACAAACTGCGGCTGGTCGGTGCAGTCGCCGGCGGCAAAAATGTGGGAGATGTTGGTCTGCATCGTCTCGTTGATTTGAATCGCCCCCTGTGCGGTGGTGGTGATACCTGCAACGGACAGATTCAGAGCGCTGGTGTTGGGCGTGCGCCCGGTGGCCACCAGCAACTTGTCGGCGTGCAACGCGCCGCTGGCCGTGGTGAGCACAAATTCGTCGTTGTCATAACGCACCTGGCTCGCCTGCGTGTGCTCCAGCACCGTGATGCCTTCCGCCCTGAAGGCGGCGGTCAAGGCCTCGCCGATGGCCGGGTCATCACGGTAAGCCAGCGTGTGGCGCGCCAGCACGGTGACCTGGCTACCCAGGCGGGCAAAAGCCTGCGCCAGTTCCAGCGCCACCACAGAGGAGCCGATGACCGCCAGCCGAGTTGGAATTGCGTCGCACACCAGTGCCTCGGTCGATGTCCAGAACGGTGTCTCATTCAAGCCTGGAGTGGCTGGCACCGCAGCATTGGCCCCGGTGGCAATCAGGCAGCGGTCAAACGCCAAGGCTTGCTCAGCCCCATCATTCAAACGCACCAACAGGCTGTGGCTGTCATGAAAGCGCGCTGTGCCGTGCAGCACCGTGATGGCCGCATTGCCTTGCAGAATGCCCTCGTATTTGGCGTGGCGAAGCGCATCGACACGCGCTTGCTGCTGGGCCAGCAAGGCAGGCCGGTTGATGTGCGATGTGGGTGCGCTGATGCCGCCGTCAAACGGACTGCTCTGGCGCAGATGCGCAATGTGCGCGGCGCGAATGAAAATTTTGGATGGCACACAACCCACGTTGACGCATGTGCCGCCGATGGTGCCGCGCTCGATCAGCGTCACGCGCGCACCGCGTTCCACCGCCTTGAGCGCCGCCGCCATGGCCGCGCCACCGCTGCCGATGATGGCGATGTGCAGGCCAGTATCGCCCGGTGCCTGGTGCGGGTTGTTGGCACCAGGCGCGGCACAGCTTGTGCAAGTGTTGCCCTGTTTCATGTTGTTGTCATGTGTCATGTTGTTGTGTGATGCTGTCATTTTTTGAGGCCTGAAGTAGTGGCAGTGCAGCAAGCGTCCATCTTTTGTTTGCGGCGCACGGCATAAATGGTCAGACCGATGAACACCACGAGCGTGGGCAGCAGCACGTAGTCCAGATAGCCGGTCAGGGCGGACAAGCCGAGCACGCCGAGCAGAACAACCAGAATGGGCGTGAAGCAGCACAGCGCTATCAGCACGGTGCCGATGATGCCGGCGCGCAGCAGTGTGTCGGGGTTTTTCATGAGAGGGTCTCCGTTTGACGCATATGAAGTGAATGTCAGCGTAAGATAAGTCCGTAGTCAAGTACGGAGTCAAGCACTTTATGGAAAATAAGTTTGAACGCCAGAAAAACAGTCTCACCATTGGTGCCTTTGCCAAAGCCGCCGGGGTCAATGTGGAGACCATCCGCTTCTACCAGCGCAAGGGCTTGCTTTCGGAGCCCGACAAGCCGTTGGGAAGCATTCGTCGCTATGGCGGCCATGATGTGGCGCGGATCAAGTTCGTGAAGTCTGCGCAACAGCTTGGGTTCAGTCTTGAGGAAATTGCTGAATTGCTGCGGCTGCAAGACGGCACGCAATGCAGCGAGGCGCGCACGCTGGCGCAGCACAAACTCATCGGTATACGGCAAAAATTGGCAGACCTGACGCGCATGGAAGCCGCCCTGAACGGCCTGGTTGAACAATGCTGCGGCACCGTTGGCAATGTGGCCTGCCCATTGATCTCGGCGTTGCACAGCGGCGCAGGCGCAGGTGCCTCAACTTGCCCAAAGCCGCCCGCAGCCTGACAGCGTCAGCGCCTTCTTTACCCTGCCGCTCCCGTGACGTAGGCCTGCGTCAGCACACTTCGCGGTGCATCGAACAGCTCGATGCATTGGCCAAATTCAACCAACTTGCCGACGCGCTCGGTCATCCAGAAAAAAGCGGCGTAGTTGGCGATGCGCCGGGCTTGCGCCAGATTGTGGGTCACGATGACGACCGTCAGGCGGCCGCGCAAGCGCCCGATCAGTTCTTCGACCACCCTTGAGGAGATCGGGTCGAGCGCACTGCAGGGCTCGTCCATCAGCAACACTTCGGGCTCCAGCACCAGCGCGCGGGCAATGCACAGGCGCTGCTGCTGTCCACCCGAGAGCGCCAGTGCCGGACTGTCCAGGCGGTCGCTGACTTCGGCCCACAGCCCGACTTCTTTCAACACGGCTTCGATCTTGTTGGCCAGCAGGGCGCGGTTGCGAGTGCCATGCTCGCGCAAGGGCAGCTCCAGATTGCGCCGGATTGACAGCGGAAACGGGTTGGGTTTCTGAAAAATCATGCCCACGCGTCGGCGCAAAGCCAGCAGGTCGGTCTGCGGGTGCAGCACGTCCAGGCCAGCGATGTCCACTTTGCCCTTGACGGTTGCGCCCGGTATCAGGTCGGTCAGACGGTTCAGGGCCGACAGAAAACTGGTCTTGCCGCAGCCGGATGGGCCGATCAAGGCCGTGATACAGCCTTTATAAATGTCCAGCGACACGCCCTCGAGCACGGTGTTGCCGCCATAGCCCACTGTGAGATTGGCGATGCGAACATGCGGCACCGGCTCGCAGCATGGCGGGCCCGATTTGACATCGCCGAGCGTGTACGGAATACAGGAGGTGGAGATTTTTGAGGTCATGATAGTGTGACTTTTCTGGCCAGCCAGCGATCAGACAACGCCAATGCGCCGGTGTTGACGGCGACGATGAGCACGATCAGCACCAGTGCCGAGGCATAGGCCGCCTGGTCGCCACCAGTCACATTCATGCTGAGGTCATAAATGTGGACGGCCAGCGCCCGCCCCGAGTCCAGCAGCGATGTCGGCATGCGGTCCACATAGCCGCTGGTGAAAATCAGCGCTGCCGTTTCGGCCGTGGCGCGGCCGACGCCAAGCATGAGGCCAGCGACGATGGTCGGCGCGGCCGTGGGCAGCAGCACGTGCCACAACACACTGGCCCGCGACATGCCCAGCGCCGCGGCGTTGCGGCGCCAGTCATCGGACACCGCGGAGAGACCGGCTTCGCTGGTGCGGATGAAGATCGGCAAAATCATGCAGGCCAGCGTCAAGCCACCTGAAACAATGGAAAAGCCAAGCCCAAGATAAACGCTGAAAAACGCGTTGCCAAACAAGCCGAAAACGATCGAGGGCACACCGGCAAGCACGTCCAGACTCAGGCGCACAGACTCGCCCATGGTGCTATCGCGCCGGGTGTATTCGGTTAGCCACACGGCGCTCAAAAGCCCAAGGGGAACAGCGGCCACGAGCGCGACCGTCAGGATCAACAAGGTGGAGACGAGGATGGCGGCAATGCCGCCGGAGCGGCCCGAGTCGGCAGTGTCAGACAACAGAAACGACCAGGACAGGTGCGGCGCCCCCTGCCATATCAAGTCAGTCAGCAGCCACAGAAACAGCCCGGCAATGATGCCGGCACCCAGCCAGACCGTGGCGGTGAAGACGCGCTCAGACATGCTGGCCGCCACGGTTCGCACGAATTGCCAGCCATGCCAGCAGCATCACCACCAGCGTGAGTAACAGCCCGGAAGCAAACAGCCCGGCCCGGTGCGCGCCGGTGGCGTAAGCCATTTCCAGCGCGATGTTGGCCGTGAGCACGCGAACCGGGTCAAACAGCCCACCCGGGTATTGCACCACGTTGCCCGCGACCATCAGTACGGCCATGGTTTCGCCGAGTGCGCGCGCGCTGGCCAGAAGCGCCCCGTTGATGATGCCGCCACGGGCGGCCGGCAACATCACCCGCAAAATCGTGCCCGGTCGGGTTAGCCCCAATGCGGCCGCGCCATGCAGCAGGCTCTTGGGCACTGCGGCAAGTGCCGACGCACTGGTCAGGGCCACAGTCGGCAGAATCATCAGGGTCAGAATCAAAATGGCCGCCAGCAGACTGGCACCGGGCGGTTGCCAGCGCGCGATCAGCGGCACCAGCACCGTCAGACCCCACAGCCCGAA
Organism: Rhodoferax sp.; assembly: GCF_014859475.1. GTDB lineage: Bacteria > Pseudomonadota > Gammaproteobacteria > Burkholderiales > Burkholderiaceae_C > Rhodoferax. The sequence goes on from NZ_JACUUE010000002.1 coordinate 7,658, forward strand.
CACCACCGACGGAATGCCCGCCAGCAGCGCAACGATCATGCGGTAGAGGCGGGCGAGCGCGGGCGGCGCCAAAAAATGCAGAAAAATCGCGCTGATGATGCCAAGCGGCCCCGCCAGCAGCAGCGCGCCCATGGCCGCAGCCAGCGATGCTGCCACCATGGGCAGCATGCCAAACTGGCCTTCCAGCGGATACCAGCCAGCATCAAGGAAAAAACCCATGAACGCGTGGCTGCTCAGCAGCGGTGCCGATTCGCGTAGCAAAAAGACCAGCACCAGCAGCAGGATCAGGCCGGCCGCTGCAGCGGCAACACCCAGAGCAGGGGCCAGCCAGCGATCAGTGGTCCAGCGGGACAAAGTATTGGCCCTCAACCAAGTCATTGATATCGGCAGACGTGGCGAAGTCAATAAAGCGTTTGCTCAGTCCGGTGGGCACGCCGCGGGTCACCAGATTGAGCGGGCGCGCCAGCGGGAATTTGCCGTTTTTCACGTTGGCCACCGTGGCGGCAACGCCGCGCAAGGCAATCAGCTTGATCGGGGTGCCATGTTGCTCTTCGTACTCGGCGGTGCCGATGGACACATAGCCGATGGCGCCGGGGTTGGCTGCCACGCTTTTGATGCCTTGCTGGTTGTCGCCAATCACCACTTGCGGCCTGATCTGGCTGTTTTTCAGCCCGGTGTAGTGCAGGAACAGCTCCAGCGTGGAGCGGCCTTCGGCCTTGTTCACCACGGTGATTGCCAGGTCACTGCCGCCAACGTCTTTCCAGTTGGTGATCTGGCCCTGGTAAATCGCCTTGATCTGCGCATCAGAGAGCACGTTGATTACATTGTTTTTGTGCAGGATGATGCCCACACCATCCATTGCGATTTTGTGCGGCAGCAGGTCTTTTTCATTGTCCCTGAGGCTGCGCGAGGCCATGCCGATGTCGGCCAGGCCGCTGCGTGCATCGGCAACGCCGCGCGACGAGCCGCCAGTTTGCACGTCGATGCGCACGCCGGGGTTCTGTTGCTCAAAACGTTTGGCGACCTCGGCCGCCAGCGGCGCGATGGTGCTCGACCCGGTGATGACCAGCCGGTCGGTGGCCGCATGGGAGGTGAGCGCAAACAGCAGCAAAGCCGACGCGCCCGCGATGCGAACGAGGGCTTGAAGGGTACGCATGATGTGTCTTTTTTTTAGCAGCAAGCCGCCAGTCCGCAGACACCCGAGCTATTTTCAGAACTCGCGCCAAATGGCAGACCGCTGCCGCAGCCGTCGAAAATGCCGTAATGCGTGTCGAAATTGCCGATGAAACTGAAGTGCGGCGCAAAACGCGTGTCGTGCAGCATGTGCCAGGTGTTGCCGCAGACCGCAAACACCTTGCCGGTTTGCATGTCGTGGTGCTTGTCGAGCACAAAACGGTTGGGGTGATCAGTGATGCTGCCTTGGTAAATCACGGCCTGGCCGTAGTCTTCGCAGGCCGTCTCCAGCGCTGCCAGTTTGAACAGCCGGTAGGTGGCCGAGAAAAAGCGCAGGCGGCCGGTGCGCGCGGCGAGCTTGGGGTCGGTCACCTCCAGTGGGCGGTCTTCGAGCAAGCGCGGGTCGGCAAAGCCGTGGCGCCGGGCCAGCTCGATAAAGTCGTTCCAGTAAAGCGCGCCACCGAGGCACTCGCCATACAAAACCGGGTCGTTGCGCACGGCCGCTGGCACGCGGCGGTCGGCATACACATCCGAGAAATAGAACTCGCCACCCGATTTGAGCAGGCGCTGCACCCCGGCCAGCACCGCATCTTTGTCAGGCGAGAGGTTGACCACGCAGTTGGACACGATCACGTCGAAGCTGGCGGGCTCCAGCCCCAGCTCATCGAGCCGCTCGATGTAGCCGTGCAGAAACCTGGTGTTGCTGTAGCCAAACACCTCGCTGTGGTGGGCCTGGTGGGCGCGCGCCACCGCCAGTTGCTCATCGGTCATATCCACGCCGACCACTTCACCTGTGGGCCCGACCAGTTGCGCCAGCGCATAAACGTCGCGCCCCGAGCCGCAACCCAGATCGAGCACGCGGCAGCCCTCGAGCAGCGGCGGACACACCAGGCCGCAGCCGTAGTAGCGCGACAACACCTCGGGGTGCACGCGCGCGAGCAGCGGCTTGAGCCACTCGGGCATGGCGCTGGCATCGCAGCAGGCACTGGTTTTGAGGTCGGCGGTGCCTTGCAATTCTTGGCCGTAGTAGTTTTGAACGAGGTTATGGGTGCTGGTGTGGGCGTTCATGAATGGTCTTTCAGGATTGAAGGGGTACAAAATAAAGTCAGTGCTCCAGCGCACCGCCGCAACTGCTGCCCTGGCCCGCGGTACAGCCAAAGCAGTGGCCGGCCACGCGAATAGGCTGCTCGTCCAGACCGGTTTTGAGCAGATCGCGCAGGTGGCGCTTGAGCCCCGAGGTGCCAAGCGGCAGCCCAAGCTGCTGGTTGAAGTCGCAATCGGACAGCCAGCCCTGCCAGTCCACACTGACCGTGCTGCGGCACATCACGCCGGGCAGGTTGTGCGCCTGAAAACTGTCTTTGAGCAAATCCATGTAGGCGTCAAACGTGCCTTTGGACACCAGCGTCGAACCGAAGCGCTGGATCGGCATGTTGGTCAGCGCATACAGCTCGTTGAAGACGATGCCGAAATGTTTGCGTAGCTCGCGTTTGTAATCACCTTGCAACGTGATCTGGTCGGGTGGCAGCGACGCGCCTTGCGGGTTATAGACCAGGTTCAGCAGCAAACCTGAGCCTTCCTGGCCATAACCCAGGGTATTGAGTTTTTGCAAGGCGGCGATGCTCAGGTCAAACACGCCGTCGCCACGCTGCTTGTCCACATTGGTCGCCAAATAGCAGGGCATGGAAGCCACCACTTCGACGCGTTGGTCAGCCAGAAATTCTGCCAGTCCTTCTTGCCCGGGTTCGAACAGAATGGTCAGATTGCAGCGGTCGATCACGCGCACATCCATGGCGCGTGCCGTGCGCACCAAATCGCGAAAACCTTCGTGCAACTCGGGCGCGCCGCCGGTCAGGTCGAGCGTGCCGATCTCGCGCGCGGCCAGCACCTGCGGGATCAGCGCCATGGTGGTCTCGTCCATCATTTCGGTGCGGTTCGGGCCGGCGTTGACGTGGCAATGCACGCAGCTCTGGTTGCACTTGTAGCCGAGGTTGACTTGCAAGGTGTCGAGGTGGGCGCGGTGAATGCTCGGAAAGCGGGTTTTTTCCAACAGGGGGAGGGTATCGTGCATAAGACTATGTTGCTATTGAGAATCAGTTCAAAAATACGGCCAGACGTTCGCGCACCTCGGGCGCCATGGCGTCGGGCTGGGTGACCAGTGCATTGCTTAGCGCCGTGTGCGCCTCGCTTGCGGGTTGCTCTGTGCCCAGCAAACGAACCGCCTCGGCCACGATTTGCTGCGCCCGACCGGCGTTTTTGAGCAGGTTGGCCAGCGCCATGTTGGCGTTGACATGGGCTTCGCGCGGATGCCAGCAATCGTAGTCGGTCACCATGGCCAGTGTGGTGTAAGCGATTTGCGCTTCGCGCGCCAGTTTCGCCTCGGGCATGTTGGTCATGCCGATCACGCCCGCACCCATGCTGCGGTACCAGCTGGACTCGGCCAGGCTGGAAAATTGCGGGCCCTCGATGCAGACGTAGCTGCCGCCCGGGTGCAACGCCACGCCGTCAGCGTTGGCATCGCGCGCGAGCACGTTACGCACCGCGCGCGCCAGCACGTCTGCCGTCAGCGGGCACACCGGTTGCGCCATTGACACATGGGCCACGGCACCGCGGCCAAAAAAGCTGCTCTCACGGTGTTTGGTCAGGTCGATGAACTGGTCGGGCAACACCATATCGAGCGGCTTGAAGTCTTCCCGCAATGAGCCCACGGCCGATACCGACAACAGGTAACGCACGCCCAGTTGCTTCATGGCGTGAATGTTGGCGCGGTAGGGCACTTCGCCGGGCAGCAAGCGGTGGCCACGGCCATGCCGGGCCAAAAAAACCACCGGCACATCGTGCACACGCCCCGTGACCAGCATGTCGGAGGGGGCGCCAAACGGCGTGTGCATTACGCGTTCCTGCGCATCTTGCAGGGCATCCATCTGATAGAGGCCACTGCCCCCGATGACGCCAATCAGTGGTTGATTCATTCTTGAGAAGCTCCTGTCAAACCAAAATTAATTAATTAGCCGCTAAATGGTCAGGCAACACTGGCCTGTTGATACGGGTCTTTTTGCGGGCATGTCAACCACCTTTTTACAGGCATTGGTCGCAGGCTTGAGTGATTTCTTACAGTCGCCCCACGCTTAAACGCATTCGGCAGAAAAGTCTTCTTGCACCTGCGAAATAGCCAGCTTCAAAAAATCAGATGGCATGATCACAATAGAGCCGTGAAACTGACCAACCCCGTACTCTACAGGAGCAACTTGTATGTTTGAAGCGCGCCAACTCTTTGGTGTCGAACTGGCCGCAGCCCTGCGTGAGAGTCGCCAGCGCACCCTGTTGCTGGTGAATGATTTGAGCCCCGCGCAGTGGAGCCCGCCGCGGCAGATTGGCATCAACCCGGTGGCGTGGGAGCTGGCGCATATCGCCTGGTTTGCCGAGTTCTGGATATTGCGCGGCCCCCATCATTGCGATGCCCAGGGCCAGTTGCACGCGGCGCAGCCAGCGTGCTTTGTCGGGCCCGACGCCTTGTTTGACTCGGCACGGCTGGCGCACACCCGGCGCTGGGCAGAGGCCATGCCAACGCGCGCTGAACTGGCGCCGATGCTTGTCCGTCAGTTGGAGGCCTGCATCGCAGCGCTGGCGCTTGGCGCGCCAGAGCCCAGCAATGCCGAGCCGGATCCGTTGTACTTCCATCGGCTGGCACTGTTTCATGAAGATATGCACGGTGAAGCCTTTTGCTGGATGCGCTCGGCACTGTGTTACCCCGCGCCTGTTGGCGTGGCCGTGCCCCATTTGCCTGAGGGCGAGCCGCTGGCCGTGCCGGGCACCGAGGCCTGCATTGGCTGGCGCGACGCGCAGCCAGGCTTTGCCTTCGACAATGAACGCCCCGCCATGAGCGTGCGATTGGCTGATTACGAGATCGACAGCACGCCCCTGTCCGCTGGCGAGTTTGTCCGCTTCGTCGAGGCCGGGGGCTACGACACCGCAGCGTACTGGCCGCTGGAGGCCGGCGTATGGCGCAAGCAGTCGGCCTGCTCACACCCGCAGCGTTGGCGCCGCGGCCCTGGCGGCGACTGGCAGATGCGCTGGTTCGACCAATGGCTGCCACTCGACAGCGCGGCACCGGCCATGCATCTGAACGCCTTCGAAGCGCAGGCCTATTGCCTGTGGGCCGGGCGGCGTCTGCCCAGCGCCAGCGAGTGGGAATATGCAGCCACCTCGCAACCCGGCTTTCAGTGGGGCCACAGCGTGTGGGAGTGGACATCGAGCGCCTTCGCGCCTTATCCGGGCTTTACAGCTGGCCCTTACCACGCCTACTCGCAGCCCTGGTTTGGCAACCACCGTGAACTGCGTGGCGGCGCATTTGCCAGCCACGCCCGCATGCACCATCCGCGTTACCGCAATTTTTTTGAGCCGCACCGCACCGATGTTTTTGCGGGTTTTCGAACGGTGGCGCTATGAGTTCGATTGAGCGCATGACAAGTGTAATTTTTTGACCGTTAAACAACGACTTATGCAATCAGCCCTCCAGCCCACGATCCTATTTTTCACATGAACATCCCACGCGTGCTGATCATCAGCCCCGCTGCAGCCGATGCCAACAATGGCAATTGGCAAACCGCGTGGCGCTGGTCGCAAATGTTGCGCCCGGCCTTTGATGTCACGATTGCCCAAGCCTGGAATGGCTCGCCGTTTGACGTGATGTTGGCTCTGCACGCGCGGCGCAGTGCCGAATCCATTGCGCGCTGGGCAAGGGCCAAGGGTGCAATGGAAGATGCTGAGGGTCTGGGCGTGGTGCTGACTGGCACGGACTTGTACCGCGATATCCAGTCTGACGCTTCGGCGCAAGCCTCTTTGCGTTATGCGAACCAGTTGGTGGTGCTGCAGGAATGCGGTGCAGAGGCACTGCCGGTGGCGTTGCGCGCCAAGACGCGGGTGATTTTTCAATCCACGGCAACACAAGATGTGCTGCTTAAGTCCACCGAGCAGCTGAGGGTGCTGATGGTGGGGCATTTGCGCGACGAAAAATTGCCACAAACCCTGTTTGAAGCGGCCCGTCTGCTCAAGGGGCAATCCGACATTTTGATCAATCACATTGGTGATGCGCTGGACCCCGCGTTGGGCGCACAGGCCCGCGCCTGCATGTTGGAGTGCCCGAATTACCGCTGGCTGGGTGGCATGGCGCATGCCGACACGCTGCAAAAAATCGCCCAAGCGCATGTGCTGGTGCACACCAGCCGCATGGAGGGCGGCGCGCATGTGATTCTGGAGGCGGTGTGCAGCGGCACGCCGGTGCTGGCATCAAACATACCCGGCAATGTGGGTATGCTGGGGGCAGGCTACGCCGGTTATTTTGCGCTGGGCGACGCAGCCGAACTGGCAAACTTGCTGCTACGCTGTCGCGCATCCATGCATGATGCCAGTGGACTTTATGCCCGGCTGTGCGGGCAGTGCACATTTCGCGCTCCCCTGTTTTCACCTACCACCGAGCAAGCCGCAGTGCTTGCTCTGGCCCAAAATTTATTACATGCAGACACCTGAACAACCCATTCTCAGAGACATCGTGCTGGTCGGCGGCGGCCACAGCCATGTGGGGGTCATCAAAAGCTTTGGCATGCAACCGATTCCCGGTGTGCGCCTGACCGTTATTTGCACCGACATGCACACGCCTTACTCGGGCATGTTGCCGGGCTACGTGGCGGGGCATTACGACTATGACGAGGTGCACATCGACCTCAGCCGCCTGGCGGTGTTTGCCGGCGCGCGCCTGTACCGCGACGAGGTGATCGGGCTGGACCGCGCCAACCGCAAGGTGCTGTGCCGCAACCGCCCGCCGGTGCCCTACGACGTGTTGTCCATCAACACCGGCTCCACGCCGCAACTCCACAACGTGCCGGGTGCGGCAGACAACGCCATTGCGGTCAAACCCATCACCCGGTTCAATGCGCGCTGGCTGGCTCTGCTAAACCGCGTGCAGCATCACCCCGGCACCACCACCGTGGCGGTGGTGGGCGCGGGCGCGGGCGGTGTTGAACTGCTGCTGGCCATGCAATACCGCCTGCGCCAGGAACTGCGCACGTTGGGCCGCAACCCGGATGAACTGGTGTTTCACCTGTTCACCAACAACGCCAATATCCTGCCCACCCACAACGCCCGCGTGCGGCGCACATTTGATGCGGTGCTGGCAGCGCGCGGCGTGCAGGTGCACCGCCATGCGGCCGTCACACAGGTCAGTCCAGGCAGGCTGCAAACATCCACCGGCCAGACGATAGATGCCGACGAGATCGTTTGGGTCACCCGCGCGGGGGGAGCAGCCTGGCTGAAAGACACCGGCCTGGCGCTGGATGCAAATGGCTTCATCCAGGTCACCGACACCTTGCAGACCGTGACCGATCCCGGCATTTTTGCCGCCGGCGACATTGCCAGCATGGTGAACCACCCACTGGAGAAGGCCGGTGTGTTTGCCGTGCGCCAGGGGCCGCCGCTGGCGCATAACCTGCGCCTGAGCGTGCAGGGCGCGCCGCTCAAACCCTATCACCCGCAGCGCAGCTGGCTGGCGCTCATCAGCACCGGCGACAGGTACGCGGTGGCCTCGCGCGGCTGGCTCGGCTTTTCCGGGGCCTGGGTGTGGCGCTGGAAAGACTGGATCGACCGGGGTTTCATGCGCAAGTTTCAAGACCTCGCGCCCATGGAGGCCCGTGCCACGCCCGCGCAGGTGGCTCCGGGTGGTGCACCCGGCACCGTGCAACTCACCTCCGAAGAATCCTTGCAGGCCATCTCAGCCATTGCCATGCGCTGCGGAGGCTGCGGCGCCAAGGTCGGAGCCACGGTGCTGTCGCGCGCCCTGAGCCAGTTGCACCCGGTGCCGCGCGACGACGTGCTCATCGGCCTGGCCGACCCCGACGACGCTGCCGTGGTGCGGGTGCCACCCGGCAAGGCGATGGTGCATTCGGTGGACTTCTTTCGTTCTTTCATTGACGACCCCTACCTGTTTGGCAAAGTTGCTGCCAACCACGCGCTGGGCGACATTTGGGCCATGGGCGCGCAGGCGCAATCGGCCACGGCCATCGCCACTGTGCCCGCAGGGCTGGAGAGCAAGGTGGAAGACGTGCTGTTCCAGATGATGACCGGCGCGCTGGAGGTGCTCAACGATGCCAACTGCGCCCTGGTGGGGGGGCACACCGGCGAGGGCCGGGAGCTGGCGCTGGGTTTTGCCATCAATGGCCTGATCGACGACGACCCGGCGCAAATCTTGCGCAAGAACGGCATGCACCCGGGCGATGTGCTGATTCTCACCAAGCCGATTGGCACCGGCACCCTGTTTGCCGCGCATGCCCGCCTGGCCGCCAAGGGCCGCTGGATTGACGCAGCACTGCAATCGATGGTGGTCTCCAACCAAAAGGGAGCCCAAACCCTGCGCCAATTCGGCGCCACCGCGTGCACCGACCTGACCGGCTTTGGCCTGCTGGGCCATCTGGTGGAAATGACGCGCCCTTCAGGCGTGGATGCGGAACTTGATCTGGGCGCACTGCCCCTGCTGGATGGCGCGCAGGAATGCGTGGGGAAAGGCATCGTCAGCTCTTTGCAAAGTGCCAACGTGCGCCTGCGCCGTGCCCTGAGCAACCAGCAGGCGATGGTGAGCCACCCGCGTTACCCGCTGCTTTTTGACCCGCAAACCGCAGGTGGCTTACTGGCCAGCGTGCCGGCGGACCGTGCCGATGCCTGCATTGCCGCGCTACGGGCGCAGGGCTACGTCCACACTGTGGCGATTGGTCGCATCCTTGCGCAAGGCGACGCGCTGGCGTCGATCACGCTGCGCGGCTGACAGCGCCTCAGGGGCGGGCCAGCACAACGGCAAACCAGGCCAGCTCGTCGGTCCAGACCTGAGTGTTGGGCAAACCTGCACGCCGCAACAAGTCCAGAAAATCCTCCGCCAGATATTTGTAGCTGTTCTCGGTGTGAATGCGCTCGCCACGCACAAAGCTGCGCCCGCCACCGGGCCAACGCACCAGGGTGTCTGTGCTGGCCTGCAGGTGCATCTCGATGCGCGAGGCCACGGGGTTGAAAAAAGCCACGTGCTGCCACTGCGCCACATCAAAGTCGCTGCCGATCAGCCGGTTCACATGCGCCAGCGCGTTCAGGTTGAAGGCGGCCGTGATACCGGCGGCATCGTTGTAGGCGGCATGGAGTATCGAGGCGTCCTTGACCAGATCGACGCCAATCAACAGGGCGCCATCGTCGCCGAGCAAGCCCCGCATGCGCGACAACAAAGCCAGCGCCTGGCGCGGGTCGAAGTTACCGATGGAAGAGCCTGGGTAGAACACCAGCCGCTGCGCCAATGGCAAGTTGGCCGGCAACACGATATCGGCGCTCAGGTCAGCCACCAGCGCCTGGATGGCGATGTCGGGAAAACTCGGGCGCATGCTGGCCACTGCCTCATGCAAAAACGCCTCAGAAATATCGACGGCCACAAAACGCTTTGGCGCCAACAGTTCGCACAGCGCGCGCGCCTTGTCGCAATTGCCCGCGCCCAGCTCGATCACCGTGCTGCCGGTGCCCACGCTGCGCGCGATGTCGGGGCCATGCCCGGCCATGATGCCGCGCTCGACGCGCGTCGGGTAGTACTCTGGCAGCACGGTGATCTGCTCAAACAGCGCCGAGCCCCTGGCATCGTAAAAATACTTGGGCGAGAGGCTTGGCGCGACCTGCGTCAGGCCATGAATGATTTCTGCTTGTGGACTCATGCAATAGTCAAGCCAAAAATAAGGGACAGACCACGGTTCAAGCCCTTAAAACCATAGGTTTGCAGGACCAGACCAGACCCTTTTCAATGGCCTGTCCAGCGAAAGTCTCCATGTCTGTCGCCACTCTCCACCGAAGCGCTTTGCGCACCGGTTGATGACGCCGAAGACTGGGCCGCCTTCAATCTTCGACGCACGGTCGTCAAAGGTAAGCAACGGCCGCTGTCCTGCCTGGCTGACGAGTGCAATGTGCAGGCAGTCGGCGAAATCTCTGGAACCGGTCTGCTTGAACAGCCAGAGCGCTTGTTCCAAAGCAGGCTCCGTCTGGAACGCCAGTTCTGTCACATCAAGCAAAGCATCCAGCGCGGCCGTCACCTGCTGCCTGTCATGGCGGTACCTGGCCCGCAGCACCCACTCGACCTCCAGCATGACAGTGACGCTGACAAACAGGCGCTCGCCCTTGCTGATGGTCGCGTCAAGCAGCCGGGCCACTGCTGCGCATTGCTTCACATCGTCGTTGGTCAGCCAGCGAACCAGTATGTTGGTGTCCAGTGCCGCCATTAATCCCCGCCCATGCGCATGTCAGAAACCGGGACAGAGACGCCTGGCGGCGACTTGAGCATGCCCTTGAGGTCCTTGATGGACATCGACTTCCGGATATTGGAGGGAATAGTGATTTGGCCCTTGCTGGTCAGTGCAGCTTCAGACATGTGAAATTCCTTACATTTTATTGAATTGTAAGGAACCACACCCGCAAGCTCAAGCACCATAGGCGGCAAGGGGAAATAAGGGACAGACCACGGTTTTTCAGGCGATCCAGGCGGCAAATACGGACTGACTGACTGACATGAAAGTGCTCACGCAAGCGCCGGTACAGCATCAACTCCTTGGCTGAGATGTTGCTGCGGTCGTTCTTCTCGAATCCAAAAAGGAAAAACACCACATTGGCAAACCGGTTTCCGCGCACTGGAAGTGCAACCCGTTGCTTAAGGCGATTACGGCCAAGGTCGGCATCGATCAGGCCGCGCTCCATACGTGCCACGGCATCCAGTAATGCAAATTTTGTCACATGCGGTTCACAGGCCAGCCAGGCCACCGCTGCGCAACACCTTGGCCGCCACCGCATGCAGCAGCACCTGCGCTTGCGGTGCCATCAGCGTCAGCCGTGTTTTGGCCCGCGTCATGCCGGTGTAAAGCAGTTCGCGCGTGAGCACCGCCACCGGTCGGTCCGGCAACACCAGGGCGACATGGTCAAACTCCGAGCCTTGTGATTTGTGCACGGTCATGGCAAACACGGTTTCCACGGCGTCGAGCCGGGCGGGCAGCACCCAGCGCAGGCCGCCTTGGCCGTCCGGGAACGCCACGCGCAGGCCCCGGGCATGGTTCAGGCACAGGCCGACGTCGCCATTCATCAGTTTGAGGTTGTAGTCGTTGCGCGTCACCATCACCGGGCGGCCGGCGTACCAGCCCTCGGTTGGCAGCCCCAGCTTGGCGGCAATGCGCTGGTTCAGGCTGGTCACCCCCCACGGGCCGTCGCGCACCGCGCACAGCACCTGAAAGCTGGCAAATGCCTTGAGCGCGGTCAGCGCTTGCGTGTCGCTGCAAACGCTGGCTTTGGCGTTTGCCAGTTGTTGCAGCCAGGCTTGCCAGCCCTGCTGCAGCAGCGCCTTCAGGCGCGGGTCATGCGCCTGGCCGGGCTGCAGCCGGGTGACGTTGGCTGACACGTCAAGGCGCCAGTCAGGGGCTTGGCGCCACAGTTTGGCGACCCCGGCACCGTCGCCCGCATTCACCGCACGGGCCCATTGGCCGATGGCGCTGTCGTCGGCAAAGCGGTGGCTTTTGCGCAGCATGACGGTTTGTTGCGCCAGGTTTGAGCCGTTGCCAGCCCAGGCGCTCAGGTCGGCCCCGGTGGTTTGCGCCAGCCAGCTTATTGTGTCGGGCGTGTAGTTGCCCTGGTCGGCACCGGCGCAGAGCTGGCCCATCACGGCACCGGCCTCGACCGAGGCCAACTGGTCTTTGTCGCCGAGCAGGATCAGGCTGGCGCTCGGGGGCACGGCGGCCAGCAGGCGGGCCATCATGTCGAGGTCGATCATCGACGCTTCGTCCACCACCACCAGGTCCACGGCCAACTCTGGCACGGCGTCTTGCGCCAGATTGCTGCGCACTTGCAGCAATTTGTGCAGGGTGACGGCCTGGGTCGGGATGTGCTGCTGCAAGTGCTCGGGCAGTTTTTGCACGGCTGAAGCAATCGATTCGCCGAGCCGCGCTGCCGCCTTGCCGGTGGGTGCCGCCAGCGCGATGCGCAAGGGCGTGTGCTGGCGCGCCGGGTCGGCTTGCAGCAGTGCCAGCAGGCGCACCACGGTGGTGGTTTTGCCGGTGCCGGGGCCGCCGGTGATGAGGGTGAGACGTTTGCGTGCGGCCAGCGCGCAGGCCACTTTTTGCCAGTCGGGGGCGGCTGTTTGCTGGTCTGCCTGGAACAGCTGCGACAGTGTCTTGCTCAGGTTTTCGGGCACAGGGCAGGGCTGCGCCAGGCGGGCGGCAATCGAGGCGCGGATGCTTTGCTCGGCGTTCCAGTTGCGGCGCAGGTACAGGCGCGCAGTGTCGAGCACGAGCGGGCTGTTGGGGCCGTCAATCCAGGGCAGGCTGGCCGCGCTCTGGCGCAGCTCGGGCGCCAGCGTGCTCAGGTCCAGGCAGGCGTGGCCCCGGCCGAACTGCTGGCTGACCCGGGCGACCAGTTCGCCGTGCAACGGGTTGGCGCTGGGTTGCACGTCTTGCAAAAATGCCACCAGCGCGCGGTCCAGCGCGGTCAAGGTCAGGGTGTTGGCTTGGGTTGGTTCGGCGTTCATTCGGCTGTTTCCAAAGGTTCAGCGTGCGCCGGGCTGGCAGAAAACGCCGCGTCAAGCGCTTCGATCAGGGCTTTGGGTGGCTTGTCTGCATAGAGCCCGGCACCGGCCTGGTCAATGCCGCGCAGAAACAGGTACAGCGCACCGCCCACATGCAAGTCGTAGTCGTAGTCTGCCAGGCGCGATTTCAGCAGCCGGTGCAGCGCCAGCAAATACAGCGTGTATTGCACGTCGTAGCGGTGCGCCAGCATGGCCTGCTGCAATTGCGCCGGCGCGTAGCCGGGCAGCTTGTTGGACTTGTAGTCGAGCACGTAGTAGCGGCCTTCAAATGCCAGCACCAGGTCCATGAAGCCGGTGAGCAGGCCCGCCAGCTGGCGCGCTTGCATGGCCGGGCGCGGCTGGCCCGCCAACACACCGTGGCCGATCAGCTGGTCGAGCCGGGCGCTGCTGAGTGCGCTGACCTTCAGGCTGAAAGCCATCTCGGCCCAGTGTTGTTCAGGTGTCAAGCTGGCCAACATCAGCCTGGACGACCCTGTCAGTGGCAACGGCGTGTTGACAATGGCGGGCACCCAGGCGGCCAGCAATGCGCACTCGGCTTCATCGAGCTTGAGCCCCTGCGCCTTGCGGGCCAGCAGCTTTTGCCAGTCGGCGGCCACAGTTGGCGACGGCTTGTTTTGCGCTGCGGGCCAGCCCTGTTGCGCCTGCCATTCAAGCAGGTCATGCAGCAGGGTGCCGTAGGCGCTGCCAGCGGGGAAGGCATTGAGCGGCGGGCACAGCAACTCGGGCTGGTCTGGCGCATCGGTGGCCTCGGTCGGGGCGCTGTCGATCTGGGCGTCGCCCAGGCGTTCGTCCAGCGCCGACCCGGGGGCCAGCGCCGGGCTTGAATGCGCCACCTCGCGCGTCAGCGCGCTGAAGCTGGCGCTCCACCAGCGGCTGCGTAACTGGCGCCGGGGTGTGAGCGCCGGTTTCCAGATTTTGGCGGCTGCCTGCGGGGTGTACGCGGTGTCGTTGGGCGCGGGGGCGTCTTGCACCACGATGTGTTCTGATGCCCAGGCTTGCAGGCACTGCGCCAGGTCATCGGGGGCCTGGCGGCCCAGCAGCGCTGACACCGCACTTGCGATCTTTGCGTTTTTGCCATCCACATCGCCCCGCGTGGGCGTGATGCCCAGCCACACCGCTTGCTCGGCGCGCGTTAGCGCCACATACAGCAGCCGGATGTCTTCGGCCAGCCGCAAGCCATCGTCCTGCCCCTTGTCAGCGGCGCGGTAGCCGGAGGCAAAGGGCAGGAACACCAGCGGGTATTGCAGGCCCTTGGCTTTGTGCAGGGTGATGACCTGCACCAGATCGGCATCACTCTCCAGGCGCAATTGCGCGGTGTCGCCACTGGCTTGGGGCGCGCGCAACTGGTCTTCCAGGTAACGCAGCAGCGCGCCTTCGCCTTGCAAACTCAGGCTGGCGGCCTGTAGCAAATCGCCCAGGTGCAGCAGGTTGGTCAACTGGCGCTCACCCTGGTTGGCGGCGACATCGCCCTGGTTGAGCAGCCGCTGGGGGATGGACTGCTGGTGCAGCAACTGGTGCAGCATCGGCAAAAAGCCTTGGCGTTGCCATGTTTTTTGCCAGTCATGAAAACGTTCAGTCAACGTGTCCCAGGCCACTTCATCCTGAAACAGGTTTTCCAGCGCGTGCCAGGGCAGGCCCCAAAGCGCGGTTGCCAGCGCGGCCCGAATGCATTGGGCATCGCGCGGCTGGGCCACGGCGCGCAAAATGCGCCACAGGTCGGTGGCCTGCGGCGTGGCAAAGACACTGTCGCGCTCCGACAAATAGACGCTGCGCACACCACGGTTTGAGAGCGCCGTGCGAATGGCGCGCGCCTCGACCCAGTTCCTTACCAGCACGGCCATGGCACCGGGCCGGGCCGCACCGGTGTTGAGCAAGCCCACCATTTGCGTGGCAAACACCTCGGCCAGTTGGCGCAGCAGCACCGGCTTGCGCGGCAGTTTGGTGTGTTGCAGCTGCCAGACGGTCATGGCGGGCTGGGTTTGACCCGCCACCTGCAGCGGCTGCACCTTGGGATTGCAGGCGCTCACCCTTTCATAAGGAACATCGCCAAAAGGTTTGGCTGCGTAGGTAAACACATGGTTCACCGCCGCCACCACGCCCGCCGTGGAGCGAAAGTTGCCCGACAGTGTGTGAATGGCCTGGGCTTGCGCACGCGCTTGCAGGTAGGTGGCCAGATCGGCACCGCGAAAGCTGTAAATGGCCTGCTTGGGGTCGCCAATCATGATCAGGCCGGTGGCGTGGGGTGGGTCTTCAGCGTTGCCGTAAATTTTGGCCAGCGCGCCGTATTGCCAGGGGTCGGTGTCCTGAAACTCATCAACCAGCGCCACCGGAAACTGCTGGCGAATCGCCGCTGCCAGGTGGCCACTTGGGGCTTGCAGCGCGTGGTACAGGTTTTGCAACAGGTCGGAAAAATCGAACTGCGCCAGGCGGGCCTTGGCTTGGGCGTAAGCGGCACCCACCTCAAAGGCGGCATGGGCCAGCAAGGGCTCGGCCACCTCGGGCTCGGCGGCAAGGTGCTCGCACAGGGCCTCGATGTGGCCAAAAGTGCTGTGTTGCGCGGCCTCAGCCCAGCCTTTTTCCAGCAGGCGCGATGCGGCAAAACGCTGCAGCGTGTCGAGCTTGATGGCCTCGCCTTGCTGCCAGGCCGCCATTTGTTCAAGCCAGCCTGCCAGCCAGTCGGCGCGGTAACCCTTGATGGCTTTGCGCGCGGCAGCGTCAGCGACCCGCGCCACCTGTTCCGGCGTCCAGCCAAGCCGTGCCCTGGCGGCCAGCGCCTGCTGCTGGTGTTGCCAGGCTTCCCAGGTCTGGATGATGACGTCGGGCGCCAGGAGCCTGGGCGGCACAGCGTTCTGCGCAGGTAAAAGGAGGAGCCCGCAGGGCGGGGGACACGTAGCAGAACGCTGTGCGGCCCAGGCTTCTGACTCTGGCGCGGTGGCTGGCTGCGGTGCCTTGTCCTCTTTTGCCCAGAGTGGCCCCAGTTGGTCCAACAGCTCCTGCGGGTTGCTGGCCAGCGCCTGCAGGGCACCGAGCTGTTCACTTGAGAGCGGGTAAAACCACTTGCGCCAATAGTCTTGCACGGCCACCAGCTTGAGCCGGGTGCTGTCTTCAACGCGGCTTTGCTGGAACAGGCTGGCGCTGTCGAAGGCGTGGGTTTTGAGCATCCGGCTGCTCCAGCCGTGGATGGTAAAAATCGCGGCTTCATCCATCCATTGGGCGGCCACGTCGAGCCGCTCGGCGCAGGCCGACCGTTGTGCGATGTCGATCTCTGCGTACAGTGCGCGCAGAAAATCATCCGCCTCAATGCCAGGCTGTTCGCCATGAAGAAAGTAGCGCGCCGCCTGCGACAGGCGCACGCGGATGCGCCCGCGCAGCTCGGCCGTGGCGGCATCGGTGAAGGTCATGACCAGGATTTGCGGCGGGAACAAACCCTGTTTGATGTTGCTGCCGCCAGGCGTGTGGCCCAGCACCAAACGCACGTACAGCGCGGCCAGGGTCCAGGTTTTGCCCGTGCCGGCCGAGGCCTCAATAACCTGCAGGCCACGCAAAGGCAGGGTCAGGGGGTCAAGTTTTTTGATCTCGCTCATGCGCTCGCGCCTTCGCTTTGGGTTAGTTGAAGGTGCCGGGCCAGGTCGCCATAAAGCTGCTCGGCCCAGTCGGGCAACTCGGCCTCGATGTCTTCATAATTTTCAAACGCCCGCGCCAGATAGGCCGATTCGTCGCGCTCACCGCCATGGTGCGCGCCTTCAAACACGGCCTGTGCGGCCTCATGCGGGTCTTTGGGCGCCTTGTCGGGCTCGGTCTCGGCCAGCCGGGCGGCTTGCGCCTGGGCTTGCAGGTAGGCCCAGGCAGATTTGCAGGCCACCGGCAATGGCCGCTCCCAGGCCGCCAGGTAGGCCGTGACCAGCCCTTGCAACATGCGCAGGGCGTCAGCCTGGGGCAGCGGGGCAAAGACAACCTGGCCGTCCAGCCCAAGTTGCACGCTGGTCAGCGGCATGGCGCTGGCGCAGGCCGCCAGGTGCTGCAGCCACAAGCCGACCACCACATGAGCGCGTGCCGTGCGCGCTTCTTTTTCGCCCTGCAGCACAGCGCCCACGCGCTGGCTCAGCTGCAGCCAGCCGGTGCGCCCGCTGGCAAGACCTTCCAGCGTGCCGCTGAGGCTGATGCCGCCCAGCTGCAGGTTAATGGATTGCACCGGCAGCGGCTCGGGGTAGCGCAGTGTCCATTCGCTTTGTCGCTCCAGCACCACTTGGGCCTTGGTCTGCAATTCGGTAGCCAGGCGCTGGCCAAAGGCGGCCATCGGCAACTGGCCCGACAGCCGCATGCGTTCAAGGGCCTGGGGCAACTCAGCGGCGTCAAGTAAGGTTTGGCCGGCCTGGTACTGTTCCAGGCCATTGAGGGTGAAGGGTTCCTCGCTTTGTTCCAGCTCGTCCACCGTGTCAAGCCGCACCCGCAGGCGCGATTTGAAGAACACCTCGACCGGTTGGCGCAGCAGTTGGCGCAGGTCGGCCAGCGTCAAGTGGTCCGGTACGGCGTGCGAACCGTGAACCGTCATCGCGAGCCCCCCGTATCCGGCCCGATACCGCACACGGACCTTGAACAGAGACTTCGTCATCGCGAGCGAAGCGTGGCGATCCATGACTTCCGGGGACATGGATTGCTTCACTGCGTTCGCAATGACGGGGCTGTTCATGGAAGGCGAAGCGTGGCGATCCATGTTGTCCGGCGTCATGGATTGCGTCACTTCGTTCGCAAAGACGGTTGCTTTCGCAACGACGGCCTGTTCATGCACCCGTGCCCAGTCGCTGGCGTAGCTTTCAAACGGTGAATCCTGCAAAAAATAGGCTTCAGAGAACGCCTGCAGCGGGTGCTGCTGTGGCTTGGGCGCACCCTGCCAGCCCGCTTGCAAATAGTCCAGCAGTTGCGCCACCAGTACTGAGGGCGGTTGCTCGCTGTTGTCGGTGGCGCGGTGGCCCTGCCAGCTGATGTAGAGCTTTTGCCGTGCCGACAGCAGGGCTTCCAGAAAAAGGTAGCGGTCGTCCTCGCGGCGCGAGCGGTCACCCGCGCGCCAGCTCTGCGCCATCAGGTCAAAGTCACGCGCGGCTTGTTGGCGCGGGTAGTCGCCGTCGTTCATGCCCAGCAGGCAAATCACCTGGAACGGGATCGAGCGCATCGGCATCAGGGTGCCAAATTGCACACCCCCGCCAAAAAAGCGCTGCTGCAAACTGGGCTCTTCGATTTGCGACAGCCAATGCTCGCGCACCACGTCCAGCGGCAGCGGGGTGTCAAGCCGGGCTGCCTCGCAGGCTTGAAGCCAAACTTCCAGCGGTGCCAGGCAACGCTGGATGAGGCGCCCATCAAGGTCATCAGCGGCGCTGAAAAAGCGTTCGACGATGCCCGTCAGAATGGGTACCCATTGGGCGGGCGTATGGCTGCCAGAGAGTTCCTGCAGGGTCTGGTTGACGGCATCCACCCAGTCGAGCAGGGCGCTGATGACGCCGGCATCAAGCCCGTTCAGCGCCGCCTGCGGCAAAGTGGTGCCCCACGGCGCCCCCGCACCCACGGCATACCCCAGCAGCAGGCGCCGCAGGCCAAAGGCCCAGGTGTTCTGGTCCAGGCCCGGCACGCCGGGTGGCACGCCCCAGGCCAGGCGGTGGCGAGCGTCCAGGCCCCAGCGCACGCCGGCCTGCGCCAGCCACTCGTGCAGTTGCGCCACGTCGGCCTCGCTGAGGCCAAAACGCTGGCGCAGCGCTGCCACTTCAAACAGCCCCAGCCAGTCGGCCAGCGACAGGCGCGAGGTGGGCAGCGACAACAGTTGCTGTAGCGCCTGCACCAGCGGCGACTGGCGCGGTGTGGTGTCCGCCACCGAATACGGAATATGCCGCACCTGTCCGGCGGCAAAGCGGCCAAACACCGCCTGAATATGCGGCGCAAAGGCGGCCATGTCGGGCACCATCACCATCACATCACGCGGCATCAAAGCCGGCTCGGTGTCGAACAAGGCCAGCAGCCAGTCGTGCAGCACCTCGACTTCGCGCTGCGCGCTGTGGCAGGTGACCAGGTGGATGCTGTCGTCGTCCGGCCGCACGTCGCGTTTGGCATCAAGCGCACCGTGCGCTGGCTCAAGGTTCAGGATGCCCGACTGCAGCTGGTTCAACAACGTCGGGGCTTCCAGATCGGCGGCGGGATCGACAAACATATCGACCCGCTGCATGCGTTGGCGGTACTGCGCCACGTTGTCAAAGTCATCGAGCAAGTGCAGGTAGTCGCGCCCCTGTTTGCCCCAGGAGGCCAGCAAGGGGTGGCTGCTGCTGGCCATCGGCCGGGCGGTCTGGCGGTGGCGCAATTGGGCGCGTAACAGGTCGTGTCCGGCCACGATGTCGCCCCAGTAATACTGACACGGGTTTTGCACCAGCATCAGCACCTGGCAGAACTGGCCCAATTGCGCCAGCGCTTCGACGGTTTGCATCGGCAGGGACGAGATGCCAAACACTACCAAGCGAGGTGGCAAGCCCGCCGGGCGCTGGCCGCTGGACTGGCAGAGCGCCAATTGCGACTTGAGCGCGGCCATGAAGCGGGCATGCACGCCCGCGCGTGAGGCCTCGGCCAGCTCGGGCCCGACATCGGCACGCAGGTCGCGCCACAGCTGGGCTTGCCAGGCGTGGGCATCGGCCAGCACGCCGGGTTGGCCGTTGTGGTCGCGCAGCACGTCGCGGCCAATCTGGCCAGCCGCCCAGTCCGCCAGCCAGTCGGCGCGGTAGCTTTGGTAAGCGTCAAACACATCCGCCACCTGCAGCGCCAATTGGTACAGCTTGCGGCCGTCGGCATCAGCCGCCAGATAGCGCTGCAGCGGTTCATAAACCGGGTTGGCCGCGGCCAGTGCAGGCAACAGGCGCACCAGGCGCCACAGCAGATGGCTTTTGTCAAATGGCATGTGCGCCGGCACGGCATTTGCGCCCAGCACGCTGCGATAGACCTGCCACAGGTAGCCGCTGGGTAATTCCAGCCGGGTGGCGGCGCAAATGCCTAGAGCGCTGTCGTCGGCCAGCGCCATTTCCAGCCAGTGCTTCATGCCGTTGCTTTGCACCAGAATCACCTCCGGGGTCAGTGGTGGCAGCGGATGGTCGCGCAGAAATTCGCAGAGCAGGCTGCGCAGGTCTTCCAGACGATTGCCATGCAAGACCATGAAGCCTGGCTGGAAGGATGGGGCGGTGGTAGCGGATTCAGCTTGGATCATTTTGTGGTGCTGCTGCAGGACAGGGCGCTGGTGATGGTTTGGGCCAGCAGCGGGCCGAAGTGTTCAATTTCTGCCAGTGGCGCGTAGCCGTAACCAATGATCAAGCCGCGCAACCGGGTTTGCTCAATGCAATAGCTCGACAGCGGGCGCACCGTCAGACCGAGTTTGGCAATGCGCCGCGCCAGTGCCTTGTCGTCCAGCGTATCAGGCAAGCGCAGGCACAGGTGCAAGCCCTGCTCGGCGCCGGTGATGCGGGCCAGCGGCCCCAGGCAGGGTTGCAGCGCGGCCAGCAAGCTGGCGCGGCGCTGGGCGTAGCTTTGCCGGGCGCGGCGCAGCGCGCTGGCAAAGTGCCCCATCTCGATGAACTCGGCCAGTGCAGCTTGCAGCGGCATCTGGCCGGGGCGGTTCAGGTCGTAGTGGGCGCGCTTGAAGGGCGCGGCCAGCCCTTTGGGAACCACCATGTAGCCAAGCTTGAGCCCCGGGTAAAGCACTTTGGAAAACGAGCCCAGGTAGATCACGCGCTGGTCGGTGTCAAGCCCGGCCAGCGAGGCAATGGGCGGGCCGCTGAAGCGAAATTCGCTGTCGTAATCGTCTTCCAGAATCCAGGCCTGGTGCTGGCGCGCCA
The DNA here is from genome assembly GCF_014859475.1 of Rhodoferax sp. Classification (GTDB taxonomy): domain Bacteria; phylum Pseudomonadota; class Gammaproteobacteria; order Burkholderiales; family Burkholderiaceae_C; genus Rhodoferax. The sequence continues at coordinate 28,319 of NZ_JACUUE010000002.1, forward strand.
GCGTGAGCAGTTGCTGTCGCCGGGCTAGCGTCATCACGGCACCAGTGGGGTATTGGTGCGACGGCGTCACGTAGATCAGCTTCGGCGGCGTGGTGTCATCGGCGGGCTCGGGCGCAATGCCGTGCTCATCCACCGGCACCGCGTGCAGGCTCAATCCGGTTGCCATGAAGGCCTTGACCGCGCCCCAGTAGGCCGGGTCTTCGAGCCAGACGGCATCATTGTGGTTGGCCAGCAACTGCGCGCACAGTACCAGCGACTCCTGCGTGCCGCTGGTGATAATGACCTGCTCCAATTCAAGCGGCACGCTGCGAATCACCCGCAGGTAGTCGGCCACGGCACGGCGCAGCGGCGCATAGCCGCCCGAACTGCTGTAGTCGAGCATCTCGGGGTAGGTCATGCGCCAGTGCTTGTTTTGCAGGCGTTGCCATAAGCCCACCGGGAACGCGCTGAAGTCGGCAATGCCCGGCGTGAACGGCTGAATCTCGAGGTCGGTGGCGCAGAACGTGCTGCTTAAACGCATGCCGCGTGCCGACAGGCTGGTGTGTCGGGCGGGGGCGCTACGCTGCGGCTGCGCTGGCATGCGGGGCACGTTGTCACTGACAAAGGTGCCGCTGCCAATACGACTGACCAGGTAACCCTCCACCGTAAGCTGGTTGATGGCGGCAACCACGGTGTTGCGCGACAACTGCAGGTCTTGCGTCAGGTCGCGGCTCGACGGCAGGCGCTCGCCGGCGGCGATCTTGCCGTCCAGAATGGCCCGCCGCAACGCCTCGTACAGCTGGCGGTGCAGTGGCAGCTTGGTGGGCTGATTGGGGCGGCCGATTTCGGTCAGTAACAGTTCCGAAAGCATGACGTTGAGAAAGTGGCACCAGTGCCAAGGTTTAAATGGCCCTGATTGTGAACCAATTTATGGCTCACAATGATTTTCAGAACAACGCGCAAAATAGGTGATCAGCATCACCCTGGAGCAAACATGAATGCCAACAAGTCAATGAATTTCAATGATCTCGAGCAGTGGCTCAATGAGCGCCGCGTCACTGAGGTGGAGTGCCTGGTGCCCGACCTGACCGGTGTCGCACGCGGCAAGATTTTGCCGCGCGTCAAATTTACCGAAGACCGCGGCATGCGCCTGCCGCAGTCGGTGGTGGCCCTGGGGGTCACAGGCGAATTCCCCGTGAGCGGCCCTTATTACGACGTGATCGACCCCACCGACAAAGACATGCAGCTGCGCCCGGACCCTTCTACCGTGCGCATCGTGCCGTGGGCTACTGACCCTACCGCCCAGGTGATTCATGACTGTTTTGACCACCAGGGCAACCTGGTGCCGTTCGCGCCGCGCAGCGTGTTGCGCCGGGTCTGCGACCTGTTTGCCGCCGAGGGCCTCAAACCCATCGTGGCCCCCGAGCTGGAGTTTTACCTGACCGCGCGTAACACCGACCCCAACACGCTGCTGCGCCCGCCAATCGGCCGCAGCGGCCGCAGCGAGACCTCGCGCCAGGCCTACAGCATCGATGCCGTCAACGAGTTCGACCCGCTGTTCGAGGAAATCTACGACTTTTCAGACAAGATGGAACTCAACGTCGATACCTTGATTCACGAAATCGGCGCTGGCCAGATGGAAATCAACTTTTTTCATGCCGAGCCGCTGGGCCTGGCCGACGAGGTCTTTCTATTCAAACGCACGGTGCGCGAGTCGGCCCTGCGCCACGACATGTACGCCACCTTCATGGCCAAACCGATTGCCGGCGAGCCCGGCAGCGCCATGCACGTGCACCAGAGCATTCTGGACGTGAGCACCGGCAAGAACATTTTCAGCAACCCGGACGGCACGCCTTCCGAGGCGTTCATGCATTACATCGGCGGCCTGCAGCGTTACATTCCGGCAGCGATGGTGCTGGTGGCACCGTATGTGAACAGCTACCGGCGCCTGTCGCGCAACACCGCCGCGCCGATCAACATCGAGTGGGGCTACGACAACCGCACCGTGGGCATTCGCTCGCCGATTTCATCGCCCGAGGCGCGCCGGGTGGAAAACCGCGTGATTGGTGCCGACGCCAACCCCTATGTGGCGCTGGCCATGACCATGGCCTGTGGCTACCTGGGGCTCAAGAACAAGATCAAGCCCAAGGCCGAGATGAAGGGCGACGCCTACCTGTCGCCGTACTCGCTGCCGCGCAGCTTGGGCGAGGCGCTCGACTGGCTGCGCCGCGAGTCTGACCTGCACGAGGTGCTGGGCAAGGAATTCATCACCGTGTATTCGGAAATCAAGGAGCTTGAGTTTGACGAATTCATGAAAGTGATTTCGCCGTGGGAGCGCGAGCACCTGCTGCTGCACGTTTGATTTGCCATTGGGCGTTGATTGACCTCTTTTTTTGACTGACGCAAGGAGCGCCACCATGAACGCATTTACCGCTTCCCAAACCCTGTCCACGCCTGAAATCCAGGCGCTCGACAGCGCCCATTTCATTCACCCGTTCACCGACCACGGCGACCTGGCCACCCGTGGCGCGCGCGTGATTGTCAAATCAGAGGGCATCTACATCTGGGATTCCGAGGGCAAAAAACTGCTCGACGCGATGAGCGGCCTTTGGTGTGTCAATGTCGGTTACGGCCGCCAGGCGCTGGCGCAAGCCGCCTATGACCAGATGCTGACACTGCCGTTCTACAACAGCTTTTTCCAGACCACCAACGTGCCGGCGGTCAAGCTGGCCACGCGTCTGGCGGCGCTGGCGCCCAAGGTGGGCGACCGCACTTTTGAGCATGTGTTTTATTCGAGCAGTGGCTCCGAGAGCAACGACTCCAACGTGCGCATGGTGCGCCGCTACTGGGACCTGCTGGGGCAGCCGCAGCGCAAGGTGATCATCAGCCGCAAAAACGCCTACCACGGCAGCACCATGGCCGGTGCCTCGCTGGGCGGCATGAGCAGCATGCATGCGCAGGGTGACCTGCCGATCCCCAATATCACGCACATCGAGCAGCCGTACTTTTTTGAAAACGGCCTGCCGGGCGAAAGCGCTGACGACTTCGGTGTGCGCGCCGCCGGTTGGCTGGAAGAGAAGATTCTGGCACTGGGCGCCGACAAGGTGGCCGCCTTCATTGCCGAACCCATCCAGGGCGCCGGCGGTGTCATCATCCCGCCGCCCACTTACTGGCCCGAGATTCAGCGCATTGTTGACAAATACGGCATCCTGCTGATCAGCGACGAGGTGATTTGCGCCTTTGGCCGCCTTGGCCACTGGTTTGCCTACGAAAAATTTGGTTACAAGCCCGACCTGGTGACCTTTGCCAAGGCCGTCACCAGCGGCTACATACCGCTGGGCGGCGTCATGGTGGGCAACCGCGTGGCCCAGGTACTGATCGAAAAAGGTGGTGAATTCAACCATGGCTACACCTACAGCGGCCATCCGGTGGCCTGTGCCGTGGCGCTGGCCAATCTTGATGTCATGGAGGCCGAGCAACTGCCGCAGCGCGTGCGCGACGACATTGGTCCCTACCTGGCTCAATGTTTTGAATCGCTTGCCCGGCATCCGTTGGTGGGACTCGCCGAAACCTGCGGCTTTACTGCGGGCCTGGTGCTGGTCAAAAACAAGGAAGACAAAACGCGCTTTGCCGAAGAACTGGGCGTGGGCATGATTTGCCGACGCCATTGTTTTGAGAACGGTCTGATCATGCGCGCCGTGGGCGACCGCATGATCATCGCGCCGCCCTTGACCATGACCCGTGCCGAGATTGACGAAATGATGGTTCTGATTCAACAGGCGCTTGACCTGACGCAGCAGGAATTGATCCAAAAAGGCTTGATTTAAGCGTTTGCTTCAAAAATTTGTCTGGTCTGGTTTTTTGCGCGCCTTAAACTAAGCTTTCTCTCTTACCTCGTTCTCTTTATTGGAGTCTCGTCATGATGAAAAAATACCTGTGGTCGTTCGCGCTGTCCGCCATCGTGCTGGCTGGTTGTGGCAAAAAAGAGGAGCTGCCTGCGCCTGTGGCGGCACCGGTGGCGAGTGCCCCGGCCACTGCGCCCGTCAACACCGAAGAAAAGGTGCTCAACATCTACAACTGGGCCGACTACATTCCCGACGGCATGATTGCCACGTTTGAAAAAGAAACCGGCATCAAGGTGAATTACGACTCTTTCGAGACCAATGAGGCCCTGCACGCCAAACTGGTGGCTGGCAATTCGGGTTACGACATCGTGGTGCCGGGCTCGGTCTTTGCCAAGCCGCAAATTGAAGGCGGCTTGCTGCAGGCGCTGGACAAGTCCAAGATTCCCAACTTGAGCAACCTTGACACCCCGATGATGGCCACGCTGGCCAAATACACCGACCCCGACAACAAGCATCTGGTGCCCTGGGCCTGGGGTTTCACCACGGTGGGCATCAACAAGAATAAAGTGGCCAAGGCGCTCGGCGAAACGCCAATGCCCGAAAACGCCTGGGACCTGGTGTTCAAACCCGAATACACGTCCAAGCTCAAGTCTTGCGGCATTGCCTATCTGGATTCGCCCACCGAGATCATCCCCGTGGCGTTGCACTACATCGGCAAGGACGCTTACTCCAACGATCCGGCAGACTACAAGCTGGCCACCGACATGCTGGCCAAGGTGCGCAAGGACGTTCGCATCTTCAGCTCGACCATGATTGACGATATTGCGGGCGGCAAGGCCTGCGTGGCGATTGGCTGGTCGGGTGACATCAATCTTGCTGCCGATCGCGCCAAAGAGAACCAGTCCAAGGACGAGATCGAGGCCATGTTGCCAAACACCGGCGCGCTGATCTTCTTCGATACCATCGCCATCACCAAGGATGCCAGGCACCCCAATAACGCACACGCGTTCATCGACTTTTATCTGCGCCCTGAAAACGCCGCCCTGATGGCCAACGAAATGAATTATCCGACCGCCAACAAGGCCGCCATGCATCTCGTCAATCCTGAGATTGCCGCCAATAAGACCATCTTTGTCGAGTCCGACTACTTGGCCAAGATGATCCCGCCGAGCAGCTTCAGCAACGAGGCGCGTGAAGCCATGGCCAACGCCTATAACAGCTTCAAAAAAGGCAAGTAAAACCAGGCTTGTTGCGAGCTGTTGCCGTCATTGCGAAAGAAGTGACGCAATCCATGTGCCCGGACAGCCTGGACTGGCGCGCTGCGCTTTCCATGAACAGCCCCGTCATTGCGAACGCAGTGAAGCAATCCATGACCCCGGAAGTCATGGATCGCCACGCTTCGCTCGCGATGACGAAGTCTCTGTTCAAGGTCCGTGTGCGGCATCGGGCTGGATACGGCGGGCTCCCAATGACGTTGTCTCACATGGCTTCAGGGTGCTTCGGATGCCCTGCAGAGGTGAATGAGTGCTGAAGCAAAGGGCTGACCATGGCAGATGTGGGTTCTAAAAAAGACTATCTTGTGACCGAGAAGCTGGTTAAGCGCTTTGATGAGGCGCTGGCCGTGGATGAGGTCAACCTGTCCATCAGCAAGGGTGAAATTTTTGCGCTGCTGGGCAGCTCGGGTTGCGGCAAATCCACCTTGCTGCGCATGCTGGCAGGCTTTGAGACACCCAGCTCTGGGCGCATTTTGCTGGGCGGCCAGGATGTGGCCAATCTGGCACCCTACGAGCGCCCGTTCAACATGATGTTCCAGTCCTACGCGTTGTTCCCGCATCTGGATATTTGGGAGAACATCGCCTTCGGCCTGAAACGCGAAGGGCTTCCAAAGAGCGACATCAAGCAGCGCGTCGGCGAAATGCTTGATTTGGTGCAACTGGGCGCTTATGCCAAGCGCAAACCGCACCAGTTGTCGGGTGGGCAGCAGCAGCGCGTGGCGCTGGCGCGTAGCCTGGCCAAAAACCCCAAGGTGCTGCTGCTTGATGAGCCGCTCGGCGCACTCGACAAAAAACTGCGCGAGCAAACCCAGTTCGAACTGGTCAACATCATTGAAAAAGTGGGTGTCACCTGTGTCATGGTGACGCACGACCAGGAAGAAGCCATGACCATGGCGGGCCGCATTGCGGTCATGAGCAAGGGCAGGGTGTTGCAGGTGGGCTCGCCTGAAGAGGTCTATGAGCACCCGGCCAACCGGTTCGTGGCCGACTTCATTGGCAACGTCAATCTGTTCGATGGCAAGCTCAGCATCGACCAACCCGACCGTTGCGCGGCGCAGACGGGCATTGGCGAGATTCATGTGGGTCACGGTGTCAGCGGCGCGTTGCACATGCCGGTGGCCATCGCCGTGCGTCCTGAGAAAATAGAGATCAGCAAGGAGCGGCCAGACGTTGACCACAACTTGTTTACCGGCAAAGTCAAGGAGATTGCCTACTTTGGTGCGCACAACACCTTCATCGTGGTCGCCTCGGATGGCAGCAAGCTGAAGATCACCGAAGCCAACACGTCGCGCCATGAACTCAGCAATATCACCTGGGAAGACGATGTGTTTTTCTGGTGGCATGACAGTGCCGGCATTGTGCTGCGCGATTGAGGAGCAGCCATGGCCATTGCAACCCTGACGATGCCCGGCAAACGCTTTGTCATTGGCGTGCCTTTTGTCTGGCTGATCCTGTTTTTCCTGTTGCCGTTTTTGATTTTGCTGTACATCAGCTTTGTCGATATGGGCAACGACATTTCGCCGTTCAAGCCGATCTGGGATTCCACCACCGGCCTGCTCAAGCTCAAATACGAAAACTACTGGTCGATCTTTCGCGCCGACGACGGTGGCAATCTGTTCCAGACCATTTACGTCGAAGCCTACGTGCGCTCGATCTGGTACGCCTTGTGCACGGCGCTCCTTTGTCTGGTGATTGGTTACCCGTTTTCGTATTTCATTGCGCGCGCCAAACCCAGCGTGCGTCCGGCCTTGCTGATGATGGTGATGCTGCCGTTCTGGACCTCGTTTCTGCTGCGGGTTTATGCCTGGAAAGGCATTCTGGCCGATCAGGGCGTGCTGAACCAGATGTTCATGGCACTGGGCCTGATCAACGAGCCGCTGCAAATGCTTTACACCGATGTCTCGATGCTGGTGGGCATGACCTATGTCTATTTGCCTTTCATGGTGCTGCCGCTCTACGCCAACCTGGTCAAGATGGACTTCCGGCTGCTTGAGGCGGCCCACGACCTGGGCGCCTCGCCGTTCAAGGCGTTCTGGTTGGTCACCGTGCCGCTGTCCAAGGCCGGCATCATTGCCGGCTTCATGCTGGTGTTCATCCCGTCGGTGGGTGAATTTGTCATTCCGTCGCTGCTTGGTGGCCCCGAGAACATCATGATCGGCCGCGTGGTCTGGGACGAAATGTTCAGCAGCAACAACTGGCCGCGTGCCACCGCGCTGGCGGTGGTGATGATTGGCCTCATCGTGGTGCCGCTGGCCATTTATTACCACTACACCGGTGATGCACCCGATTCCAAAGCCTGATGCCAAGCATGAAGCATTTTCTGAGTCGTCATTTTGGCAAGCTGTGGTTGGGGCTGACCTTCCTGTTTCTGTACCTGCCGCTGTGCTTCATGATTGTGTTTTCGTTCAACAGCACGCGCCAGGATGCCGTGTTTACCGGCTTTTCGCTGCGTTGGTACGAGGCGCTCACGCGCGACAGCAAGATCGTTGACGGCTTTTGGCTGTCGCTACAGATTGCCATGGCCGCCGGTGTGGCCTCGGCGGTGCTGGCCACGTTTGCCGCCTTTGTACTGGTGCGCTACCGCCGCTTTCCGGGGCGCACGCTGTTCTCGGGCATGGTCAATGCGCCACTGGTGATGCCCGAGGTGGTGATTGGCCTGTCTTTATTGTTGCTCATGGTGGGCGTGCAAAACGCGTTTGGCTGGCCGCAGCGCGGCATGCTGACGATTGTGCTGGGGCACACCCTGCTGGGCATGGCTTACGGCATGGTGGTGATCCAGTCGCGCTTGCTGGAAATGGACCGCGCCATCGAAGAAGCCGCGATGGACCTTGGCGCCAAACCCTTTCAGGTGTTCTTTCTGATCACCATGCCCAACATTCTGCCGGCCATCTTCGCCGCCTATTTGCTGGCATTCACGCTGTCGTTTGACGACGTGGTGATTGCCGAGTTCCTGTCGGGCCCCGGTGTCAACACCCTGCCGCAGGTCATCTTTGGCTATGCCCGGCGCGGTATCAACCCGACCATTTACGCGGCGGCCACGCTGCTGATCGTGTCGGTGACGCTGGTGGTGATTGGCTACAGCGTTTGGGTGGCGCGCCAGACGCGGCGCCGCGAGCGTGAGATTGCGGCGGCCACGCGGGCCGAACTGGCGGCCTTGCAGTCGCAATGATATTTTTTGGTGCTTTACCTTCACGCAGCAAGCGCTTTTACTTTTGAGGTTTTTCACACATGACAACAGCTATCTACGACGGCCGGGCACTGATCAATGGCACGCGCGTGCCTGCGCAGGACGGGCAAACCTTTGACTGCATTTCGCCCGTTGATGGTCGTCTGCTCACCACCGTGGCGCGTTGCGGCCAGGCCGATGTGGATGCGGCGGTAGCGGCGGGGCGGGCAGCATTTGAAGAGCGGCGCTGGTGCAGCATGGCCCCGGCGGCACGCAAACGCGTCATGATCAAATTTGCCGACCAGTTGCTGGCCCACGCCGACGAGCTTGCCCTGATGGAAACGCTCGACATGGGCAAACCCATCCAATACGCCCGCAATGTCGATGTCAACAGCGCGGCCAATTGCCTGCGCTGGTACGGCGAGGCGGTGGACAAGATTTATGACGAAATTGCCCCCACGGCCAGCACTGCGCTGGCACTGATTCAGCGCGAGCCGATGGGTGTGGTCGGCGTCATCGTGCCCTGGAACTACCCCATGATCATGGCCGCCTGGAAGATTGCACCAGCGCTGGCTGCGGGCAATTCGGTGGTGCTCAAGCCCAGCGAAAAGTCGCCTCTGACAGCACTTCGATTGGCTGAACTCGCGCTTGAAGCGGGCATTCCGCCGGGCGTGTTCAATGTGGTGCCAGGTTATGGCGTTGAGGCCGGCTCGCCGCTGGCGCTGCACATGGATGTCGATTGCATCGCCTTTACCGGCTCGACCCGCGTGGGCAAGCAAATTCATGTGATGGCAGGGCAAAGCAACCTCAAACGCGCCTGGACCGAACTGGGTGGCAAGTCGCCCAACATCGTCTTTGCCGATTGCCCCAATCTGGATCGCGCGGTGCAGGCTGCCGTGGGCAGCATTTTCTTCAACCAGGGCGAAAGCTGCAACGCGCCCTCGAGGCTTTTTGTGGAGGCCAGCATCCGCGAGCAGTTTCTTGAAAAAGCGCTGGCGCTGGTGCCCGGCTACGCGCCCGCCAATCCGCTGGTGCCCGACACCGTCATGGGCGCCATCGTTGATCAGACCCAAATGAACTCGGTGCTGCGCTACATCGCACTGGGCAAGCAGGAGGGCGCGGCCCTGCTGGCTGGCGGTGAGCAGGCGCTGGTGGACACCGGTGGTTGCTACGTGCAGCCCACCATCTTCGCCGGCGTGACCCCTGACATGACCATTGCCCGCGAAGAAATCTTTGGGCCGGTACTTTCGGTGCTGTCGTTCACTGATGCGGCCGATGTCGTGTGCCAGGCCAACGCCAGTGTGTATGGCTTGCAGGCGGCAGTCTGGAGCCGAGACATCAACAAGGCGCTCGGCGTGGCGCGCGCCTTGCGTGCCGGCACGGTCCACGTCAACCAGTACGATGAGGACGACATCACCGTGCCCTTTGGTGGCTACAAGCAAAGTGGGGTGGGCCGCGACAAGTCGCTGCACGCGTTTGACAAATACACCGAGACCAAGACCACCTGGATTCGCATTGACAGTCCGGTTTGACACCCTTCAAGCCCCCGCCGACGCCTTGAGCACACTGTGCGCGCCCACGGTTAACTGGTGCAAGCGGCTGGCCTGCAGCGACAGTGCCGCCGACACCACATGGTCGCCGGGAGCATCGAATGGCGCCTGCCTCGCGACCTCGGTGCAGTCCTTTATTAGTTTCACGATATGCCAATTAAATATCGCATTGCGGAATTTAAACCCTTTCTTTTTTCTGATTTTTAGCAGAAATTGAAAAATATGGTTTCATATTGCAAAATAACAAACCTAACTAATTGATAATATTGAATTAAATAAAAGTCTTCTATAAGACATAAGATGACTAAATAGTCTTCTATAAGACCTAAAATAGGCGCCAAGACATCGACTGCTTCAAGCAAACGATGGCCCCGCTTTTCATTAACTCAGGAGTTTTTCATGCCACAAACCGTTACCGAACAATTGAGCCGCGAACAACAAATTGCCGCCCTCGAAAAGGAATGGGCCACCAATCCGCGCTGGAAAGGCATCAAGCGCGGCTACAGCGCCGCTGATGTGGTGCGTTTGCGCGGTTCGTTCCCGATTGAGCACACGCTGGCGCGCCGCGGTGCCGAAAAGCTGTGGGATTTGCTGCACAACGAGGACTACATCAACTGCCTGGGTGCCCTCACCGGTGGCCAAGCCATGCAGCAAGTCAAGGCTGGCGTGAAGGCCATCTACCTGTCAGGCTGGCAAGTGGCCGCTGACGGCAACACCTCGCTGTCGATGTACCCTGACCAATCGTTGTACGCGGTTGATTCGGTGCCGACCATGGTCGAGCGCATCAACAACGCTTTCCGCCGTGCCGATGAGATCCAGCACTCCAAAGGCATTGATGCGGGTGACAAGGGTTACACCGACATGTTCGCTCCAATCGTGGCCGATGCCGAAGCCGGTTTTGGTGGCGTGCTCAACGCGTTTGAGCTGATGAAGAACATGATTCGTGCCGGTGCGTCAGGCGTGCACTGGGAAGACCAACTGGCCTCGGTCAAGAAGTGCGGCCACATGGGTGGCAAGGTGCTGGTGCCCACGGCCGAAGCTATCCAGAAACTCGTCGCTGCCCGCATGGCTGCTGACGTGTGCGGTGTGCCCACACTGGTGATTGCCCGTACCGATGCAGAAGCCGCTGACCTGCTGACCAGCGACTACGATGCCAACGACAAGCCGTTCCTGACCGGCGAGCGCACGGCAGAGGGCTTCTACCGTTCACGCAAGGGCATGGACCAGGCCATCAGCCGCGCCGTTGCCTACGCCGATTACGCCGACCTGGTGTGGTGCGAAACCGGCACCCCGGATCTGGAATTTGCCCGCAAGTTTGCCGAAGGTGTGCACGCCAAGCACCCGGGCAAGATGCTGGCCTACAACTGCAGCCCGTCGTTCAACTGGAAGAAAAACCTGGACGAAGCCACCATTGCCAAATTCCAGAAAGAGCTCGGCGCCATGGGCTACAAGTACCAGTTCATCACGCTGGCCGGTATTCACTCGATGTGGTTCAACATGTTCGACCTGGCGCAAGACTACGTCAAGCGCGGCATGTCGGCCTACGTTGAACGTGTGCAAGACCCGGAGTTTGCTGCTCGTGACCGTGGCTACACCTTTGTGTCGCACCAGCAAGAGGTGGGCACGGGCTACTTCGACGATGTCACCACCGCGATCCAGGGCGGCAAGTCAAGTGTGACGGCACTGACGGGCTCCACTGAAGAAGAACAGTTCCACTAAAAAATCTGACCCGATGGGGTCAAGGGCTGGCGCTCCCTTAATGGGGGTGGCCAGCCTTTTTTGATGGCGACGAGTGCGGGTAAAATCGCAGCAGACAGACGCGGCATTGCCGCGTTTTTTAGTTACCTGGACGCTTCATACCCATGCTTCACATCACGCTCCCCGACGGCTCGCAACGCGACTACGATTCCTCTGTCACGGTGGCAGAGGTTGCGCAATCCATTGGCACTGGCCTGGCCAAAGCCGCACTGGCGGGCAAGGTCAATGGCAAGGTGGTCGATACCAGTTTTGTCATTGACAAGGACAGCCAGCTTTCGATCATTACTGCCAAAGATGCCGAGGGTCTGGAGGTGATTCGCCACTCCACTGCCCACCTGCTGGCCTACGCCGTCAAGGAGCTTTTCCCCACCGCGCAAGTCACGATTGGCCCAGTGATCGAAAACGGCTTTTTCTACGACTTTGCGTTCGAGCGCCCGTTCACGCTGGAGGACCTGGCCCTGATCGAAAAGCGCATGGCAGCATTGGCAGCCAAAGACGAACCGGTACTGCGCCGGGTGCTACCGCGCGACGAGGCGGTGGCCTATTTCAAGGGTCTGGGCGAGCACTACAAGGCCGAGATCATTGCCAGCATTCCGGCCAATGAAGACGTCAGCCTGTACCGCGAGGGCGCTTTCGAAGACCTGTGCCGCGGCCCGCACGTGCCCAGCACCGGCAAGCTCAAACACTTCAAGCTAATGAAAGTGGCGGGCGCTTATTGGCGCGGTGACCACAAAAATGAAATGCTGCAGCGCATTTACGGCACCGCCTGGGCCACCAAAGACGAGTTGCAGCAGCATTTGACAATGCTCGAAGAGGCCGAAAAGCGCGACCACCGCAGATTAGGTCGCGAGCTTGACTTGTTCCATATCGACGACCACTCCCCGGGGCTGGTGTTCTGGCACCCCAAGGGCTGGGCGATCTGGCAGGCGGTGGAGCAGTACATGCGCCAGGTTTATCGCGACAACGGCTATCAAGAGGTCAAGGCACCACAACTGCTCGACAAGGGCCTGTGGGAAAAAACCGGTCACTGGGACAAGTACCGTGACAACATGTTCACCACCGAGTCCGAAAAGCGCGACTACGCTCTCAAGCCCATGAACTGCCCGGGCCACATCCTGATCTTCAAGCAGGGCCTGAAAAGCTACCGCGACCTGCCACTGCGCTACGGTGAGTTCGGTCAATGCCACCGCAACGAAGCCACCGGCGGCCTGCACGGCATCATGCGGGTGCGCGGCTTCACCCAGGACGACGGCCACATTTTTTGCACCGAAGATCAGATACTGGCCGAATGCGTGGCCTACACCACGCTGCTGCAAAAGGTGTATGCCGACTTCGGTTTCAAGGACATCATCTACAAAATCGCCACCCGGCCCGAGCAGCGCATTGGCTCGGACGACATCTGGGACAAAGCCGAGCACGCGCTCATCGAGAGCTTGCGCGCCTCGGGGTGCGAGTTCGAACTGTCTCCCGGCGAGGGCGCCTTTTACGGCCCCAAGGTGGAGTACACCCTGAAAGACGCCATTGGCCGGCACTGGCAATGCGGCACCATCCAGGTCGATTTTTCCATGCCCGAGCGGCTCGATGCCGATTATGTGGGTGAAGACAGCGCACGCCATCGCCCGGTCATGCTGCACCGTGCCATCGTCGGCAGCCTCGAGCGTTTTATAGGAATTTTGATCGAAGAAACCGCCGGTGCCCTGCCAACCTGGCTCGCGCCGGTGCAGGTCAAGGTGCTCAATATCACCGACGCGCAGGCAGAATATGCCATGGATGTCGTCAAAACGCTGCAAAATCAAGGCTTTAGGGTAGAGGCTGATCTTCGCAATGAGAAAATCACGTATAAAATACGCGAGCATTCAATGCAAAAGGTGCCGTATCTGCTCGTCATTGGTGACAAAGAGATGGCTTCCGGCGCTGTTGCAGTGCGAGCCCGAGGTGGACAAGACCTTGGCGTGATGTCGGTCGCTGAGTTCGTTCAAAAGATCTCGGCAGATGTCACAAACAAATCACTCGTTTGATTTTTGAAATGTTCAGGGGCTGGCTTTGCCAGCTGTGGCCACGATGGATGTGGCAGTTTTTGTAAAGGATCAAGTCATCGCTACCGAATACCGTGATCGCCGTCACCGCGAAGAACGCAAACACCGATTGAATCGGGAAATCATGGCTCCGGAGGTTCGCCTCTCGGGTGTGGAAAATGAACCCTTGGGTGTGGTCAATATCAACGACGCGCTACGCATGGCGGGCGAACTTGACGTTGATCTGGTCGAGATTGCCGCCACGGCCAATCCGCCGGTGTGTCGTTTGATGGATTACGGCAAATTCAAGTACCAGGAACAAAAGAAAGCTTCCGAAGCCAAAGCCAAGCAGACCGTGATCGAAATCAAGGAGATCAAGTTCCGACCCGGTACCGATGATGGCGACTACAACATCAAGATGCGCAACATCCGGCGCTTTTTGGCCGAAGGCGACAAGTGCAAGATTACTTTGCGCTTTCGCGGGCGCGAAATCACGCACCAGGATTTGGGCATGGCTTTGCTCAACCGCATTCGTGATGAGCTGGGTGATTTGATTTTGGTCGAGCAGTTTCCCAGGCTGGAAGGGCGCCAGATGATCATGATGATCGCGCCAAGCCGCAAGAAGCCCTCTGCGCCCAAAGCGGTAGTGACAGAGGCTGCTGTAAACGGTTAGAAAATTACGGTCAACGCCTGCAGGGTGTTGACCAAGAGACAAGTGGCAAATCCAGGTTTGTCGCTTGAAGGTGGTGGGTTTTTGACTCGCCACTCAAAGTGGCTCGGGGCCATCAAGGCTGCAAATTGTTTGCAGACGCCTCACGAGCACAATGTAAAAAGGAGCATGAAGATGCCCAAAATGAAGACCAAGAGCGGCGCTAAAAAGCGTTTCCGCGTTCGTCCAGGTGGTACCGTTAAACGCGGTCAAGCCTTTAAACGTCACATCTTGACCAAGAAGTCCACCAAGCTTAAGCGCCATCATCGTGGTACGTTGACTGTTCGTGAGACCGAAATGGGTCGCATGGCACAGATGTTACCCGGCCGTGGCCTTTAATTAACGACGAACAAGGAGTACTCACATGCCTCGCGTCAAACGTGGTGTAACGGCTCGCGCCCGCCACAAAAAAGTTCTCGCCCTTGCCAAAGGTTTCCGCGGTCGTCGTGGTAATGTCTTCCGGGTCGCTAAAGAAGCGGTGATGAAGGCTGGGCAATACGCCTACCGTGACCGTCGTACCAAAAAACGTGTCTTCCGTCAGTTGTGGATTGCCCGTATCAATGCTGCTGCCCGTCAGTGTGGCATGACTTACAGTCAGTTCGCCAATGGTCTGAAGAAGGCCAATATCGAGATCGACCGCAAGGTTCTGTCTGATATTGCGATCCATGATGTGGCCGCATTTGCTGGTATCGTGGAACAAGTCAAGGCCAAACTGGCGGCTTGAGTTGCATTATCTGTAATTGTTGCTATTTAAGTTATAGCATCTTGCAAAATCAGATGAGGGCTAGAGCTTGAAAAGGCACTAGCCCTTTTTCCTTGGATTTGCGCTTTCTAGAGTATTTATGAACGACTTGACCACTGTTGTTGAACAAGCCCGTGCCGCTTTTGAGCTGGCGCACACCCCTGCTGATCTTGAAAACAGCAAGGCACTTTTTTTGGGTAAGTCAGGTCGCATCACCGAGCTGATGAAAGGTCTGGGCCGCTTGCCGATCGAAGAAAAAAAGTTGCAGGGCGCCGCCATCAACCAGGCCAAGCAAGGCATCGAAGCCGCGCTCAATGCGCGCCGCCAAGCGCTGGCCGAGCGTGAATTGCAGGCGCAGTTGCAAGCCGAGGCGCTCGATGTGACTCTGCCGGGGCGCCAACGCGGCAGCGGTGGCCTGCACCCGGTATCGCTCACGCTGGAGCGCATCGAAGCCATTTTTGGCTCGATGGGTTTTGAAGTGGCGCAGGGCCCCGAGATCGAGTCTGACTGGTTCAACTTCACCGCGCTCAACACCCCCGAAGACCATCCGGCGCGCTCGATGCACGACACTTTTTATGTCGAAGGCGGCAGCGCAACAGCGCCCAATTTATTGCGCACCCACACCAGCCCGATGCAAATCCGGCACGCGGTGCAGCACGTCAAGCAACACCGCCTGGCCCATGGCAGCACTAACGACGGCACGCTCTACAGCGGTGAGATGCCCGAGATTCGCGTCATCGCCCCAGGGCGCACCTACCGGGTGGACAGCGATGCCACCCATTCGCCCATGTTCCACCAGTGCGAAGGCCTGTGGGTGGGCGAGGCCATCAGCTTCAAAGACCTGAAGTACGTTTTTACCGATTTCTGCCGCACCTTCTTTGAAAACCCTGATCTCGTGCTGCGCTTTCGGCCCAGCTTTTTTCCGTTCACCGAACCCAGCGCCGAAATCGACATCCAGTTTCCCAGCGGCCCGCTGGCCGGGCGCTGGCTCGAAGTGGCTGGTTCCGGTCAGGTGCATCCCAATGTCATCCGCAACATGGGCCTGGACCCCGAGCGCTACATCGGCTTCGCCTTTGGCATGGGCCCGGACCGGCTTACCATGCTGCGCTATGGCGTGAATGACTTGCGGCTGTTTTTTGACGGCGACATTCGCTTTTTGTCGCAGTTCCGTTAAGCCGC
>NZ_JACUUE010000331.1 GCF_014859475.1 Rhodoferax sp.
GCAAGTGACTGACCAGATGCCGGTTGAGCCCGATCACGTGTATGTGATTCCGCCTGGTTCCGATATGTCCTTGCTGCACGGCGTGCTGCATTTGTTTGAGCCGACCGAAGCGCGCGGGTTGCGCCAGCCCATTGATTTTTTCTTCAAGTCGCTCGCCGACGACCGGCAGCACAACAGCATCGGCATCATTTTGTCGGGCATGGGTGCTGACGGCACGCTGGGCCTGCGGGCCATTCGCCAGGCCGGTGGCGCCGCCTTTGCGCAGACGCCGGCCTCGGCCCAGTTTGACAGCATGCCGCGCAGTGCCATTGACGCCGATGTGGTGGACGCCGTGGCCCCGGCCGATGAGCTGCCGGCCAAGATGGTTGCCTTTGTCAAGCGCGAGGTGCTGCCGGCACTGCGTGCCAATTACCCCGATGGCGCCACGCTGCGCGCCTGGATTCCCGGCTGCTCGAGCGGCGAGGAGGCCTGTTCGCTGGCCATGCTGTTCCGGGAATCGCACGACGCGATCGGCACGGCACAACGCTATAAATTGCTGATATTTGCCTCCGACCTCGACAAGGACGCCATCTCTCGCGCCCGTGCCGGCATTTACCCACCGAACATCGCCGCCGACGTGTCAGAGGCACGCCTGAAGCGTTTTTTTGTGCCTGAGGGTGCGGGTTACAGGGTCAGCAATGACATCAGGGAAATGGTGATTTTTGCCGAACAGAACGTCATCTTCGACCCGCCCTTTACCAAGATCGATTTCCTGAGTTGCCGCAATCTGCTCATCTACCTCGAACCCGCTGTTGGCAAGCCCAACCTGAGTTTGTTCGCCATGGCCCGCGAAGGCATCAAGAAGGCCTTGAGTGAGGCGTTTTATCTCTCGGTTCCCAAAAACAAGCCGGCCACGCTCAAGCGCGTCAGGATCGACGCCGCCCGCCCGGCCCAGTATGTCGATATCGTGGTGCATCCCCTGAGTGAACCATTGGCACTGAACGGCATGGTGCTGGTTGTTTTCAGGGATGTGGCGGCAGCGCACCCGCCCAAGCGGCATGCGCCGGCAGACGGGTTGGTCAGCGATGGACAGCGCTTCGACGCAGTGCTGCAGACCATCAACACCGAGTTGCAACTCAAGGTGGCCGAGGTCTCCCCCGCCAGCAATGACATGCGCAACCTGCTCGACAACACCGAGATTGCGATTTTGTTCCTCGACGATACGCTGCATGTGCGCCGCTTCACGCCATCGACCAGCAAGGTTTTCAAGCTGATCCCGGGCGATGCCGGGCGCAGCATCACCGACATTGTGTGCGACCTGAACTACCCAAGTCTCGGGCCGGACGCGCTGGAGGTGTTGCGCACCCTGGTGTTCAAGGAAAGCGATGTTGCGGCCACGGGCGGGGGCGCTGGTTCAAGGTGCGCATCATGCCGTACCGCACGCAGGACAACCGCATCGACGGCCTGGTCATCACCTTTACTGACATCAGTGCCAGCAAGCGGCTTGAGGCCGACTTGCGTGAGGCGCAAGCCAGCTTGCAGGCCCTGATGAACGCCCCGAATTTCAAAAAGGCAGGCCATGGTGTTCCGTAAAAATCCGCCCGATCCTGCCGCCCTTCGTGAGCTCGCCATGACGCGGCTGTCCAGTTACCGCCGTCAGGCCAATGCGAGCGGGCAGGAGGCACAGCATGTGC
>NZ_JACUUE010000092.1 GCF_014859475.1 Rhodoferax sp.
TAGCGGTGGTTTGCATGCTTGCCTCACAGGTTTCGATTGGCCATTCTAGCCATCAAGGCAAGACAAAAAAGGGCGCTCTTGGCAGCGCCCTTTGTCTTCGATGTCAAACCAGGCTGAATCAACCCGCCTTGGCTGCCTCCGGCGTGCGCAGGCGAATGTGCAATTCGCGCAACTGCTTTTCATCAACAGGGCTGGGGGCTTGCGTCAACAGGCACTGGGCGCGCTGGGTCTTGGGGAAGGCGATGACGTCGCGGATCGACTCGGCACCGGTCATCAGCGTCACGATGCGGTCCAGGCCAAAAGCCAGGCCACCATGCGGCGGCGCGCCGTATTGCAGCGCGTCAAGCAGGAAGCCGAATTTTTGCTGCGCTTCTTCGGGCGTGATCTTGAGCGCATCAAACACTTTTTTCTGCACCTCGGCACGGTGAATCCGCACCGAGCCGCCACCCATTTCCCAGCCGTTGAGCACCATGTCGTAGCCCTTGGAGATGCAGTTGGCGGGGTCGGTGACCATCAGGTCTTCATGGCCGTCCTTGGGCGCGGTGAACGGGTGGTGCACAGCCACCCAACGGTTGGATTCTTCGTCGTGCTCGAACATCGGGAAGTCCACCACCCACAACGGCGCCCAGCGGTCTTCGAACAGACCATTTTTCTTGCCAAAGGCACTGTGGCCAATCTTGATGCGCAACGCGCCAATGGCATCGTTGACGATCTTTTCCTTGTCGGCACCAAAAAACAAAATGTCGCCGTCTTTGGCACCAGTGCGTTTGAGGATTTCTGCCAGCGCGGCATCGTGCAGGTTTTTGACGATGGGGCTTTGCAGACCGTCGCGGCCCTTGGCCACGTCATTCACCTTGATCCAGGCCAGGCCCTTGGCACCATAAATCTTGACGAATTCACCGTAGTTGTCAATTTCGCTGCGCGTGATCTCGGCGCCGCCCGGCACACAGAGCGCCACCACGCGGCCACCTTTGGTGGTGGCAGGTGTCGAGAACACCTTGAAATCAACGTCGCCCACAACGTCGGTGAGTTCGGTGAATTCGAGCTTGACGCGCAGGTCGGGCTTGTCCGAGCCAAAACGGCGCGCCGCCTCCTGGTAGCTCATGACCGGGAACTCGCCCAGGTCAACGCCCAAGGTGTTCTGGAACACAGTCTTGATCATGCCCTGGAAAATCTCGCGAATTTCCTCTTCGTCCAGGAACGAGGTTTCGATATCGATCTGGGTAAATTCGGGCTGGCGGTCGGCGCGCAGGTCCTCGTCGCGGAAGCACTTGGTGATCTGGTAGTAGCGATCGAAACCCGCCACCATCAGCAGCTGCTTGAACAGCTGCGGGCTTTGCGGCAAGGCAAAAAAGTGGCCGTAATGCACCCGGCTGGGTACCAGGTAATCGCGCGCCCCTTCCGGCGTGCTCTTGGTCAACATCGGGGTTTCGATATCGACAAAACCGTTGGCATCGAGAAACTTGCGTACTTCCATGCTCACGCGGTAGCGCAACATCAGGTTGTTTTGCATGTAGGGGCGGCGCAAGTCGAGCACCCGGTGCGTCAGACGCGTGGTTTCACTGAGGTTGTCTTCGTCGAGCTGGAACGGCGGCGTGACCGAGGGGTTGAGCACCGTGAGTTCGTGACACAGCACTTCGATCTTGCCACTCTTGAGGTTGGCGTTGACGGTACCGTCCGGACGCGCGCGAACCAGGCCTTTGACCTGGATGCAGAACTCGTTGCGCAGGTCTTCGGCCACGCCAAACATCTCGGCGCGGTCGGGGTCGCAGACCACCTGCACATAGCCTTCGCGGTCACGCACGTCAACAAAAATCACGCCACCGTGGTCACGCCGACGGTTAACCCAACCGCACAGCGTGACGGCTTGGCCCATCAAGGCCTCGGTGACCAATCCACAATAATGAGAACGCATTGCCATAAAACTGCTTTCTAAAGCCACCTCAAAGAAGTGGCAGGGTTGTCAAAAAAATTATTTGGGCGCAATCCCGGAGGCAGTGGGAGCCACCGACCCCATCGAAATCACATAGGTCAGCGCTTCATCGACGCTCATTTCGAGTTCAATCACATCACTGCGCGGCATCATCAGAAAAAACCCGCTGGTGGGGTTGGGTGTGGTGGGCACATAAACGCTGATAAAGTCCGGGCCCAGGTGCTGCGCCACCTCGCCGGCCGGTGTGCCGGTCTGAAACGCAACCGTCCAGGCACCGGGACGCGGATACTGCACCAGCAAGGCGGTGCGAAACGCATTGCCGTTGCTTGAAAACAGCGTGTCAGAAACCTTTTTGACGCTGTTGTAAATGGTCTTGAATACCGGGATATTGGTCTGGATGCGGTGCCACTGCACCAGCCACCAGCGCCCGGCCACGTTGGAAACCAGCGCCCCGGTGATGAGCAGACCGCCAAAAACCAGGATCACGCCAAGGCCGGGGATATGCTTGAAGTACTCCAGCGTGCCAGTCAGGGATTCCGGCAAAACGGCCTGCAACACCGTCAGCAATCCGACAAAAATACCATCGAGCAAATCCATCAACCACAACAGGACGGCAAAGGTGATGGCCGTGGGCAACCAGACCAGCAGACCCGTCAACAGGTATTTTTTAAAGGGCACGGGAACTTTCAGCGCAATTGACTCAGCTGTGGCAGGCACAACCGGTGCCGCAACCAACGGCCGACGCGGTATCAGCCTTGGCAGTGGTGCTGGTGGTGCTGGCACCGCTGTCGGTGGCGGGCGTCTTCACCGCTTCTGCTGCCGGCGCAGGCGCAGTTGCCGTGGACGCGCTGCCGCCGCCCTTGAAATCGGTGGCGTACCAGCCCGAACCCTTGAGCTGGAAACCTGCGGCGGTAAGCTGCTTGACAAAGCTCGCCTGGCCGCACGCCGGGCACTCGGTGAGCACCGGATCAGACATCTTTTGCAACACATCCTTGGCAAGGCCACAGGCGTTGCATTTATAAGCGTAAATAGGCATGGTATTGAAGCGAAAGAAAGAGTCGCAAAGCCGATGATTATAAAGTGCACCGTCCGCCCGGCGCCGACGGGGTGCAAGCCGTCAAAAAAGGCGCACCCGCACCAAAATCTGCATGACGATCAAGCCCAGCACAAAACCAATGCCGCCGTACATGATGGCTTGCAACAGTTTGTTGGTCCTTTTTTGCTCGGCCAACAAGGCTTGCAGCTCCAGCGAATTGGTCTTGGCACTCGCCTGCTGCAAAAAGTCAAACAACAAGCGCGGCAGCTCGGGCAGCATCTTGGCGTAGCGTGGCGCTTCGTTACGCAACTCCTTGAACAATTTTTTGGGACCGACCTGCTCCACCAACCATTTTTCAAGGAACGGTTTGGCGGTGTGCCACAAGTCCAGTTCTGGATCAAGCTGGCGCCCCAGGCCCTCAATGTTGAGCAGGGTCTTTTGCAACAGCACCAGCTGCGGCTGGATTTCGACCTGAAAACGGCGCGAGGTCTGGAACAGCCGCATCAGGATCATGCCCAGCGAAATCTCCTTGAGCGGCCGGTCAAAATATGGCTCGCACACCGCGCGCACGGCGGCTTCGAGCTCGTCAACCCGGGTGCTGGCGGGCACCCAGCCCGACTCGATGTGCAACTCGGCCACGCGCTTGTAGTCGCGGCGAAAAAACGCGATGAAGTTTTGCGCCAGGTATTCCTTGTCGCCTTCGGTCAGGGTGCCAATAATGCCGAAGTCGAGCGAAATATAGCGCCCAAAGGTAGCCGGATCCAGGCTCACCTGGATGTTGCCAGGGTGCATGTCGGCATGGAAAAAGCCGTCGCGAAACACCTGGGTAAAAAAGATGGTGACGCCATCGCGCGCCAGCTTTGGGATGTCCACCCCGGCAGCCACCAGACGCTCGACCTGGTTGATGGGCACACCCTTCATGCGCTCCATCACGATCACCTCGGGCATGCAGTAATCCCAGTACATCTCGGGAATTAGCACCAGGTCGAGGTCAGCCATGTTGCGACGCAGTTGCGCAGCGCTCGACGCTTCGCGCACCAGGTCAAGCTCATCGTGCAGGTATTTCTCGAACTCGGCCACGACCTCGCGCGGCTTCAGGCGCTTGCCGTCTTCTGTCAGACCTTCAACCCAGACCGCCAACATGCGCAGCAGTGCCAGGTCTTTGTCGATCACGGTCAACATGCCCGGGCGCAGCACCTTGACGGCGACATCCTGAGGATTGCCATGGCGGTCTTTGAGCACCGCAAAATGCACTTGCGCAATGGAAGCGCTGGCCACCGGTTGGCGCTCGAACGAGACAAAAATATCGTCCACCGACTTCCCGAAAGCGCGCTCGATGATGCTGATGGCCACCTCGCTGGGGAACGGTGGCACGCGGTCTTGCAACATGGCCAGCTCGTCGGCAATGTCAAGCGGCAGCAGATCGCGCCGCGTGGACAGCACCTGGCCAAACTTGACAAAAATGGGGCCCAGGCTCTCCAGGGTCTGACGGATGCGTTGACCGCGCGGCGCGTCGAGCTTGCGCCCGAGTGTCAGAAGTCGGGCAAGGCGCAGCAACCACGGTTTCTTGAAGCTGGTGAGCACCAGCTCATCCAGGCCATTGCGCAACATCACCCAGAGGATGAAGGCGCCTCGAAAAATATTGGTCATTTGGCCGACTTGCCGGGCGCGAACGCTGCTGCTTTGGCCAGAAATTGACGCAGGCTGGTGCTCATGGTCTGGGCCAACTGACTCAGGGTGTGCGCCGGCACATCACCAATGATGCGCGCCAGGTCTTCTTCCATGTCCCAGCGCACATGCTCGGTGAGCCAGTTCACCTCGGCCGCCAACTGCACATCGCCTTCGATACGCACCGCTGGCTTTTCGCCCTTGAAGACCGCCTGCGCCAGCGCCAGCGGCGACTCGTCAGTGACCGTCAGCACCAGATCGGGCTTGGCCTCGGGGTCTGCCAGATCGAGCAACCCGGCAGGCGTGGCGACCAGTTTGAAGTAAAACGTGCGCCATTGCGCCAGCATGATCTGGCCCTGATGGCGCGCCAGCCGTGTCATGGCTTCGCTTTCCTGCATCAACACGTGGTTGAGCAGCAAAACAATGCGTCGCTGGGCCTCGCTGACGGCCCAAGCCGGCGGGGCAAATTTGGGAAGCGGGAGTTTTTCTGCAAAACTCTCCAAAAATGCAAAAGGGGTCTGTGTTGCCATAGACCCCATTATTCCCTGAAATCGCAAGACTGCGCTTACTGCAGGGCCTGAACCCCCGCCACCAGCCAGCCGCTGCGGCCGCTTTTGGGTTTGATCATGTTCCAGACTTCGCGGAACGGGCTCGCTCCTGCAGAAGGCTCTTCACGAATCATGCCGGTAAATTCGACACTGGCCATGTACTCGTCGCCGAGGTCTTCAATACCGAGCAAATGCGCCTCGATCATCACCACTTCGGTCTGGTTCACCGGGCCGCCGGTATGGGCTTGACGCTCGGCCAGTTGCGCCTGGATTTCCTTGAGCATGGTGTCGGTCATCATGACGCGCAAGGCAGGAATGTCAGACTTGTCCCAAGCCGCCTGCAAAGAAACAAAATTGGCCTTGGCCGCCTGCAGGAAACCTTCGGAATCGAAACCTTCGGGGATGCCCCAGGTCTGTGAACCCGACAGGCCGGAGCCAATCATGGAACCCGTTGCGGCCGGGGGCGCAGAGCCAGACAGGGTCGCGTCGAAGGCTGCCGTGTTGCGCTCCCAAGGGCGCGCAGAAGCATCATTGCCCACATTTTCCGGACGGTAACTCGCGGGCATGGCAGCCTGACCAGCCGCACTTGAGGCAGCGCCCTGAAACGCAAAAGGCGAAGCAGACGCCTGAGAAGCCGCATTGTTACGCCGCCTGAACCAGGTCACGGCGGCCATGATCAGCATGGCCAGCAAGGCAAGCATCAAAATTTGCCCCATCTCTTCACCCAGACCCAGCGAACTGGCCAACCAGGCCAGACCCAAGCCAGCGGCCAACCCGCCCAGCATGCCGCCCAAAGGCCGTTTAGGCGCGGTGGCAGTCGGCGCAGTGTTGGCCGGCGCGGTGCTGGTAGCCGCCTTTGATGGCGCGGTAGGCGCAGGTGCCGCCTGACGCGTCACATTGTTGGACTGCTTGCCAAACGACAAGCCGCCACCAAATCGTCGGGCCGCGTCGGCATGCCCCGCCAGCAGCACCAGACATATCGTCACCAAGGGAAGCCATCGTTTCATACCATCTCCAAAATTCATCTGCCAATAAAAGTGATCGGATAGGCAACGCGTCGAATCAATTCAACATTTGATACCTACATGCAAGGCTACCAGACCCCCGGTCAAGTTGTGGTAATCGACATGGCCAAAGCCATTAACCTTCATCAGGGATTTGAGCTCTTCCTGGCCCGGATGCATGCGAATCGACTCGGCCAGATACTGGTAGCTTGAGGCATCGCCCGCCACCCACTCGCCCAGTTTGGGCAGCACCTTGAAGGAATACCAGTCGTAGGCCTTTTCCAGCGGCTTGGCCACTTTGGAAAACTCCAGCACCAGCAGTTTGCCACCCGGCTTGAGCACCCGATTCATCTCGGCGAGCGCCACGTCCTTGTGCGTCATGTTGCGCAAGCCAAAAGCCACGGTGACCAGATTGAAATGGTCGTCGGGGAACGGCAGTTTTTCAGCATCGCACACCAGCGTGGGCAACACCACGCCGGCATCGACCAGGCGGTCACGGCCGGTGCGCAGCATGGCTTCATTGATGTCGGTGTGCACCACCTGGCCGCTCGCGCCCACTTTTTTGGAAAACGCCAGGGCCAAGTCACCGGTGCCCCCTGCAATGTCAAGCACCTTGTCGCCCTCATGCACGTTGGCCACCGTCACGGTGTAGGCTTTCCAGAGGCGGTGCAGGCCCATCGACATGAGGTCGTTCATGACGTCGTATTTGGGCGCAACAGAGTCAAAAACGCCTTTGACATGCTTGGCTTTTTCAGCCTCTTCTACGGTACGGAAACCAAAGTGTGTGGTGCTCATATTTAAATAGTAGTAAGACTAACTTTCATGGCAACTCAGTTGCCCCAAATGATGTAACACGGTCGTCGATGCAAGCCGCGAAGCGGCGTGGCAATCTATGCAGTTTGGGGGCATGGATTGCTTCACTGTGTGCAATGACGACGTTGTTTCACGTTAAAAAGTGCCTCAATGGCTGGCGCAACTGCTGCCGGCTTTTTTAGGCATGGGCGCGTCACGATCCACCCCGGCGGCCGTCAGCCGTGCGTTGTAGTCGGCCCACAACTGGTCCTGCTGCGAACCCAGAAAATAAAGATAGTCCCAAGAAAAAATGCCGGTGTCGTGGCCATCTGAAAACGACGGTTGCACGGCGTAGTTACCCACCGGCTCCAGCCCGGTCAAGGTGACCTCGCGCTTGCCGGTTTGCAGCACTTCCTGGCCTGGCCCATGACCCGCCACTTCGGCCGAAGGCGAATAGACGCGCATCAATTCAAACGGGATGCGGAACTGCTCGCCGTCAGAGAAACTGATTTCCAGCACGCGCGACTGGCTGTGCAGCGTGATGTCTGTGGGCGCTGGTGCGCCGCTTTGTAAACCTGCCATGGTGTGTCACCTCTTCCAAATTATCATGTTATTCAAACCAGTACGCGCTCGATGCCGCCGTCATTGGCCAGCTTGACGTAATCGCCCATCCAATCTTTGCCCAAAATCTGATTGGCCATCTCGACCACAATGTAGTCGGCTTCGAGCAGTCCATTTTGCAAATCATCCTCATAGCGTATCAGGCCCTGCAGGCAACTCGGGCAGCTGGTCAGAATCTTGACGTTGTCTTTGCTGCCGACGGCACCACTGGCGCGCAGCGCGGCTTCACCTTTGCGGATGGATTCTTCCTTGCTGAAACGCACCTGCGTTGAAATGTCGGGGCGTGTCACGCCCAGCGTGCCGCTTTCGCCGCAACAGCGCTCGCTCTTGAGCACCTTGTCGCCCACCAGCGCACGCACCGTCTGCATGGCGTCACCGAGCTTCATCGGGTTGTGGCAGGGCTCGTGGTAGAGGTAGCCGCCCTGCCCGGCCGGCAGCGTGATGCCTTTGTCAAGCAGGAACTCATGAATGTCGATGATGCGGCAGCCCGGAAATATCTTGTCGAATTCATAGCCCTGCAGCTGGTCGTAACACGTGCCGCAGCTCACCACCACGGTCTTGATGTCAAGGTAGTTGAGCGTATTGGCCACACGATGGAACAGCACCCGGTTGTCGGTGATGATTTTTTCGGCCTTGTCATAGTCGCCGCTGCCGCGCTGCGGGTAGCCGCAGCATAGGTAACCCGGTGGCAGCACGGTTTGCACGCCGGCGTGCCACAGCATCGCCTGCGTGGCCAGGCCGACCTGGCTGAACAAGCGCTCACTGCCACAGCCCGGAAAGTAAAACACCGCCTCGGTTTCGGCCGTGGTCACTTGCGGGTTGCGGATGATCGGCACGTAGTCTTTGTCTTCAATGTCCAGCAGCGCGCGCGCCGTTTTCTTGGGCAGACCGCCGGGCATTTTTTTGTTGATGAAGTGAATCACCTGCTCTTTGACCGGTGCCTTGCCCAGCGTGGCTCGCGGCGCGTTGGTTTGTCGGCGCGCCAGCACTTTCAGCAAGTCGTTGGCCAGGCGCTGTGCCTTGAAGCCAATGCCCACCATGCCCGCGCGCACCATCTTGATGGTCTCGGGGTTGGTAGCGTTCAAAAAGAACATGGCCGTCGCACTGCCAGGGTTGAATGACTTTTTGCCCATCTTGCGCAACAGGTTGCGCATGTTCATCGACACTTCGCCAAAGTCGATGTTGACCGGACAGGGCTGCAGACACTTGTGGCACACAGTGCAGTGGTCGGCCACGTCTTCAAACTCCTGCCAGTGCTTGATGCTGACGCCCCGGCGCGTCTGTTCTTCGTACAAAAAGGCCTCCACCAGCAGACTGGTGGCCAGAATCTTGTTGCGCGGCGAATACAGCAAATTGGCGCGTGGCACATGGGTGGCGCACACCGGTTTGCACTTGCCACAACGCAGGCAGTCTTTCACACTGTCGGCAATGGCACCAATGTCGCTCTGTTGCATGATCAGCGACTCGTGCCCCATCAGGCCAAAGCTGGGGGTGTAGGCGTTGGTCAGGTCGGCATACAAGCGGCCTGCGGTGGGCTCGGCGCGCAGCAACTTGCCCTTGTTAAACCGTCCCTCAGGGTCCACTTTGGCCTTGTAGTCGGTGAACGGCTGCAGTTCGGCATCGCTCAAAAATTCCAGCTTGGTGATGCCAATGCCGTGCTCGCCCGAGATCACGCCGTCCAGGCTGCGTGCCAGCGCCATGATGCGTTTGACCGCGCCGTGAGCCGCTTGCAGCATGTCGTAGTCGTCGCTGTTGACCGGGATATTGGTGTGCACATTGCCGTCACCGGCGTGCATGTGCAGCGCCACCCAAACCCGGCCCTTGAGCACGCGCTGGTGAATGGCGTTGCATTCCTTCAAGATGGCCCCGAACGCCACGCCACTGAAAATCTGCTGCAGCGGCTGACGAATTTGCGTCTTCCAGCTGGCACGCAACGAATGGTCTTGCAGTTGGGGCAACAGCGTCTCGACATCACGCAGCCAGCCTGACCACAACGCGCGCACCTCATCGAGCAGCGCCAGCGCCTGGGCCACGCGGTCTTCCAGCAGTTCGGACGCAGAAATCTCACCGGCGTCGTCTTGCCGGCCCACGGGGAGTTGGCGTTGTCTGAAAAAGTCTTGCAGCGCATCACACAGCGCCAGTTTGTTGCGCAAGCTCAGCTCGATGTTGATGCGCTCGATGCCGTCGGTGTACTCGGCCATGCGCGGCAGCGGGATCACCACGTCTTCGTTGATCTTGAA
>NZ_JACUUE010000093.1 GCF_014859475.1 Rhodoferax sp.
CGACGCCTGATCCCGCAAAACCCACCCAGCGCAGGCGCATACAGAAGGGGGTGGGTGGCAGAGCAGCCGAACCACCAACTGCCAAGCCCACTTGGCTCGTGCTGCTTCGCAACACATCGTGCTGGCTGGGGCGTGGTGCGGTGTTCTGTAGTTGTTCAACGCCTTGGTTTTGTTGACATTGCCAACGCGGGAGCTGTTGCATGAGTAAGTGCGCGCTCATCATGGCTGGCGGTACCGGCGGGCATATTTTTCCGGGGCTGGCGGTGGCGCAGGCTCTGCGCGAGCGCGGCTGGCGCGTGCACTGGTTCGGTGGCACGGGCAGCGCCGGGCAGCCGAGCATGGAGAGCCAGTTGGTGCCAGCGCAGGGGTTCGCCTTTGAGTCGATTGATTTTGGCGGTGTGCGCGGCAAGGGGGCGTTGACGGTGGCGCTGTTGCCGCTGCGGCTGCTCAGGGCGTTTTGGCAGAGCATTCAGGTGCTGCGCCGGGTCAAGCCTGATGTGGTGTTGGGGCTGGGCGGCTACATCAGCTTTCCGGGCGGCATGATGGCGGTTTTGCTGGGCAAGCCGCTCATCCTGCACGAACAAAATTCAGTGGCCGGACTGGCCAATAAGGTGCTCGCTGGGGTAGCCGACCGGGTGTTTACCGCGTTTCCGGGGGTGCTCAAGGGCGCACGCTGGGTCGGCAACCCCCTGCGCGCGGCGTTCTTGCAGCAGGCCGATCCGGCGCAGCGTTTTGCCGGTCGCAGCGGGCCTTTGAAGTTGCTGGTGGTCGGTGGTAGTTTGGGTGCCAAGGCGCTCAACGACATCGTGCCGCAGGCGCTGGCGCTGCTGCCAGAGGCCAGTCGCCCCGAGGTGATTCACCAAAGCGGTGCCAAACAAATTGATGCCTTGCGCGCCAACTACGCCGCCGCTGGCGTGCGGGCGCAGCTCACGCCGTTCATTGACGACACCGCGCAGGCCTTTGCCGATGCCGACCTGGTGCTTTGCCGCGCTGGTGCCAGCACCGTGACTGAGCTGGCTGCGGTGGGTGCCGCTGCGCTGTTTGTGCCTTTCCCGTCGGCGGTGGACGACCACCAGACCATCAACGCGCGTTTTCTGGTGGACCAGGGCGCGGGCTGGCTGGTGCCGCAAAGCCAATTAACACCGCAGGCGTTGGCCGCGCAGTTGGCGGGGCTGGATCGCGCCAGCCTGCTAACAAAAGCGCTGGCAGCCAAGCAGCTGCAAAAGCTGGAGGCCACGCAAAGCATCGTCGAAGCCTGCGAGGGGCTCTGCAAATGAAAATTAATTCGAATCTGACCCCAATTATTTTATGAAACACGCCATCCAGCACATTCACTTTGTCGGCCTCGGCGGCGTTGGCATGTCGGGCATTGCCGAGGTGTTGTTCAACCTGGGTTACACCATCTCGGGTTCGGACCAGGCCGACAGCACCACGCTGCAACGGCTGCAGGCGCTGGGCATACAGACGCAGGTCGGGCATGCTGCCAGCAACGTCAGCGGCGCCGACGCGGTGGTGATCTCCACCGCCGTGCAGGCCGACAACGCCGAAGTCATCGCGGCACGCGCCATGCATATTCCGGTGGTGCCGCGCGCGCTGATGCTGGCCGAGCTGATGCGCCTGAAAAAGGGCATTGCGATTGCCGGCACGCACGGCAAAACCACCACCACCAGCCTGGTCGCGAGCGTGCTGGCCGAGGCCGGGCTCGACCCCACTTTTGTCATCGGTGGCCGCCTCAACAGCGCCGGCGCCAATGCGCGCCTGGGCAAGGGCGACTACATCGTGGTTGAGGCCGATGAATCCGATGCGTCATTTTTGAACCTGCTGCCGGTGATGGCGGTAGTGACCAACATCGACGCCGACCACATGGAAACCTACGGCCATGATTTCGAAAACCTCAAAAAAGCCTTTGTTGACTTTTTGCACCGCATGCCGTTTTATGGCACCGCCATTTTGTGCACCGACGACGCCGCGGTGCGTTCCATCCTGCCGCAGGTGACCTGCCCGGTGACCAGTTATGGCTTCGAAGAAGGCGCCGAGGTGCGTGCCGTGGATGTGCGCGCGGTCAATGGCCAGATGCACTTCACCGTGCAGCGGCGCAACGGCCTGGTGCTGCCCGACCTGGCCGTGGTGCTGAATCTGCCGGGCCGCCATAACGTGCTCAATGCGCTGTCGGCGATAGCCGTGGCGGTGGAGCTGGGCATTGACGACGCCGCCGTGCTGCGCGCGCTGGCCAGCTTCAAGGGCGTTGGGCGGCGTTTTCAAAACTATGGCGATTTGCCGGTCAGCGCGGCCAATGGCGCCGGCACATTCACGCTGGTGGACGACTACGGTCACCACCCGGTGGAAATGGCCGCCACGCTGGCGGCAGCGCGTGGCGCCTTTCCGGGGCGGCGTCTGCTGCTGGCGTTCCAGCCGCACCGCTTCACCCGTACGCGCGACTGCTTTGACGACTTCATCAAGGTCATCGGCCAGGCCGATGCGGTGTTGTTGGCCGAAGTCTATGCCGCAGGCGAGGCACCCATAGTGGCGGCCGATGGCCGCAGCCTGGCGCGCGCGCTGCGTGTGGCCGGGCACATCGAGCCGGTGTTCGTTGATGACATTGCTGACATGCCGCAGGCCATTTTTGCTGCGGCCAGAGACGCCGACGTGGTGCTGTGCATGGGCGCCGGCTCGATTGGCACCGTGCCCGCCAAAGTGGTCAAGCTGCTGCAAACGCAGGCAACTGGTGCGCAGGAGGCGCAAGGGTGATGAGCCAATTTGACTTGAAAACTGAAAAAGTGGCGGTGCTCATGGGCGGCACCTCGGCCGAGCGCGAGGTGTCGCTGATGTCGGGCAGTGGCGTCTTGCAGGCGCTGCAAAGCCTGGGCGTGAACGCAGTGTCGTTCGACCCGGCCGAGCGCAACCTGCTCGAGCTGAAAAAAGAAGGTTTCACGCGCTGCTTCATTGCCCTGCATGGGCGTTTTGGCGAAGACGGCACGGTGCAGGGTGCGCTGGAATTGCTTGGCATGCCTTACACCGGCCCGGGCGTGATGGCCTCCAGCCTTGCCATTGACAAGCGCATGACCAAGCACATCTGGCGCGGCGACGGCCTGCCGACCCCAGCCTGGCGCAAGGTGGACAGTGCCGAAGCCACCCGCGCCGCCTTTGCCGAACTGGGCTGCCCCATGATCGTCAAGCCTGCCCGCGAAGGCTCGTCCCTGGGGCTCACCAAGGTCACCGCCGTTGCGCAGTGCGAGGCCGCTTTCAAGCTGGCCGCCGACATGCATGACGAAGTGTTGTGCGAGCAGTTCATCTGTGGCGACGAGGTCACCATTGCGGTGCTGGGCAGCGGTGCGCAAGCCCGCGCGTTGCCGGTGATCCGCATCGTAGCGCCCGAGGGCAACTACGACTACCGCAACAAATACTTCACCCACAGCACCCAGTACCTGGTGCCTTGTGGTTTGCCCGCAGGCGAAGAAGCCGCCATTCAGCAGCTGGCGCTCAAGGCCTACCGCAGCCTGGGCTGCCGCGGTTGGGC
Source organism: Rhodoferax sp. (assembly GCF_014859475.1). GTDB lineage: Bacteria > Pseudomonadota > Gammaproteobacteria > Burkholderiales > Burkholderiaceae_C > Rhodoferax. The sequence continues at coordinate 3,518 of NZ_JACUUE010000093.1, forward strand.
GCGCGCCGACGTGATGATCGACGCCGCCACGCGCCAGCCCTATCTGCTCGAGCTCAACACCTCGCCGGGCATGACCAGCCATTCGCTGGTGCCGATGGCAGCCATGGCGGCCGGCATCAGCTACCCCGAACTGTGCCTGCAGGTTCTTCAATCCGCCAGTCGCGACTACGCCCTATGAAAAGCAAGGCGCCCCTGCCACTCGACATCAAGCTCATGAACGCGCTGGCCAGCGCCCTGTTCGGGCTGGTGGTGGTGCTGCTATTGGGCGCTGCGCTGGCCTATGCGCAGCGCTTGCCGCAGTTTGCCATTCGGGGTGTCACCGTCACGGGCGATGTCTCGCACTACAACGCCATCTCGCTGCGCGCCAACGTGATGCCACGCTTGCAGGGCACGTTTTTCACGCTCGACCTGCACGCGGCGAGACAGGTTTTCGAGACCATGCCTTGGGTGCGCCAGGCGGTCGTGCGGCGCGATTTTCCGAACCGGCTCAAGGTGCAATTGCAAGAGCACCAGCCGGTGGCGTTCTGGGGGGGTGAGGGCGATTCGCGCCTGGTCAACAATTTTGGCGAGGTGTTCGAGGCTAATCTGGGCGAGCTCGAGCAGGACGACCTGCCGCGCCTGAGCGGCCCCGAGGGCCAGAGTGCGCAGCTGCTGGCCATGCTGCAAGCCTTGCAACCGCGCCTGGCACAAATGGAGTTGACGCTGGCGCAACTTGAGCTCACCGCCCGCGGCGGCTGGCGGGCGCAGTTTGACAACGGTACGGCGCTGGAGCTCGGCAGCGGCAGCACCGACGAGCTGCTCGCGCGGCTGGAGCGATTTTTAAAGACGGTGACGCAGGCCACCTCGCGCTACAACCGCAGCGTGGAGCAGCTCGCCTCGGTCGATTTGCGCCATACCGATGGCTATGCGATTCGGCTCAACGGGGTCAGCACGGTCGAGGCTGATCCCCTGAAAAAAGTAATCCAAGGTAACAGGTGACGCAATGGCAAAAGAGTACAAAGATGTGGTTGTGGGTCTGGACATTGGCACCGCCAAGGTCATGGTGGTGGTGGCCGAGGTCATGCCCGGCGGCGCGCTCAAGCTGGCCGGCTTGGGCGTGGCGCCCAGCAACGGGCTCAAACGCGGTGTGGTGGTCAATATCGACGCCACTGTGCAGAGCATCCAGCAGGCGCTCAAAGAGGCCGAGCTGATGGCCGATTGCAAGATTCAGCGCGTCTATACCGGCATCACCGGCAGCCACATTCGCGGCATGAATTCGCACGGCATGGTGGCTATCAAGGACCGCGAAGTGTCTGCCGCCGACGTGGCTCGGGTGGTGGAAACCGCCAAGGCCATCAACATCAGCACCGACCAGCGCCTGCTGCTGGTGGAACCGCAAGAATTCATCATCGACGGCCAGGATGTGAAAGAGCCGGTCGGCATGAGCGGCATCCGGCTGGAGGCCAAGGTGCACATCGTCACCGGCGCGCAGAGCGCGGCCGAAAACATCATCAAGTGCGTGCGCCGCTGCGGCCTGGAAGTGGAGCAGCTCATGCTCAACCCGCTGGCCAGCAGCCTGTCGGTGCTGACCGAGGACGAGCGCGAACTCGGCGTGGCGCTGGTGGACATTGGTGCCGGCACCACCGACCTGGCCATCTTTACCAACGGCGCCATCCGCCACACCGCCGTCATTCCGATTGCCGGCGACCTGATCACCAGCGACATTGCCATGGCGCTGCGCACGCCGACCAAGGATGCCGAGGAAATCAAGGTCGAAAACGGCTACGCCAAACAGTTGCTGGCCGACCCCGAGGCGCAGGTGGAAGTGCCCGGCCTGGGCGACCGCAGCCCGCGCATGCTGAGCCGTCAGGCGCTGGCCGGGGTGATCGAGCCGCGGGTTGAAGAAATCTTCAGCCTGGTGCATCAGGTCATGCGCGAGTCGGGCTTTGAAGAAATGCTCTCCAGCGGCATTGTGCTCACCGGCGGCAGTTGCGTCATGCCCGGCATGGTCGAGCTCGGCGAAGACATTTTTTTGAAACCGGTGCGCCGCGGCATTCCCAAATACAAAGGCGTACTGTCCGACATGGTGGCGCAACCGCGCGCCGCCACAGTGATGGGCCTGCTTGAAGAAGCCCGTATTGCCCGGTTGCGCGGCTTCAAGGTGTCACAAAAAAACGGCTCCATGAAAACCGCCTTAGGCTCGGTCAAGGACTGGATTGTGGGGAATTTTTAAGCATGAAAACTTTTCTGTGGCGCTGCCGCGCCAGACCGCGCCGACGCTGGCGATGCATGGACCCACCCTTTGCATCGCAGCCCCAATTTCGACCAGACTTTTCGAGTTATTTTTTATTTATTGCAACCCCAGGAGCACACCATGACCATTGAACTCATCGACGAAGAAGCCTTTAACCAAGGTACCCAGATCAAGGTAATCGGCGTTGGCGGCGGCGGCGGCAACGCTGTGGCGCACATGATTGCCAGCGCCGTCCAGGGCGTCGAATTTATCTGCGCCAACACCGATTCGCAGGCGCTGTCCACCAGCGATGCCCACCTCGTCATCCAGCTCGGCAGCACCGGCCTGGGCGCCGGCAGCAAGCCCGAAAAGGCGCGGGAAGCGGCCGAACTTGCCATCGAGCACATCCGGGAAGCCATCGACGGCGCGCACATGCTGTTCATCACCGCCGGCATGGGCGGTGGCACTGGCACCGGTGCTGCGCCGGTGATTGCGCGCGTGGCGCGTGAAATGGGCATTTTGACTGTGGGCGTGGTCACCAAGCCGTTCGAGTTCGAGGGCAAGCGCCGCATGGACAACGCCGAGGGCGGCCTGGCCGAGCTCGAGGCCAATGTCGATTCGCTGATCGTGGTGCTCAATGAAAAACTGCTTGAAGTGCTGGGCGACGATGCCACGCAGGAAGAGGCCTTTGCCCATGCCAACGACGTGCTCAAGAACGCCGTGGGCGGCATTGCCGAGATCATCAACGTGCCCGGCCACGTGAACGTGGACTTTGAAGACGTGCGCACCGTGATGGGCGAGCCCGGCAAAGCCATGATGGGCACCGCCGTGGCAGCCGGGCCCGACCGCGCCCGCATCGCCGCCGAACACGCTGTGGCCTGTCCGCTGCTTGAAGGCATCGACCTGTCGGGCGCCAAAGGCGTGCTGGTGTTGATCTCGGCCGCCAAGGGCAGCCTGAAAATGTCGGAATCCAAAGTGGTCATGAACACCATCCGCAATTACGCCTCGCAGGATGCGCAGGTGATTTACGGCACTGCCTATGACGACAACCTGGACGACCAGATTCGCGTCACCGTGGTCGCCACCGGCCTGAGTCGTCAGGTGCAACGCCCCAAACTGGTGGTCACGCAAACCCAGCCCGACATCGGAATGCGCACCGGCACGCACGACGTGCCGTTTCAGATTCCTACCCTCAACACCCCGGCGGGCGCGGGCCAGGTGGGCAGTGTCATGGCGACCGGCAACGTGGGCCGCGACCAGACCGACTACGGCTCCATGGCGACGCCCAGCGTCTGGCGCAACCGCACCTCGGCCGCGGCCAAGGTCGATGCCTTGAGCAGCGGCGGCATGGACGACTTCGAGATTCCGGCATTCTTGCGCAAACAGGCCGATTGAGGGGCTGCCGCCAGCATCCCGCGTTGCGGGCGGCACATCGCAAATGGCTTCGGCTCAACGAATGGGCGCTTGCGGCATTGCCTTTCATGCCGGTTTTAACGTGAAAGAACGTCGTCATTGCGAACGAAGTGACGCAATCCATGCCCCCAAACTGCCTGGACTGCCGCGCTACGCTTTCCATGAACATCACCGTCATTGCGAACGCAGTGACGCAATCCATGACCCCGGAAGTCATGGATCGCCACGCTTCGCTCGCGATGACGAAGTCTCTGTTCAAGGTCCGTTTGCGGTATCGGGCCGGATACGGGGGGCTCGCGATGACGGTACGCTTTCATCATTTGGGGCATCGCTCTGGATTCATGCAGGTTAGTCGAGCTTTCATGAGAAGAATTGTGCAAACGACAGGACTGATGCCGGTGTGTGAAAGCTGGCTGACTTTTCCCTCTCCATGGCGGAGCTGGTCGGTAAAAGTAAAATCGCACCGTGCTGAAACAAAGAACCCTCAAAACATTAACCCGCGCCGTGGGCGTCGGCCTGCACAGCGGCCAGCGTGTGGAAATCACGCTGCGTCCGGCAGCGCCTGACACCGGCATCGTGTTCCGGCGCGTGGACTTGCCCGAGCCGGTCGATATTGTGGTGTCGGCGCTTGCCGTGACTGACACGCGCATGGCATCCACCATCTCCAAAGGCAATGCGCGCGTGCTCACCGTGGAACATTTGATGTCGGCCTGCGCCGGTCTGGGCGTGGACAACCTGTATGTGGACATCAACGCCGAAGAGGTGCCGATTCTGGACGGCTCGGCGGCATCGTTCGTGTTTTTGCTGCAAAGCGCCGGCATCGAGCTGCAAAACGCGCCCAAGCGCTTCATCCGCCTGCTCGCGCCGGTGGAAGTGCGCCAAGGCGAGGGCGACAACGTGAAATGGGCGCGCCTCGACCCTTACCACGGCTACCGCCTGAGTTTCGAGATCGACTTCAGCCACCCGGCGGTGGATGCCACCGGCCAGCGCGTGCTGTTTGACATGAGCACCGGCTCCTATTCCAGAGACATCGCCCGCGCGCGCACTTTCGGCTTCACCAAAGACGTCGAGATGATGCGCGCCAACGGCCTGGCGCTCGGTGGCGGGCTTGACAACGCGATCGTGATGGACGACTACAAGGTGCTCAACGCCGGTGGTCTGCGTTACGACGACGAGTTTGTCAAACACAAGATCCTCGACGCCATGGGCGACCTGTACCTGCTGGGCAAGCCGCTGCTGGCCAGCTACAGCGCGTTCCGCTCGGGCCATGCGCTCAACAACCTGCTGCTGCGCGAGTTGCTGAACCACGAAGAGGCTTGGGACGTGGTGACGTTTGAGAACGAAAAGCAGGCCCCGGCTGGTTTCGCTCAGTTGGCGCGCGCCTGGTAACGCGGACAAGGCTCGACATGCTTTTATTTCGCTGGCTGGTGTTGTTGATGTTGCTGACGGCACTGGTGTCGTTTGCGTTTTATGCGGCCACGGGTGATGCGCGCTTCAAGCGCTTTGGCTGGCTGGTGCTGAAGTGGGCGCTTTTGTCGGCGTTCGGCTTTTTCGCCGTGCTGATCCTGGAGCGGGTGCTTTGAGCGCGTAACGGCTTTGTGCGGCGCAGGTTTTTCTGGCTAAACTTGTCGAAACGCATGACGTGCGCTCTTTTAAATTGGCAACATCGGTCTCATGAAAAAAATCTCATCCTCTCTTGCGTGCCATCTGCAGCGCGGCTTTACCCTGATCGAATTGATGGTGGTGCTGCTCATCATTGGGGTGCTTTCGGCCCTGATCGTGCCCAATGTGCTCGACCGCGCCGATGACGCGCGCGTCACGGCGGCCAAGACCGATGTCGCCAACCTGGTGCAGGCGCTCAAGCTCTACCGCCTCGACAACATGCGCTACCCCACGGCCGAGCAGGGCCTGCAGGCGCTGCTGGTCAAGCCAACCACGCCCCCGCTACCCAACAACTGGAAAAACTACCTCGACAAGCTGCCGCAAGACCCTTGGGGTCAGCCTTACATTTACCTCAACCCCGGCATCCAGGGCGAGGTCGATGTGATGTCGTTCGGCGCTGACGGCCAGGCCGGAGGTGAGGGCCGCGATGCAGACATTGGCAGCTGGCAGCCCTGAGTTGCCACGCCCTTGCCCGCTGCCGAGGCGAGTGTCAGGCTTTACCCTGCTGGAGTTGCTGGTGGTGCTGGCGATTGTGGCCATGGCTTCGGCGGGCATCGGTTTTGCCATGCGCGACGGCACCCAGACCCGGCTCGAGCGTGAGGCGCTGCGCCTGTCGGCCCTGTTCGAGTCGGCGCGGGCACGCTCGCAAGTGAGCGGCGTGCCGGTGCGCTGGCGCGTGACCGCCGACGGCTTTCAATTTGACGGTTTGCCGCCGCCCGAACGCGCAGAAGACAGCTTGGCGCAAACCTGGCTCGATGCCGACACTACAGCCAGGGTCGATGTACCCGGCATTGCGAGCCCGGCGCAGCCAGCCACACTTTTGCTGGGGCCCGAGCCCATCATCGAGCCGCAAAGCCTGGCGCTGTTTTCCATCAGCGAGCCGACCAAAAGCTTGCGCCTGGCCACCGATGGCGTGCGGCCGTTTGCTGTACAGGCCACCTTGCCATGAACAGCCCCGTCATTGCGAACTATCTCCGTCATTGCGAACGAAGTGAAGCAATCCATGACCCCGGAAGTCATGGATCGCCA
>NZ_JACUUE010000094.1 GCF_014859475.1 Rhodoferax sp.
CGCTTCGCTCGCGATGACGAAGTCTCTGTTCAAGGCCCGTGTGCGGTATCGGGCCTGATTCGGGGGGCTCGCAGTGACGGCTTCCTTGTTCAAGGTCCGTGTGCGGTATCGGGCCGGATGCGGGGCTCGCAGTGACGAAGACGCCACCCTCAGCCGTGCCAATACTGAATGGCGGTGTTGAGCAAATACAGGGCCAGCAGGGCCAGGCTCGACCAACTCGCTACATGCGCAATGCGCCGGGTGGGGCGGCTGGCCAGCGACACGATCACAACGCCGCTCATCAGGCAGGCCGTGATGGCGGTGGCCGCATGCACCGGCGACACTTGCGCATAAATGGGCCCTTTCAGATACGCCACATCATCGAGTGCCAGAATCATCACGTCAAATAGATTGCTGCCCAGCAGGTTACCCACCGCCATGTCCAATGCGCCAATGCGCACAGCGCCCCAAGTGGTGGCCAGCTCGGGTACCGTGGTGGCAAAGGCCACGAACAGGGTTCCGACAAAGGAGTGGGTCCAGCCCATCAGCCGGGCCAACTCGACAGCGATGATGGGCAGCCAGATGCCGGCGCCCACAATCACGCTGGAAGCCATGCCGTAGCCCATCAGGGCCGCCTTGAGCGTCATGCCTGTTGGCTCGAATTCGTCGGCGCGGGCGGGGTGGCGCTGCTCGATCACGTAGAGCGTGCGCATGGCCGCCAGATAGATGCCCAGCAGCAACACGCTGGCGAGGCTGATGTGGCCGATGGCCGGCATCATGCCGCTGCCACCCAGTAGCAAAGCCAGTGCAGCACCAGCCAGCAAAATGACACCAAAGCCGGCAGATACCGCGTGGCCATGGCCAAGCTGTTGGTACAGGCTGTCCTGGCGGTAGAGGATGTCGATGAGCGCCAGAATGGCCAGATTGAACACACAGGCGCCCAGCACATCACCCACCGCAATGTCGGGTGCGGCTGCCACCGTGACCGCGCTCAAACCGGTGACCAGCTCGGGCAGCGAAGTCACCGTGGCCAGCAGAATCATCCCCACCCAGTTGCGCGACAGGCCGGTGCGGGCGGCAATGGTGTCACCATAACGGCTCAGGCGCACGCCGGCAAAACCGATCAGGCCGGCGCACAGCACAAATTGCAGCCAGACCAGCACGACGGGTTTCATGGTGCGGTGCCTGTGCTTGCCGGGCTTTGATGTCTTTGGCTGCGCCAGGCTTTTTCAAGCTCTACCGCCACGCCCACCGTGGCTGCGGCGCTCAGGCAAACGAGTAGCTCGGCCAGGCTCAGCGCTTGGGTCTTGAAGATGGGGTTCAGTGCCGGCACGTAAATGGTGGCCATCTGCAGCACAAAGGTGAGCAGCACGGCACCGAGCAAAGGCTTGTTGCTGCCCAGGCCGATTTGCCAAAGCGAGTCGCGCTCGGAGCGGATCGTCATCACGTGGGCCATTTGCGACAGCGTCAGCACGGTGAACACCATGGTCTGCCAGTGCGGGTTTCCAGTGGACAAGGCCCAGGCTTGCACGCCCAGGCACAGGCCTGCTATCAGCAGGCCAAAGCCCAGAATATGCTGCCACATGCCGTTGGCAAACAGGCTCTCGGTGTGGGCGCGGGGTGGGCGCTGCATCACGCCGCGCTCGGCGGGCTCAGTCGCCAGCGCCAGGCCGGGCAGGCCGTCGGTGACCAGATTCACCCACAGGATGTGGATGGGCAGCAGCGGCATCGGCAGAAAAACCAGCGGTGCCAGAAACAGCGTCCAGATTTCGCCGGAGTTGCCGGTCATGGCGTAGCGCACAAACTTGCGGATATTGTCGAAAATGCGCCGACCCTCGCGTACCGCCGCCACGATGCTTGCAAAGTTGTCATCGAGCAGCACCATGCTGGCGGCCTCGCGGGCCACGTCGGTGCCGCCCTTGCCCATGGCCACGCCAATGTCGGCGCGTTTCAGGGCCGGGGCATCGTTCACGCCGTCACCGGTCATGGCGACAATCTCGCCTTGCGCCTGCAAGGCTTCGACAATGCGGATTTTTTGCGCCGGATCCACCCGGGCATAGACCTGCACCTCGGCGACGCGCAACGAGAGCGCGGCATCGTCAAGCATGGCCAGGTGCTGCCCGGTCAGCACTTCGGCTTGCGGGTCGGTCACAATGCCCAGGCGCAGCGCAATGGCGCGCGCCGTTGCGGGATGGTCGCCAGTGATCATGACCGGTGTAATGCCCGCGCTGATGCAGTCGCGCACCGCGGCTGCGGCCTCTGGGCGCGGCGGGTCGATGAGCGCGATCAGCCCCAGAAACTGCAAATGCTGCTCGATGGTGTCGGGCGTCAGCGTGTCGGGCAGGGTGGCATGGTCACGTCGCGCCAGCGCCAGCACGCGCAGGCCCTGGGCGGCCAGCGTGTCGGCCTGGGCGATCACCTTTTGGAGGTCCAGCGCCAGGGCACCTTCAGGCATCCATTGCGAGTCGCAACACGCCAGCACCGACTCAGGGGCACCTTTGGTGTAGCCGGTAAAGCCCTGTGCACTGGCATGCAGCGTGGTCATGCGCTTGCGCTCGGAGTCAAAGGGCAGCTCTTTCAAGCGCGGCCACTGGGCCTCTTGCGCTGCCTTGTCAACGCCACCGGTCTGCGCCGCCACGACCAGTGCCGTCTCGGTGGGGTCGCCCTGCCAGTCTGGTGTGGTGCTGGAACTGTTGGTGGGCCCTTGGCCGCTCTGATTGCGGTGCGCGTCGTTGCACAGGGCACCGGCACGCAGGGCCTCCAGCAGCACTGGCCCGGGAGCTTGGTCGCCCGGCACCCAGGACTGCTCTTGCCTCCAGACCAGTTCGGCATGCATTTTGTTTTGCGTCAGGGTGCCGGTTTTGTCCGAGCAAATGGTGCTGACCGAGCCCAGCGTTTCCACCGAAGGCAGGCGCCGCACCAGCGCGTTGACAGCCACCATGCGCCGCGCGCCCAGCGCCAGCAGCACCGACACCACGGCCGGCAGGGCCTCGGGAATAGCCGCCACGGCCAGACTGATGGCAGTGAGTGCCATCAGCAGCGCCTGTTCGCCACGCCAGACACCAGCCACAAAAATCACCACACAAATGCCGATCACGACCAGCGCCAGCCGTTTGCCGAAGGCGGCCAGGCGTCGCTGCAGTGGCGTGGTGCGGTCTTCGGGGTCGAGCAGTTGCGCCACTTTGCCGAGTTCGGTGGCTTGGCCGGTGGCCACCACCAGGCCGCGCCCGTGACCCAGCGTGGCAGAGGTGCCCTTGAAGGCCATGTTGAGCCGGTCGCCCAGCGCGCTGTCAGCCGAATCTGGCAAGGCCGCAGCGTGTTTGGCCACCGTGACCGACTCGCCGGTGAGCGCGGATTCATCCACATGCAGCTGCGCGCTGTGGATCAGCCGCAGGTCGGCGGGCACCTTGTTGCCGGCCTCCAGCAGGACGATGTCACCCGGCACCAGCTCGCGCGCCGGCACGTCCTGCCTTTGGCTGCTGCGCAGCACGGTGGCGCGGGCGGCGGCCAGTTGTTTGAGCGCCGCCAGGGCGCGGTCGGCGCGCCAGCTCTGCATGAAACCGATCGCGGCGTTGAGCACCACAATGACCAGAATGGCCACGCTGTCGATCAGGTCGCCAATCAGGCCAGACACCGCGGCGGCGGCCAGCAGCACCAGCACCATGAAGTCGGTGAATTGGTCCGCCAGAATGGCCAGCGGACCGCGCTGCGCCTTGCTCGGCAGCTCGTTGGGGCCATGCAGCGCCAGGCGCCGCTGCGCTTCGGCCGCGTGCAGGCCGTGCTCGGGATCGACGGCGTGCTCGGCGGTGAGCTCGTGCACCTCGCGCTGGTGCCAGGAGCGTGGCTCGGGTGAGGGCATCAGGGCAGGGGTGTTGCTGGTCTGCATACGCGCTAGTCTGACCATGTATTTATCAATAGCCCTGCGCGCCGTGACGGCTTGGGGCTCGCGGGTGTTGTTTGTGAACAAGCCCTCAGGTCTGGCGCAGCTGGGTCGGCACCAGCGCCTGCAGTGACTGCACCTGGCGCTCCAGCAACTCGATCTGGATCAGCTTTTCAAGCAGCATGGCCACGGTAAACAGGTCAAGGTCAAAGTCGAGTCGCAGTTTGGACGCGGTGCGCAAGGGCGCCACCCAATGGGCGCTGAAGGCGCGCTCTGGCAGGCTGTTCAGTGGCACCAGAGCGTTGTAGTCCACCAGTTCGTCGAGTTCGGCCGGGCTCATGCCGCAGCAATCGGCGAGCTCGGTGAGCGTGATGATCTCGGTGGTGTCAAGCGTGAAACTTTCAACGCTGGCGTGATTCATTGGGTTCCTCCTCGGGGCTTGAAGGTTGAGACTTTGGCCAGTTCCTGGAACAGCTCGCGTTCACGCGCTGACAGCGTGGCGGGCACGTCGATGTGGACGATGGCATACAGGTCGCTTTTGTCCGCCCGCAAGCCGCGCCCGCGCAGGCGCAATTTGCGCCCGCTGCGGGTGCCTGGCGGAATGGTCAGCAGCACCGGGTTGTCGAGCGTCGGCACTTCGACCTCGGCGCCCAGCGCGGCTTCCCAAGGGGTCAGCACCAGGTCAAAATACAGGTCGTGGTGGTCGGGCCGGAACACCGCATGCGGCGCCAGCTTGATGTGCAGGTAGATGTCACCGTCGGGGCCGCCGTTGCGGCCCTTGCCGCCCTGGCCGCGCAAGCGCAATTTCTGGTCCTGGCTGGCGCCCGGCGGTATGGTGACTTGCAGCGTGCGCTCTTGCGTGCCCTCGGCCAGCGTCAGGTTGACCGTGGTGCCGTGGCGGGCTTGTTCAAGTGCAATGGTGACCGAGGTCTCGAAGTCCTGGCCCTTTAAGGGCATGGCTTGGCGTGATTGACCTCTTGGGCCACTTCGACCCTGGCCCATGGCGGCCAGCAAATCGGCCAGGTCCACGCCGTCCAGATCATCGAACGACATGCCGCCCGGCGCAAAATCCTGCTGCCATTGCGGTGGCGGCCTGAAGTCGGCGCCGCTGGCCGGGTGGCCGAGCTCGTCATAGGCGGCGCGTTTGGCTTCGTCTTTCAACGTGGCGTAGGCCTCGCCGATTTCCTTGAATTTCACCTCGGCATCGGGTGCCTTGGACATGTCCGGGTGGTGCGTACGCGCCAGTTTGCGGTAGGCCTTTTTGATGTCATCCAGACTGGCTGTGCGCGGTACACCAAGAATGGCGTAATAGTCTTTGTATTTCATGGTGTGGTCAGTTTGCGTGGCGCCTGACGATCTTGCCTTGCGTTTACGCAAAGATTGTCAACGTGTGGCGCCAAAAATTTGCCAGGCTGCCAGGAACATGGCCGCAATCAGCGGCCCGAGCACAAAACCGTTGATGCCGAACACCGCCATGCCGCCCACCGTACTGATCATCACCACGTAGTCAGGCATACGGGTGTCCTTGCCCACCAGCACTGGCCGCAGCAAGTTGTCCACCAGGCCGATGACCAGCACCCCGTAAGCGGTCAGCGCCAAACCCTGCCAGAGGGCGCCGGTCAACAGGAAGTAAAGCGCCACCGGAGCCCACACCAGCGCGGCGCCAATCGCCGGCAACAGCGACAAGGCCGCCATCAACACCGCCCACAGCAAGGCGCCTTGGACACCCAGCGCCAAAAATGCCAAGCCACCCAGCGCGCCCTGAATCAGCGCCACCAGCAGGTTGCCCTTGATGGTGGCGCGCACTACGGTGGCGAACTTGTGCCACAGTTGCTGCCGGTGCACAGGAGCCAGCGGAATCAAGCGCCCGATGGCGCGCACCGTGGTGTCGCCATCGCGGATCAGAAAGAAAGCCAGATACAGCGCAATGAACAGGCCCACCACGAATTCAAAGGCGTTTTGGCCAATGTTGAAGACCTGGGTGGCGGCAACCTCGGAGCCTTGCGCTACTGTGGCGGACAGCCGGCGTTGCAAAGTGGAAAAGTTGACCAGACCAAAGCGGTCGAGGATGGCGCCCACCCAATCCGGCAACCGGTTGAAGGCGCGGTGGAAATACAAGCTTGGATTGATGTCGCCTGACTGCAAGCCCTGGTAAAACCAGGCCGCTTCCTGAGCAAACAACAACAGCACCAGCGTTGTTGGCAATATCACGATCAAGAGCGCGACCGACAGCGTGCACAAAGCGGTCAGCGTTGGTCGCTGTCCCAGCCGTGGCAACAGCCAGCGGTGTAGTGGGGTGAACAGCAGCGACAAAATCAGGCCCCACATGATGGCGGCAAAGAAAGGCAACAAAATACTGCCCAGCGCGACGGTGACCAGCGCCAGCAATACCAACAGCGCCCAGCTTTCGCGGGGCGCAGAGGGGCTGGTGGCCCGGTGGGTGCAAGGGTCAGGCACCAGAATGCTCAGTGCGTTGGTTTCCTGATCAATTTCCGGTCCTGAAGCACCGTCTTAGCGGTTGCCCCGCGAGTGACTGAACAGACTCACCAGCGCCATCAGCGCGGCACCGGTGGCGGCTGCGATCAGCATGGCTTTGACGGGCTCGTGGCGGATGTAGTGCACGGCGTCGTCACCCGCATAGCCAGCCTTGACGCGCAACTGGTGCGCGCTGTCGCGCACGCCCTGCGAGACGTTGTGGGCCAATTGCTGGGTTGACTTGGCGACCTGGTCTGCCGCATGGCTGGCTTGGTCAACCAATGCGTTGGCCATTTCGGCGGGTTGGTTCGTGTTCATTGGGAGTCCTTTGGGGTGAGGTTGCAAAAATGGGCATGGCGCGCGTTTGAGGCGGCTGATCGGTCAGCGTTTTTTGATGACGCCGAACAGGAAGCTGACAATGGCCAACACCAGAAAAATGAAGAACAGTGTCTTGGCAATACTGACCGCACCGGCAGCGATGCCGCCAAAGCCGAACAGGGCGGCAATCAGGGCGATGACGAAAAAAACAACAGCGTAGTGCAGCATGGGAGGCTCCTGGTGAGCAGGCCGTGGGCCCGGAAGACCTCAATTTAAGTGAATCGGGCCACCCGGTCTGTTCGCTGACGCACAGAGCCAGGGTCAAATTGCCAATGAAGTGGCATAGGCACCATCCAGATGCTGCTGCGCCATGCTGATCAAGTGGCCGGCTTTTTGTCGAGCACCACCAGGGCAATGCCACCCAGAACGGCCAGCGAGGTCAGCACAAACGCCAGCGTGATGGGTTCTTGCGCAAACGCGGCGCCGGCCAGCGCGGCCAGTACCGGCACGCTCAATTGCACGGTTGCAGCGCGTGTCCGGGTCATGTGGGGCAGTATGGCGTACCAGAGCGCGTAGCCCACGCCCGAGGTGAGGGCGCCCGACAGCAGCGCATACAGCACGCCCAGGGCATCGAACTGAAGACGTGCCAGAAACAGGCCACTGAGCAGCACCGACAAGGCGGCCGCCCGCAAAAAATTGCCTGCCGTGTCGCGGGTTGGATCGCCCACGCCGCGCCCGCGCAACGAGTAAACGCCCCAGGCCGCGCCCGAGGCCAGCATCAGCGCCGCGCTGCCCGGCGGTGGCGCATCCAGCGCCGGCAACATGATGGCCACAACCCCGGCCAGCGCCACCAGCATGCCCACCACTTGACGGCCAGAGAGCCGCTCGCCAAAGCGCAGTCCGGTGACAATCATGGTGGCTTGCACCGCACCAAATAACAGCAGGGCGCCAATACCGGTGGACAGGTCAGCGTAAGAAAAAGACAAGGCAGCGGCATACACAAACAAGGCCAGCGCTGACATCCAGTTTCCTCCCAGGAAAGGCGCCTGGCTTGCTGCGGTGCTGGCCCTGGGTCGCAGACATTGCCGGGCGTAAACCAGACAGGCCAGCATCACGGCACCCGAGATCAGGCGCACCGACGTGAAACTGGCGGCATCAAGGTTGGTGTGCTTGAGCGCCAGACGACACAGTATGGAATTGCCGGCAAAACACAGCATGGTCATCAGGGAGAGCAAGCCCAGGCGGAGCAAGGTCATACGGCTGCCAGCCATTTCAGATCTTCGGGCTCATCGATGTCATGCAGCGCGGGCTGCGTGCTGACGCGCCAGTTCAGCTTGTTCAAGCGCAGCAGCGTCTGTGCAGCCACATCACTGGTACTCCACGCCATGCTTGAAAAAAGTGATGGATGAAACGTGTTTAAACCCAACAGCACGTAGCCGCCATCGAAAGCGGGCACTAGCGTGGCATCGAGGTGCTGCAGCGCTGCGGCAGCCTGTTGCAGCCGTGGTGCCTTGAGCGTCGGGCAATCGGTGCCCACCAGCAACACCGATTCACCGCCGTCGAGCACACGTTGGGTGGCACGCGCCATGCGCTCGCCCAAGTCGCCTTCGCCCTGATCGGTCAATTGCACGCCGCCTGGCAAGGCAAAGGTCTGCCACACTGGATCAGCGCTGTCGGGCGTGACGCATAACTCGACCGGACCGACCCGGGCCGTCAAAGCGCGCACCAGTGCATCCGCCAGCAAACGCTGGGCGAGATCGGCCGCACCTTGCGCGCCCAGCGCCGGAATCAAACGGGTTTTGGCAAAACCGGGCAGCGCCGCCTTGGCAAAAATAACGATGCGCACCGGCTTCATCGGTACGCCTTGGCCAGTTGCGCCGCGGGCACGCCACGCCAGTATTGCCAACGCAGGCGCCACATCAGCAGCATGGTGCGCCACACGCCATGGGTTTCCCAACGCCTGCCGGAGGTGATCACGCAAGGCCTGAGGCACGCCGGGCGCGAGATGCGGCGCAAGCGTTTGCTGAGCTCGATGTCTTCCATCAGCGGTTGCGCGGGAAAGCCGCCGACCGACGCGAACACCGCGCGACTGACAAACATGGCTTGGTCACCGGTGGCAATGCCGCTCCAGCGCGAGCGCAGGTTCATCATGGTGCCAATCACGCGCAGCATCGCATGCTGCCCGGAGATGCGCACATCAAAACGCCCCCAGCAATGTGCCTGGCTGGCCAGGGCTTGTGCGACCAGCGCTGGCGCGCCTGCGGGCAAGCGGGTATCGGCATGGAGGAACAACAGCACGTCGCCGGTGGCCTGCGCGGCCCCCGCGTTCATCTGCAGCGCCCTCCCGCGTGACGAGCAAATTAGCTGCAGGCCGACGCGCTCCACCAGAGCGGCTGAATTGTCAGAACTGCCGCCATCGACCAGCAGCACTTCGCAGCCGCTGTGCTGTAGTGGCAACAATTGCGCCAGCAATCCGGGCAGGTTGGCAGCTTCGTTGAGCAGCGGGACGATGATGGAAAGTTTCATGCCCCGCCATTGTCACCCGACGCGGTCAAGCGACTTTGTAGGCGGCAAATTTTTCATCGACCGTGGTGGCGAACGCCTGGTTGCTGTAGTTGCTTATGGCCTTGACCGCTGCGGCGAGGATGATGTAGAGCAGGTCTTGCTCCTGGTAGCCGGCATCCAGAAAAGCCTGCACGACTGCGCGATCGGGTTGGCCGTGCTTGGCGACCATCTCCACCGCCATGGCCGCCAGCGCGGCGAGCTTGGCGTCGGGAATCGGCTGGCGCGCGCGGATGGCCTCCAAGACATCTTTTGGCACGCCCGACATCTTGTCGGCAATCATGCTGTGGGCGGCTGTGCAGTAGTTACAACCGTTGTATTGGCTCACAGCCAGAAACACCACTTCCTGCTCGACCGGGCTGAAGCCCGATTCGCTGCGAAACAGCGCGTAGCCGTGCAGGTAGGTGCTGAGCATGGCCGGCGCGTTGGCCATGTTGGCGTACATGTTGGGAATGAAGCCGACCTGCTTGAGGGCCAGATCAAGAATTTCCTTGGGCTTGCCTTGCGCGCTGGCATGGTCGATGGGCTGGAGCTTGTTGATGATGGGGGTGGTTGACATGGGGTTTCTCCT
>NZ_JACUUE010000332.1 GCF_014859475.1 Rhodoferax sp.
TCGCAGTGACGATGTCGCTGTTCAAGGTCCGTTTGCGGTATCGGACCAGATACGGGGGCTCACAATGACGACTTTCTTTCATCATTTGGGGTGCTTGAGTTGCCATGACCGTTAGACATATGGGCACAATGGCCACTGTGATAGGTCCAAAAGGAGAATCCGACATGTTGCAAAAATCAAAGTTCCGCTTCGGTAGGCCCCTGTTGTGGGTTGCGCTGCTCACGGCGTGTGGTAGCCCCATCGTGAACCCGGTCACCGGCCGTGCCGAGCGCTCGGTGATGAGCGAGCAAATGGAATTGACCGAGGGCGCCAAGGCGCACCAGCAGGTGCTGCAGGAATACGGCTTGGTCAAGGACGCGCGGCTGCAAGCCTATGTGAATAACCTGGGCCAGCGTCTGGCCAAACAGTCGCATCGCGAACAGTTGCAGTGGCACTTTACCGTGCTCGACAGCCCCGAGGTCAATGCTTTTGCGCTGCCGGGTGGCTATATCTATGTGACGCGCGGCATCATGGCTTACCTGCAAAACGAGGCCGAGTTGGCCGGCGTGATTGGCCATGAGATCGGTCATGTGACGGCGCGCCACGGCGCCCAGCGCGCCACCCGCCAGCAGGACGCCGGACTGGGCGTGCTGGCCGCCAGCGTGCTCGGGGTTGTGCTGGAAAGCCAAGGCGTGAGCGGCGCGGGGCGGCTGGCCAGCGAGCTGTCGCAAACCGTGGCGTCGGGCTACATTGCCTCGTACAGCCGCGACCAGGAACTGCAGGCCGACAAGCTGGGCGCCGAGTACCTGGCACGCACTGCCTATGACCCGCGCAACATGGTCAACGTGATCAACTCGCTGAAAAGCCAGGAGCGTTTTGCCGCTGACCAGGCCCGTGCTGAGGGCCGCGCGGCCCCTGCTTCTGGCAGTTGGCTGGCGTCGCACCCGAGCAACGACCAGCGGCTGCAGCAAATCAGCCAGCAGGCTGGCCAGTTCAAGGGCAAGTATGCTGACGATGGCCGCATCCGCTATCTACAGGCCATTGCCGGGATGCGTTTTGGCGAGAGTGCCGAGCAGGGCCTGACACGCGGCCAGAATTTTTACCACGCTGACCTGGGCATTGCCATCACGGCACCAGCGGGCTGGAAAATCCAGAACGAGCCCAGCCAGCTGGCGCTGGCCAATGCCGCCCGGGATGCCGCCCTGATGATCCAGGTGGCCCCATCGAAGGCGGGCACCACGCATGCCGACATCATTCGCAGCCTGCTCAAACCCAGCCAGGGCCGCACCGAGCGTCTCAAAATCAATGGGCTTGCGGCCACGCGTTTTGTCGGCAGCCGCGCCACCAACCAGGGCCAGCAGGCGATTGATGCCACGCTGGTGACCGGCCCCCGAGGCACGGTTTTTGTGATGGTGCCCGCTAGCAAAAATGCCGCCGCACTGCAGCGGGCCAGAGCCGGTTTGGCGCAGGCCCAGGGCAGTTTTCGGGCCATGACGGCGCAAGACCGCGCCGCCGCCCGGCCCTGGACCTTGCGCACCACGGCTTATCCCGCGGGCGGGTTTGCCCAGCTGGCCCGGCGCTCTCCGCTGCCGCAGGCCGAAGCCCAGTTACGCCTGATTAACGGCTTTTACGGCGGCGGCGCGCCCAAGGTGGGGCAGTGGGTGAAGGTGGTGGA
>NZ_JACUUE010000333.1 GCF_014859475.1 Rhodoferax sp.
GCGCTGCACCTGCTCGGCCTGATCGAGCACCAGCAGGGCCGCAGCGCCCACGGCCTTGAGCTGATTCAAAGAGCCGTCCAGGCCCGGCCAAATGACCCCACGTTTCACTTCAACCTGGGCAATATGCACCAGGACCTGGGCCAACTGGATGCGGCCATCGCATGCTTCGGGCAGGCGCTGCGGCTCCAGCCCGGTTTTGCCGAGGCACACCTTGCCCTGGGCACGGCGTTCAAAGCCAAAAACCGCTTGATCGAAGCCATCGCCAGCTACCGCAAGGCCTTGTCCATCGCGCCCGACTTTGCCCAAGCGCACGAGAATCTGGGCAATGCGTTCAAGGAAACCGGGCAGTTCGACCAGGCCATCGCCAGCTACCGGCAGGCGCTTTTGCTGCGGCCCGATCAAGCCGACCTCCACAGCAAACTCGGTCTGGCGCTGCACTCGGCGGGCCGGCTGGAGGAAGCCATTGCCAGCTACCGCCGGGCGCTGCAGCTCAACCCTGCCATCGACGGGCTGCACTCGATCCTGGGCGACCTGCTGCTGGGGCTGGGTCACCTTGACGAGGCCATCGCCAGCTACCGCCAGGCGCTTGCCAGCGCGCCGGATGCCCCCGACGTCTTCAGCAATTTGTTGTTCGCCCTGCAATGCGCGAGCCATTGCACGCCGGCTGCGCTGTTTGCCGAACACCAGCGCTACGCCGAGCGCTTTGAAGCGCCGCTCAAACCGCACTGGCAACCGCACGGCAACCGTCGTGAGCCCGGGCGCCGCCTTAAAGTGGGCTATGTTTCGGGCGATTTTTACAATGGTTCTGTGGCTTATTTTCTGGAACCTATCCTCGCCTGCCACGACAAAACCCGCTTCGAGATTTTTGCTTACTACAACCACGACGTTCACGACAGCCATACCGACCTGATGATGCGCAGCACGGACCACTGGTGCGTCTGCAACGCCCTGAGCGACGATCAACTCGAAGCGCGCATCCGTCTCGATGCCATCGACATCCTGGTCGATCTGTCGGGCCATACCGGGCGCAATCGCCTGCCGGTCTTTGCCCGCAAGCCCGCGCCCGTGCAGGCCAGCTATATCGGCTACCCCGGCAGCACCGGTTTGACCGCCTTCGACTACCGCATCAGCGACCCCTGGCAAGACCCACCGGGCCTCACCGAGCGCTACCACAGCGAGGCGCTGGTGCGCATTCCCGGCGGCATGGCCTTTGCGCCCGAGCCCAACGCGCCTGAAGTGAATGCACTGCCAGCGCTGAGTTCTGGCGAACTGGTCTTGGCCTGCCTGAACAACCTGAGCAAGGTGAACCCGGCGGTCATCAACTTGTGGGCGCGCATTTTGCAGGCGCTGCCCCAAGCGCGGCTGATGCTGGGCAATGTAATGAACAAAGGCATCCGCCAGCGGCTTCTTGATTTATTCAGCCAGGCCGGCATTGGCCCCGAGCGGCTCATCTTGCAGCCGCGCGTGGGCATGGCCGAGTACCTGGCGCTGCATCACCAAATTGACATTGCGCTCGACCCCTTCCCCTACAACGGCGGCACCACCACCATGCACTCACTGTGGATGGGTGTGCCGGTCATTGCGCTGGCCGGCGAGCAGCCTGTGGCGCGCCTGTGTGCGGCGCACCTGTCGCGGGTGGG
>NZ_JACUUE010000334.1 GCF_014859475.1 Rhodoferax sp.
GGTCACGCCGGTGGTGGCGCCGTGGTGGGTGATGGTGAAGGTGGCTGGCATGGTGGTGACTCGTTAAGCAATGGCCGAAAGCCCCTTTTTTTGCACCACAGTCAAAAGTCTCAGGGCTGGCCCCCCTGGTTTTTTGACACCCCGCTCCCAGTCGGATATCAAGTTCTTTGAGACATTCAGATATCGGGCAAAAACGGGCTGCGAAATTTGTTCACGCAAGCGAAGGAGCCGAATTTCTTCAGCACTGAGCGCTGTTGTGGGTGTCAAACAGGCATCATCAAACTCTCGCATCGTCTGTTTTCCGATGGCGCCGATGTCATGCAGCGCCTCCATCGTTTCATGGATAGAGGCAAAAGCGTCACTGCGGTATTTCTTTGTCATACATCACCTCTTCGAATTGTCCATTTAAAACCAAGACGCTCAATTGAGCATCTGTCAACCCAAGTACAAGCTTTGCCATTTTCTTGAATTGTTCTTCTTCGTCATCCCGAATGTTGCCGAGGTCGCTTTTGGGGAAACCAAAGACAAAGATGCAACGCTCCCCCTTGCGAAAAAGAAGGATGCTACGAAATCCCTTGGATTTGTCCTCGCCAGGGCGGGCAATCCGCTGCTTGATGACGCCGCCACCAAGATCGGCATCAATTTGTCCCTGGTCGGCGCGCTGGGCCGCATCTAAGAGCGCAGAGATTGGGATCTTCTCTTTTCTGGCGAAACGACTAAACCACGTATTTGTAAAAATGCGCAATGCAATGACTCCAATTGGCCGTCAATATATCACACAAAGTGTGATTGTTGTATCAATAAAAGCACTCTTTAAATGGCCGAACTTCCATGGCGTCCATTCTTCTAGGAATTAATTGGAATCTGACCCCAATTACCCCAGAGCCGGTAACGCCGGTGGTGGCGCCGTGGTGGGTGATGGTGAAGGTGGCTGGCATGGTGGTCACCCCAAGCGCCCAGCCAATTGCAAAGACGCTCGCAGTGTGTCATTGATGCGGGTTTGCCAACCGTCGCCCGTGGCGCGCAAGGCCTGCACTACATCAGCATCGAGGCGGATTTTGACCGGCTCCTTGGTGGTGGCGGCCTTGGGCCTGCCACGCAGCTTGGCTTGCAAAGACGCAGGTAGTGACGAAAACGGTTTGAATGCTGATGGATCAACCTTTGAGAGGTCACCTACTTCACCATCATCATCAATCACGGGTAAGCGCGAAACCATGTTTAACTCCTTCTCTTGGATTTGCTTTGCGAAAGCTGATAACCCGAATGCCGCCATCTGTTTCGCAAAATACCAGCACGTGTAGCCGCGCGCCAAGGTAACCCAGCGCGACGATGCGCGATTCTGAGTACCTGTGGCGAGTGTCTTGCCATACTTTTGCCGTTTCAAAATCAAATTCAATCACCCGTTCAAAGCTCAAGCCGCGCTGAGCGATGTTGAGCTCGTTCTTGGCCGGATCAAAAGTGATTTCGATGGCGTTTATTGTGCACCCAATAATTTAATGCGACAACAGTGATTTGCATAAACACCGACTGCAATGACGGAATGGTTTTTGTCGCTGCCACAGGCGCAGGGGTCGTTGCGGGTGGGTTGGGTCATGGCTCCAGGCTCCCTGCCAAATTCAGAAACCTTGCCGTGCGCT
>NZ_JACUUE010000335.1 GCF_014859475.1 Rhodoferax sp.
AGTCTTGTTCAATTTTGAACATCGTAGCACAGCCAAATTACGGGGAGCATTCATCTGCCATGGATGAAGTTGATGGACTGGTTTTACGTGTTGATTTGCAACCCAAGTGCCGTGGCTTGAGCCTCAAGCTTTGCGACTGTGCCAAAGAGCATTTCAGCCGCTTGACCTGCCGCCAGCAGGGCTTGCATAAACAACTGTGCATCTGACATGTACTCATGAACCAGCAGGTTGCGCAGCTTGCGGGCGCCGATAAAGTCTTCGGCCTTATCAATCCACTGCATTTTTTCAGCGTAGGCGAGTACATCCAGCATGGATTTGGGAGACTCGCCAAGCAAGGCCGCAAAGCGTGGGATCAGTTTTTCACCCAGATGGTCTTGTAATCGGCCGAAACGGCTGACAAAGGCATCCACTTTTTCAGCCAGATCGTCACGCTCATGAAGCTGCTGCACCCAGGTGGTGTCGATGGTCTGGGCAAAGAGTGTGCTGTGCGTATAGCGTAGGTGCGCCGCCTCATGGCGGGCGAGTTCCAGCGCCAGCAATGCGGTTTCAGCGTGCTCGGGCAGGTAGCGCAAACTCATAGGGGCACACCCGTGCGTCTGGCAATGTCGAAAATGCGTGCGGGTGGCGTATTGGCATCTTTCAAAATGACATCAATTTTGCGGTCACCCAGCGCCATGGTTAACGAACCCGCCAGTTTGCACAACACCTTGGCCCGGTTTTCCAGAGGCTGGTCAGTTTCAAAAAACAGATCAATGTCACCGCCCCTGCGATCATCTTGCGCTCTGGAGCCAAAAACAGTGACCCGTACGCCATCACCCAGCACGGCCTGCGCAGTGTGACGAATAGCGTTGACTTGATCCTGTGATAGACGCATGCGTTACAGAATACCGTATTTTTTAAGGGCGTTGCATCACTTTTCAAATTTTCCGCAGGCTGGCCGGTGCCAGGGTGATGCGGCTGGGTTTGTGCAGCAGTTCGATCAGCACCATGGCGCGGCGCTCGCCGTCGTCGAGTTGGTAAACGGCTTCCAGCCCGGCAAAGGGGCCGTCCTTGATTTGCACGCGCTCGCCCGGGGTGAACAGCGGCAGCGCTGGCCCGGTTGTGCTGCTGTGGGCGCGCAAGGTGTCAATCAGCTCGTCGCTCACTTTGGCGGGTTCGGTGCCAAAAGTCACCAGACGGCTGACGCCATTGGTCGAGCGGATGGGGGCCCAGCTTTGGCCCATCAGGCCGCCCTCGAGCTGGATGAACAGATAGCGCGCAAACAGCGGCTCCGGCACCACGGTGAGCGCGCCGCGGCACAGCTTTTGCCGCGCCAGCAGCGGCAAAAAACAGCTGAAGCCCTGCTGTTGCAGGTTGTCCAGGGCGCGCTGCTCTTGCCGCGGCTTGGTGTGAATCACATACCAGTGCACAGCCACCGGGGTCAGGGTTTGCGGGATCCAAACGCAGCGCGCAGACGCGCTATCTTGGGCGCTGCGTCGGGGTCTTGCGCCGCGTTGCGCCAGGCCTGGCGCATGAACACAAACAGCAACGGCCCAATCACCAGCAAGTCAAGCAGGCTGACTTCGTCTTCTTGCACTTCGACTTCCATTGTTCATTTACTCCCGCAAAGCGTGCATTCTAG
>NZ_JACUUE010000095.1 GCF_014859475.1 Rhodoferax sp.
ATCGCGACGCCTGATCCCGCAAAACCCACCCAGCGCAGGCGCATACAGAAGGGGGGGGGTGGGGTGCAAGACAGCCAATGCCAGCGTCTCGTGCTGCTGCGCAGCACATCGTGGCGGAAACGCCGCCGATGTCGCAAAGCGAAGCGCATCTGAGGCGCCTCGCCTTGCCTCGCCTGGCCCAAGCCCAAGCCAAGGGCAACTCTGAACCCATCCCGATTTCCGCGCCTGCTTAATAATGCGTTTGGAACCACTTGTTCGCAAAATTTGAATCGGAGACTTGCCCATGAATGCCCCGTTACCCAAAACGGCCCAGGCGGCCCAAACGGCTTTGCAGTCGGTCGGCCTGGACGACAAATACAGCCAGACGCAGGGTCGGGCGTTCATGAGCGGGGTGCAGGCGCTGGTGCGCTTGCCCATGCTGCAGCGCCAGCGCGATGGCCTGGCCGGTCTGAACACGGCCGGCTTCATCAGCGGCTACCGCGGTTCGCCGCTGGGCGGCTATGACCAGGCGCTGGTGGCGGCAAAAAAGCATCTGGACGCGCATCACATCGTGTTTCAGCCGGGTGTCAATGAAGAGCTGGCGGCCACCGCCGTGTGGGGCACGCAGCAGCTCGACCTGTACCCGCAGAGCAAAAAATACGACGGTGTGTTTGGCATCTGGTACGGCAAGGGGCCGGGCGTGGACCGCAGCGCCGACGTGTTCAAGCACGCCAACATGGCCGGCACCGCCCGGCATGGCGGCGTGCTGGCGGTGGCCGGTGACGACCATGTCAGCAAAAGCTCGACCGCAGCGCACCAGAGTGACCACATCTTCAAGGCTTGCGGCCTGCCGGTGTTTTTCCCGTCCGACGTGCAGGGCATTCTTGACCTGGGGCTGCACGCCATTGCCTTGAGCCGTTTCTCGGGCGTGTGGGCGGGCATGAAGACAATCCAGGAGGTGGTGGAGTCGAGCAGCCCGGTGGATGTGGCTGCCGATCGCGTCAGCATCGTGCTGCCCGAGGACTTTGCCATGCCAGCGGACGGCCTGCACATTCGCTGGCCCGACCCGGCGTTGGTGCAGGAGGCCCGGCTGATGGACTTTAAGTGGTATGCCGCGGCGGCCTATGTGCGCGCCAACAAGCTCAACTACAACGTGTTCGCCAGCGCGCAAGATCGCTTTGGCATCATCGCCAGCGGCAAGGCTTTCAACGACACGCGCCAGGCGCTGCACGACCTGGGGCTCGACGACGCCGTTTGTCGGCAACTGGGCATCCGGCTGCACAAGGTTAACGTGGTGTGGCCGCTCGAGGCCAGCATCACGCGCGACTTTGCGCTCGGCCTGCAAGAGATTCTGGTGGTCGAGGAAAAGCGTCAGATCATCGAGTACCAGCTCAAGGAAGAACTTTACAACTGGCGCGCTGACGTGCGCCCCACCGTGGTTGGCAAGTTCGAGGGTGACGATGAGGGCAGCGGCGAGTGGAGCCGACCCAACCCGTCCGACAACTGGTTACTGCGCGCCAAGGCCGACCTGAACCCGGCGCTGGTCGCCAGGGCGATTGCCAAGCGGCTGAAAAAACTGGGCTTGCCCGATGACGTGGCGGCGCGCATCGATGCGCATCTGGCCGTGCTCGACGCCAAGGCGCGCGTTGCCCTCGACTTGAAAACCGACGCCGGCGAGCGCACGCCCTGGTTTTGCAGTGGCTGCCCGCACAACACCAGCACCCGCGTGCCCGAGGGTTCGCGCGCGCTGGCCGGCATTGGCTGCCACTTCATGACGCTGTGGATGGACCGGTCAACCAGCACCTTCAGCCAGATGGGCGGCGAGGGCGTGGCCTGGGTCGGGCAGCAGCCGTTCACCACTGACACGCATGTGTTTGCCAACCTGGGCGACGGCACCTACTTTCACAGCGGTCTGCTGGCGATTCGCCAATCAATAGCGGCGGGCGTCAACATCACCTACAAGATTTTGTACAACGATGCCGTGGCCATGACCGGCGGCCAGCGCGTGGGCGAGCGCCCCGAGGGTCACAGCGTGTTGCAGATCATGGCCAGCCTGCTCAGTGAGGGCGTGAAAAAGCTGGTGATCGTGACCGATGACCCGGCCAAATACCAGGGCGCGGCGCTGGCAGCAGGCGTGGCGGTGCAGCACCGCGACGCGCTCGACCGCGTGCAGCGCGAGCTGCGCGAGATCAAGGGCACCAGCGCCCTGATTTACGACCAGATGTGCGCCACCGAGAAGCGCCGCAAGCGCAAGCGCGGCACATTGGCCGAGCCCGATGAGCGGGTGGTGATCAACGAAGCGGTGTGCGAAGGCTGTGGCGACTGCGGCGAGCAGTCCAACTGCCTCAGCATCGAGCCACTCGAGACCGAATTTGGCCGCAAGCGGCGCATCAACCAGAGCACCTGCAACAAGGACTTTTCATGTGTCAAGGGCTTCTGCCCGAGCTTTGTCACGGTCAAGGGCGGGCAACTCAAAAAAAACAAAAAGGATGCGCAGGGCAGCCTGGATGCGCTGCCCGCCTTGCCGGAACCGTTATTGCCTGCTGCGACCGCAGCCTGGGGCATTGTGGTGGGCGGTGTCGGCGGCACCGGGGTCATCACCATCGGCCAGTTGCTGGGCATGGCGGCGCACCTTGAAGGCAAGGGCGTGGTCACGCAGGATGCCGGCGGCCTGGCGCAAAAGGGCGGCGCCACCTGGAGCTACATCCAGATTGCCGATCGCCAGGAAGCCATTTACACCAGCCGGGTCGATACCGCCAAAGCCGACCTGGTGCTTGGCTGCGATGCCATTGTGGCGGCCAGCCCGGCCACGCTGGCGGTGATGCAGTCCGGGCGCACCTTTGTCGCGCTCAACAGCCACGCCACACCCACTGCCGCTTTTGTGCACGACCCGCAGTGGCAGTTTCCCGAGGGCGGTTGCGAGGCGGCCATTGCCGCCCACGTGGGAGCGCCCGATCTGGGTGTGTTCGATGCCGAGCAGGTGGCCACCCTGGCGCTGGGCGACTCGATCTACAGCAATCCGCTGTTGTTGGGCTACGCTTGGCAAAAGGGACGCGTGCCGCTGAGCCGGGTCGCCGTGCTGCGCGCCATGGAACTCAACGGCGTGCAGGTGGCCAGCAACCAGGCGGCGTTTGAATGGGGTCGCCATTGCGCGCACGATTTGCCGGCGGTGCTGGCGCTGTTGCAGAGCGCACGCGTGATTGCGTTCGTCAAAAAGCCGACGCTCGACGAACTGGTGGCGACCCGGGTGACGTTTTTGACGGCCTACCAGAACACGGCTTATGCTGAGTCTTACCGCGCCTGGGTGGCGCGCGTGCAGCAGGTCGATGCGGCCTGGGGCAAAACCGCCTTGAGCGAGGCGGTGGCGCGCAATCTGTTCAAGCTGATGGCCTATAAGGACGAGTACGAGGTGGCCCGGCTGCACACCGATCCCGGCTTTGCCGCCAGCATTGCGCAACAGTTCGAGGGCGATGTTCAATTGCACTTTCACCTGGCACCGCCGCTGCTGGCCAAAACCAACGAGCGCGGTGAACTGGTCAAGCAGCGCTATGGGCCGTGGATGATGACGGCCTTCACATGGCTGGCGCGCTGCAAGGGCTTGCGTGGCACGGCATTTGACGTGTTCGGTCGCACCGAAGAACGGCGCCAGGAGCGCGCCTGGATTGCGTGCTACCAGGCCATGCTCGAAGACGTTTGCCGGGTGCTTGGTGCTGGCCCGGACAGTACCGACCTGGCGCGCTATCAAATGGCCTTGGCGTTGGCGCAAATTCCGCAAGATATTCGTGGCTTTGGCCATGTCAAGGCGCGCTCTTCTGCGCGCGCCATGGAAAAATGGCAGGCGCTGGTCGGCGAGTTTCGGAGCTGATGATGGCACTGACCTGACTGATGGGTGGTGATTGGCCGTGATTGGCGCCCGCATACAATGCGCGTTTGCCTGAAACGGGCGCCAGCGCGCGTCCTTGACGGCCGCTGTTTCATTTTTTGCCTTACTGGAGATTGCCGTGTTTATTTCTTCTGCCATTGCCCAAACCGCCCCCGCCGCTGCCGCTGGCGGCGACATGCAGTCTTCGCTCATGAGCATGCTGCCCCTGGTGCTGATGTTTGTGGTGCTGTATTTTGTGATGATTCGCCCGCAAATGAAAAAAGCCAAGGAGCACAAAGCCATGATCGAAGCCCTGGCCAAGGGCGATGAAGTTGCCACCGCAGGTGGCATTTTGGGCAAGGTCACCAAATTGGGTGATGCTTTCATCGATATTGAGGTGGCCAATGGTGTCGAGGTGCATCTGCAGCGCAGTGCCGTGGTGCAAGTCCTGCCCAAGGGCAGCATCAAATAAATTGCCCTGGCGCTGGCCCAGGCCAGCATTTGTAGTTTGATGTCATAAGGGCGGTCATGAATCGTTACCCGGTCTGGAAATACGTGATCATCGTGATCGCGCTGGTGGTGGCGGGCTTGTATGCCCTGCCGAACTTTTTTGGCGAGTCGCCCGCCGTGCAGGTCTCTGCCGCCAAGCCGCTGGTCAAGGTGGATGTGGGCACGCTGACCCTGGTGGAAGGCGCCCTCAAAACGGCTGGCATCACGCCAGACATGGTGGCGCTGGATGGCAATTCGATCAAGGTCCGCTTGCTTGATACCGACACCCAGCTCAAGGCCAAGGACGTGATTCAAAGAGCCTTGGTGCCCGATGCCGGCAACCCGGGCTATGTGGTGGCGCTCAATTTGCTGTCGCGCTCGCCCGCCTGGCTGACCGCACTCAATGCGTCGCCGATGTACCTGGGGCTGGACTTGCGCGGCGGCGTGCACTTTATGCTGCAAGTCGATATGCAGGCGGCGCTGACCAAGCGCGCTGAATCGCTGTCGGGCGACCTGCGCACCAGCCTGCGTGAAAAAAATATCCGTCACAGTGGCATCAACCGGGTCAGCCAGACCATCGAGGTCAAATTCCGCGATGCTGCCACGCTGGAAGCTGCCAAGGTGGTGATTGAAGACCAGTTTGCCGACCTGCAAACCGTGGATGCGGCCGAGGGTGTCGAATTCAAACTGACCGCTTCCATCAAGCCTGAGGCCGCGCGGCGCATCCAGGATCAGGCGCTCAAGCAAAACATCACCACGCTGCACAACCGCATCAACGAGCTGGGTGTGGCCGAGCCGGTCATCCAGCAGCAGGGGCTCGACCGCATTGTGGTGCAGTTGCCGGGCGTGCAGGACACCGCCAAGGCCAAGGACATTCTGGGCCGCACCGCTACGCTCGAAGTGCGTATGGTCGATGAAAGCACCGAGGCGCGCGCCGCTGAATTGGGTGCCGGCGTGGTGCCGTTTGGCTCAGAGCGCTATCTGGAGCGCAATGGCCAGGCGGTCATTGTCAAGAAGCAGGTGATTCTGACTGGCGAAAACCTGACCGACGCACAACCCGGCTTTGACAGCCAGACCCAGGAGCCCACCGTCAACTTGAATCTTGATGCCAAGGGCACGCGCATCTTTCGTGACGTGACGCGCGAAAACGTGGGCAAGCGCATGGCCATTTTGCTGTTTGAAAAAGGCCGTGGCGAAGTGGTGACGGCGCCGGTGATTCGCACAGAGATCGGCGGCGGTCGGGTGCAAATTTCGGGCCGCATGACGACCACCGAGGCCAACGACACGGCGCTGCTGTTGCGCGCCGGCTCGCTCGCCGCGCCAATGGAAATCATCGAGGAAACCACCATCGGCCCGAGCCTGGGTGCCGAGAACATCGCCAAGGGCTTCAACAGCGTGACCTGGGGCTTTGTGGCGGTCGCCATCTTCATGTGCTTGTACTACATGCTGTTTGGCGTGTTTTCCAGCATTGCGCTGGCCTTCAACCTGCTGCTGCTGGTGGCGGTGCTGTCGATGCTGCAAGCCACCCTGACGCTGCCCGGCATGGCTGCCATGGCGCTGGTGCTGGGCATGGCGATTGATGCCAACGTGCTGATCAACGAGCGCATCCGCGAGGAATTGCGCGCTGGCGCGTCGCCGCAGGCGGCCATCCATACCGGCTACGAGCGGGCCTGGGCGACCATTTTCGACTCCAACATCACCACCATGATCGCGGGCCTGGCGCTGCTGGCCTTTGGCTCGGGCCCGGTGCGCGGCTTTGCCGTGGTGCACGTACTGGGCATCCTGACCAGCATGTTTTCCGGCGTGTTTTTCTCGCGCGGCGTGGTCAATTTCTGGTATGGACGCAAAAACCGCCTTAAATCGGTGTCGATCGGGACGATCTGGCGTCCTGACACCGGCACCGCGCTCAAGGCCGGTCAATAACAGCTTGGCAAGAAAGAGACCATGGAATTTTTTCGAATCAAACGCGACATCCCGTTCATGCGCCATGCGCTGGTGTTCAACCTTATCTCCGGCCTGACGTTTCTGGCGGCGGTGTTTTTCCTGTTTTCGCGCGGGCTGCATCTGTCGGTCGAATTTACCGGTGGTACCTTGCTGGAAGTCACTTATGCACAACCAGCCGACCTGGGCGCGGTGCGCGCGGGGGTGACCAAGCTCGGCTTTACCGATGTGCAGGTGCAAAACTTTGGCACCGCGCGCGATGTGCTGATCCGTCTGCCGGCGCAAAAAGGCGTCAGTTCGGCTCAGCAAAGCAACCAGGTGATGGATGCCCTGCAGGCGCTTGACGCCTCGGCCACCATGCGTCGCACCGAATTTGTCGGTCCGCAGGTGGGGGAGGAGTTGGTTGAAGACGGCCTGAAGGCGCTGGTCTTTGTGGTGATCGGCATCATGATTTACCTGGCGGTGCGCTTCGAGTGGAAGTTTGCCGTGGCAGCCATCATTGCCAACATGCACGACGTGATCATCATCCTGGGCTTTTTTGCCTACTTTCAGTGGGAGTTTTCGCTGGCGGTGCTGGCTGCCGTGCTGGCGGTGCTGGGCTATTCGGTGAACGAATCGGTGGTGATTTTTGACCGGATTCGCGAGAACTTTCGCCGTTATCGCAAAATGAACACCCAGGAAATCATCAATAGTGCCATCACCTCCACCATCAGCCGCACCATCATCACCCACGGTTCGACGCAGATGATGGTGCTGTCGATGCTGCTGTTTGGCGGTGCCACGTTGCACTATTTTGCGCTGGCGCTGACCATTGGCATTTTGTTCGGCATTTACTCGTCGGTGTTCGTTGCTGCTGCCATCGCGATGTGGCTGGGCATCAAGCGCGAAGACCTGGTCAAGGGCGGTACGGGCAAAAAGGAGCTTGATCCGAACGACCCCAATGCGGGCGCCACAGTTTAGAATTTTTCGCATGGCGACTCCATTACCGGCTCAAAACAAGTTGCAACTTGCGGCGCACATGCGCCAGCGCTTGGTCGATGAAGCGGCGCAGTCCATGGCTGCGCTGCGAGAAGTGATAGCGCTGCATTTGACAACTTTGTCAAGGGAAGTCGCTTTTGCGGCAGAACCGCAGTTGCTTCGTGAAACCTGGACCCTGTACCAAATCCAGGGAAAGTCCTGGGTTGAGGGCACGGCCAAGGCCTGGCGGACGGCTTTAAAACCCGAGGTGCCGCGGTTAGCTGGTTTGTCATTGGACCTTGACCTGGAGTTGGTCAGTACCGAGACGGTCGAAAACCAGATGCTTGCCTCGCGCATTGCCTTGTCGTTAATGGAAGTGGCCGCCAGCGAAGTCAATGATTTGCGCAAGCGGCTTAAATCACTGAATCCACAACAGGAATTGTCGGCGCTAGACATTGTTCACCCCGAAGTGTTGGCGCAGGCCATGGTCGAGCAGTGGGTTGCATGCGGTTTTTCACTTGCGTCATGGCCGCTGATCAACGCGGTGGTGCAAAAGCATATCAATGACCAGTGGCACCAGATTTATGCGCGCTGCAATGCCGAATTGGTGGCGCAGGGCGTGATGCCCGTGATCGCGCCAGAAGGGCGCGCCCAGCCAAAACCAGTGGCTCGTGCTCATGAGCAGGTCGAACCGGCTGCCGCGCCCACTAAAGGATTGCCTGCCTTGCCCAATCAGGGCGCACCTGCCATGCCCTCTCGGGGGGGGCCGGGTTGGCCTGCGTTGACGGGGGTTGGCACCCGCCAGGGTGGCGCGCACGAGATGAATGCGCTGGACCGAGTGGGCCGCTTGTTGACCGACATGGCACGGCAGCAAAATTTTCCGTCAACGTTCCAGTACGTACCCTCCGAACCGCTGATGGCCGCGTTGGCCCGGCGCCCGGCGGCGGATGGCTTGCTTGGTGATGCCTGCGCTGCCGAGCAAGCGCTGTCGGAACAGATGCTGGTGCAGGTGGCTGGGCAATTGCATCAGCAATCGACAGAACTCAAGAAGCTGGCGGAAAACGACAATGAAAAGGCCATTGTCGAGTTGATTACGCTGATGTTCCAGTCAATTTTGCAAGAGGACCGCATCCCGCCTCGCATCCGGGTCTGGTTTGCCCGCTTGCAGATGCCTGTTTTGAGCATTGCCTTGGCCGATCCGGAATTCTTCAGTCGGCCGGATCATCCCGCCCGCCAGTTGATCGACCACATGGGCTCGTGCGTGCTGGGGTTTGATGCCAGCGCCATCAGCAGTAAAGACCTGGAAGCCGAAATCAAGCGCGTGGTTCAGGTGATTGAGCAGTATCCGGACGCGGGAGGGCGTGTTTACCAACGTGTCTATGAAGAGTTCAAGGCATTCCTCAAAAACTTTCTGACTCAAAAAACGTCAACCCAAAAGGTCGTGGGCGTGGTGCAGCAGGTCGAACAAAAAGAAACCCTGGCGATTCAGTGCACCATCAGGTTGCGCAACCTGATCAAAGACATGCCGGTGCGGGACGACATTCGCGATTTTTTGTACAAGGTGTGGGCTGAGGTGATTGCCGTGGCCGGCATGCGTCACGGCGGACAGCATGAAGCGACCCTGGCGCTGAAGAAGGCCGCTAGCGACCTGATTTGGGCGGCCAGTGCCAAGTCCGGTCGTGAGGATCGGGCCCGGGTGATTGCCGAGTTGCCGGGCCTGTTGCAGTCCTTGCGTTCCGGCATGAGCCTGCTCAGCCTGAGCGAGGTGGTTCAGGATGGCCACATCAAGGTGATCAGCGACATCCTGGCCGATGCGTTCATGTCCAGGACGCAAGCCATCGACATGGAACAAATACAAATCCTTGCCGATCGTCTGGAGCATCTGGAAGACTATTTCAGCAACGATGGTGCCGAGGAGTTGCCGCTCGATGCGCAGAGCATCGAAGATCTGCTGGGCATCGATGCGTCAGACCTGGAGGTCGTGAATAGCGGCGCAAGCGAGGCCAGCCCGGTCACGATGGCCTGGGCGAAAGACCTGAGTCTGGGTGCCTGGTTTACCCTGAACTATCAGGACCTCGCCATTCAGGTTCAGTATGTATGGTGCAGTCCGCTGGGACATTTGCACCTCTTCTCTTCGGTCGTGGGTCGAAGCTACCTGATCCAGACGGCGCGACTGGCAGCCCATCTGGGGGCTGGCTTGTTGATCCATCAGGAAGAAGACTCGCTGACGGCACGTGCCACCCGCGATGCCCTGACCCAACTGGAAGCCAACCCCGAGCGCCTG
>NZ_JACUUE010000336.1 GCF_014859475.1 Rhodoferax sp.
TTATTGTGTTGTCTGACCCTGATGGGTCTGATCTCCTTGGGTCTTTCTCGTCGAGCAGCCTGCGCTGCCCGGTGAAGGTGCCAATGTATGCGCCTATTGAGTGCCTTGCTATCCGGAATTACCCTTGGCAGGCGCTGCTTTGGTGCGTCGCCGGATCAGGTGCCCGCCGCAATCCAGCGCGCCGCTTTTTCGGCCATCATCAGCGTAGGCGAATTGGTGTTGCCGCTGGTGATCACCGGCATGGCGCCGGCATCGACCACGCGCAAGCCGGCAATCAGCCCGCCTGGCCCGCGCACCCGCAGGTGCGCGTCAAGCACCGCCAGCGGGTCATCGTCGCGGCCCATTTTGGTGGTGCCCACCGGGTGAAAAATGGTGGTGGCAATGTCACCGGCCAGACGCGCCAGATCGTCGTCGCTCTGGTATTGCACGCCGGGCTTGAACTCTTGCGGCTGGTACTTGGCCAGCGCCGGCTGCGCCACGATGGTGCGGGTCAGCCGCAAGGAGTCTGCGGCCACCTTGCGGTCGGCCTCAGTGCTCAAGTAGTTGGTTGCAATGGCAGGGGCTGCCGAGAAATCGGGCGACTTGATCTGCACGCTGCCGCGACTGGTGGGGTTGAGGTTGCAGACGCTCGCGGTAAATGCCGGAAAACTGTGCAGCGGCTCGCCGAATGCTTCCAGACTGAGCGGCTGCACGTGGTACTCGACGTTGGGGTGAGGCTGGCTCGCATCGCTGCGGGTAAAGGCGCCCAGCTGGCTCGGCGCCATGCTCATCGGGCCGCTGCGCCTGAGCGCATATTCGAGTCCGATCATGGCCTTGCCCCACAGTGAATTGGCCTGCACGTTGAGCGTTTTGACGTGCTGCACCTTGTACACCGAGCGAATCTGCAGGTGGTCCTGCAGGTTGGCGCCGACACCGGGCGCGTCGTGCACCACAGGGATTGCGTGTTGTTGCAACAGCGCGGCCGGGCCAATGCCGGAAAGCTGCAAAATTTGCGGTGAACCAATACTGCCAGCGCTCAGGATCACTTCGGCCGAAGCCTGTGCAAAGACCCTGCCGCTGGGTGTCTGCACCTCGACACCGGTGCTGCGCAACTGGCCGTTGGCTTGTGCCGCGATCGTGAGTTTGACCACCTGGGCCGAGGTCCAGAGCGTGAAATTGGGGCGGTTCATGCAGCTGGGTCGCAAAAAGGCCTTGGCGCTGTTCCAGCGCCAGCCGCTTCTTTGGTTCACTTCAAAATAGCCGACGCCTTCGTTGTCGCCCTGGTTGAAGTCATCCGTGGCGGGAATACCGGCTTGCTGCGCAGCCTGGGCAAAGGCATCGAGCACATCCCAGCGCAGGCGCTGCTTCTCTACCCGCCACTCGCCGCCCGTGCCGTGAAATTGCTTGAACTGGTCCAGCTTGCCGGGCGCTTCAAGCCGCTGGCCATCCAGCCGGTAATGGCTTTCATGGGCCATGAAGTCGGGCAGGCTGTTGTGCCAGCCCCAGGCGCCGTCGCCCGTCAGTTGTGCCCAGCTGTCGTAATCGCGCGCCTGGCCGCGCATGTAAATCATGCCGTTGATGCTGCTGCAGCCGCCCAGCACCTTGCCGCGCGGGTAGCGCA
>NZ_JACUUE010000096.1 GCF_014859475.1 Rhodoferax sp.
GCGTCACTGCGTTCGCAATGACGGGGCTGTTCATGGAAAGCGAAGCGCGGCAGTCTATGCAGGCCGGGGTCATGGATTGCTTCACTGCGTTCGCAATGACGGTCGCTTTCGCAATGACGGGGTTGTTCATGGAAAACGCAGTGTGGCGATCCATGTCTTCGGAATCTTTCACGTTAAACTAATAACCCAATAGTCATTAACCTCATGTCAAGCACCACACACCATGCCCAGCCCCAAGCCGTCACGTTGACCGACGGGCAGGCACGCCGTTCGCGCCGCAAAGGCGCGCGTCCGGGCGAACTGCTGGCCGCCGCGCTGGACCTGTTCGTGGAAAAGGGGTTTGCTGCCACCCGCGTCGAGGAAGTGGCGGCACGCGCCGGGGTGTCCAAGGGCACGCTGTTTCTGTATTTTCCCAGCAAGGAAGAGCTTTTCAAAGCCGTGGTGCGCGAGAACATTTCCGGCCGCTTTGCCGAGTGGAACGAAGCGTTCGACCGCTTTGATGGCAGTACCCAGGACATGCTGCGTTATTGTTTGTTCAACTGGTGGGAGCGCCTGGGCAGCAGCAAAGCCAGCGGCATCCCCAAACTGATGATGAGCGAAGCGCAAAACTTCCCGGAACTTGCCAGCTTCTACCAGCATGAAGTGATGCAGCCCGCCAACACCCTGATCCAGCGCATCCTGCAACGCGGCGTGGTGCGTGGCGAGTTTCGCGCGATGGACTTGCGCTATGGCGCCTATCTGGTGATGGCACCCATGCTGTTTCTGGCGTTGTGGAAACATTCCCTGGGCACCTGTTGCGACGCCCCGGCGCAGCTCGACCCGCAAAGTTATCTGACAGCGCAACTCGACATGCTGTTGCATGGTTTTTGCGCGCAAACTCCCTCCAATCACTGACGCCGCGGCGCACACACTGACATGAAACCCTGGATCAAATGGACGCTTGGCGGCCTCGTGGTGGCTTTGCTGGTGGCTGGCACCCTGCGCACGCTGTCAGCACGAAAAGCCCGCCAGACCGCACTGGAAGCACAACAGGCGGCACAACAATCGCAAGTGAGCATCAATCTGGCCGCCAGCGACCTGGTACAGGTAAAGAACCTTGAATTGACGCAAACCGTGTTGATTTCAGGCCCCCTCAAGGCTGTCAACACAGCGCTGGTGAAGGCACGCATTGCTGGCGAGTTGCGCGGCCTGAGCGTGCGCGAGGGCGACAGCGTGACCGCTGGCCAGGTGGTGGCCCACATCGACCCCACCGAGTCCGACGCACGCGTGCGCCAGGCGCGCCAGCAGGCCGCAGCCGCCAAGGCGCAGGTGGACATTGCCCAGCGCAATTTCGACAACAACCAGGCGCTGGTGGCGCAGGGCTTTATCTCCAGCACGGCGCTCGAATCATCGCAAGCCAGCCTGGCGAGCGCCCAGGCCAATTACGCCGCTGCGCAATCGGGCGCCGACGTGGCAGCCAAGGCGCTGGCCGACACCGTGTTGCGCGCGCCCATCAGCGGGCAAATTTCGCAGCGCCTGGCGCAACCGGGCGAGCGCGTGTCGGTAGATACCCGCGTCGTCGAGATTGTCGACAACCGGCAACTGGAGCTCGAAGCCAGCCTGAACGCGGCCGACTCGCTGCTGGTCAAGGTGGGGCAAAGCGCCCAACTGACACTGGACGGTACCCAGCAGGCCGTCAGCGAAAAGGTGGTGCGCATCAACCCCAGCGCCGCCGCTGGCAGCCGCGCCGTGCTGGTTTATCTAAGCATCGCTCCGCAAATTGGCTTGCGCCACGGCCTGTTTGCCCAGGGTCATCTGCGTGTGGGCCGTGTGCAAACGCTGGCCCTGCCCTTGAGCGCGGTGCGCACCGACAAGCCGCAACCCTATGTGCAGCTGGTCAGCCAGAACCAGGTGCAGCACCTCAACGTGGGCTTGGGCGCGCGCGGTGAGGCAGACGGCAGCACCCTGGTGGCAGTCACCGGCGTGCCCGAGGGCAGCGTGGTGATTGACGGCAGGGTCGGCAGCCTGCGCGCCGGGACACTGGTGAGGCTGGCTGGCGCTGCCACAGGGAAGCCCTGAATGTGGTTCACCCGCGTCAGCCTGCACAACCCCGTTTTTGCCACCATGGTCATGCTGGCCCTGGTGGTGCTGGGCCTGTTTTCCATGCAGCGGCTGCAGGTGGACCAGTTCCCCAACGTCGATTTCCCGGTGGTGGTGATCAGCACCGACTACCCCGGCGCCTCGCCCGAGATTGTCGAGAGCGAAGTCACCAAAAAAATAGAGGAAGGTGTCAATTCGATTGCCGGCATCAACGCCCTCACTTCGCGCTCATATGAGAGTCAGTCGGTGGTCATCATCGAATTCGGCCTGCACATGGACGGCCGCAAGGCCGCTGACGACGTGCGTGAAAAAGTGGCCGCCATCCGCCCCACGTTGCGTGACGAAGTCAAGGAACCGCGCGTGCTGCGCTTCGACCCGAGCAGTCGCGCCATCTGGTCGGTGGCGGTGCTGCCCGACGCCAGCGCGGGCGCCGCTTTCAATGCGGTCGAGCTCACCAGCTGGGCCGATCAGACGCTCAAAAAGCGGCTGGAAAACGTGCGCGGCGTCGGCTCCGTGGCCCTGGTGGGCGGCAGCCAGCGCGAGATCAATATTTACCTGAATCCCCAGGCCCTGGCCGCGTTCGGCATCACGCCCGAGCAGGTGGCCAATGCCGTGCGCAATGAGAACCAGGACTATCCGGTGGGCAGCATCCGCGCAAGCGACCAAGACCGGGTGCTCCAGATCGCCGCGCGTGTGCAGCGCCCAGAGGACTTCGGCCGCATCATCATCACGCGTAAAAATGGCGCCCCGGTGCGCGTTGACCAGGTGGCCGAGGTGAAGGACGGATCACAGGAGATCGAGAGCCTGGCGCTCTACAACGGCCAGCGCACGCTGCTGCTGAACGTGCAAAAGTCTCAGGACGAAAACACCATTGCCGTGGTCGATGGCCTCAACAAAACCCTGGCCGAGCTGCAGCAGCAATTGCCCCCCGGCATCAAGCTGACGCAAATCACCGACGGCTCGCGGCAAATCCGGGTGTCGGTGTCCAACGTGCGGCAAACCCTGTTCGAGGGCGCGCTGCTCACCGTGCTGATCGTGTTCTTGTTTTTGAACTCCTGGCGCTCCACCGTGATCACCGGTCTGACCTTGCCGATTGCCCTGATCGGCACGTTTTTCTTCATGAACCTGCTGGGTTTCACCATCAACATGATCACCATGATGGCGCTGAGCCTGTGCGTGGGCTTGCTGATCGACGACGCCATCGTGGTGCGCGAAAACATCGTGCGCCATGTGCAAATGGGCAAGGGCGCGTTTGATGCGTCGATGGACGGCACCGCTGAAATTGGCCTGGCGGTGTTTGCCACCACGCTGTCGATCGTGGCGGTGTTTTTGCCGATCGGCTTCATGGGCGGCATCATCGGCAAGTTCTTCCACGAATTCGGCCTGACGATTGTGGCGGCGGTGCTGATCTCGATGTTTGTCAGCTTCACGCTCGACCCCATGCTATCAAGCATCTGGCACGACCCCAGCATCGAGGCCCATGGCAAGCACCTGGCCCCGCGCACGCTGTACGACAAAACCATCGGGCGCATCACCGCGCTGTTTGACCAGGGCACCGACGCGCTGGTTGATGTGTACCAGCGCATCCTGCGCTGGGCGCTGGACCACAAGATCAGCACGGTGTTGCTGGCGCTGACCATTTTTGTCGGCAGTTTGTTCATGGTGCCACTGCTGGGCACCGAGTTCGTGCCGAAGTCGGACTTTTCCGAGACCAACCTCACCTTCAACACGCCGGTGGGCTCGTCGCTGGAAGTGACCGAAGCGCGGGCGCGCCAAGTGGAAGGCATCATCCGCAGCTTTCCCGAGGTCAACTACACGCTAACCACCATCAACACCGGCAACGCGCAGGGCAAGATGTACGCCAGCATCTACATCCGCCTGGTGGACCGCAAGCAGCGCACGCGCAGCGTCGATGAGATGTCCACCGTGCTGCGCCAGCGTTTGCGCGAAGTGCCGGGCATCAGCGTCAGCCACGTTGGCTTGCTCGACCCGGTGGGCGGGCAAAAGCAGATTGCCTTCTCCATTCAGGGTGCCGACATGGGCGAACTGTCACGGCTGAACGCGCTGGCGCTGGAAAAAATACGCAACGTGCCAGGCTTGGTGGATGTGGACTCCAGCCTGAAACCCGACAAGCCCACGCTCGACGTGCAGGTGCGCCGCGACGTGGCATCCGACCTGGGCCTGAGCGTGGCACAAATCGGCAACAGCCTGCGCACGCTGGTGGCCGGCCAGACGGTGGGCAACTGGCGCGCGCCTGACGACCAGACCTACGACGTCAACGTGCGCCTGTCGCCGCAGTCGCGCAAGCAGCCGCAAGACCTCAACACCCTGCCCTTCACCGTGGGCATCCAGGCAGACGGCAGCGCCCGCGTGGTTCGGCTCGACCAGGTAGCCAGCGTCATCGAGGCCACGGGCAGCAACCAGATCAACCGGCGCGACCTGATGCGCGAAGTGGCCATCACCGGCAATGTGTCGGGGCGCTCGGCCGGCGAAGTGTCTGCCGACATCAGATTAGCCATGGACAGCATTGCCATGCCGCCCGGTTACAGCTACAAGTTCAGCGGCTCGGTGAAAGACATGGCCGAGGCCTTTAGCTACGCGCTGTCGGCGCTGGCGCTGGCGGTGATCTTCATCTACATGATTCTGGCCAGTCAGTTCAAGAGCTTTTTCCAGCCACTGGCGCTCATGACGGCACTGCCGCTGACATTGATCGGCGTGGTGCTGGCGCTGATGCTGTTCAACTCAACGCTGTCGATGTTCTCGGTGATCGGCGTGGTGATGCTGATGGGCCTGGTCACCAAGAACGCCATTTTGCTGGTGGACTTTGCCATTCGGGCGCGCGCGGACGGCTCGAGTCGGCACGACGCCCTGCTGATAGCAGCCAAGGTGCGCTTGCGCCCCATCCTGATGACCACGCTGGCCATGATTTTTGGCATGCTGCCGCTCGCGTTGGCGCTGTCCGAGGGTTCCGAGATGCGGGCTCCCATGGGCCAGGCGGTCATTGGCGGCGTCATCACATCGTCACTGCTGACGCTGGTGGTGGTGCCGGTGGTTTATTGCTACATGGATGATTTGGCGCAATGGTTAAGCAAATGCTGGCGCAAACCTGCTGTAACGCCATTACCAGTCAGGGACATTGACCTTCCCACCCGCTAAAATCGCCAGATTCCGTTAACATACCCCCAGGAGTACTCAGATGAACTTGCAAAACGTGGAACAAGCCCGCTTCAACATGATCGAGCAACAAATCCGTCCGTGGAACGTCAGCGACCCGGCCGTGCTTGGGTTGCTGTCGAGCGTGAAGCGCGAGGACTTCGTGCCACTGGCGCAAAAATCCCTGGCCTTCGTTGACATGGCCATTGCCCTGCCCGGCGGCCAAAGCATGTTGCCACCCCGCGTGCAGGCCCGCTTGCTGCAGGATGCCGCCGTCCAACCGACCGACAAGGTGCTGGAAATCGGCACCGGCTCGGGCTACATGACGGCGCTGCTGGCGCACCAGGCGCAACGCGTGATCTCGCTGGAAATCAACCCCGAAATTGCCGACATGGCCCGTGCCAACCTGCAGCGTGCAGGCATTCACAACGCTGAGGTGCGCCAGGCTGACGGCTCCAAAGGCACCCCTGCAGAGGCACCATTTGATGTGATTGTGCTGGGTGGTTCTGTTGCCGAAGTGCCTCAGGCGCTGCTGTCGCAACTCAAGATTGGCGGCCGACTGGTGGCCATCGTGGGCGAGGAGCCCATCATGCACGCGCAAGTGGTCACACGCAGCAGCGAAACCAATTTCAACAGTGTCGAACAATGGGACGACAACGCACCACGCCTGCTCAACTTCCCGCAGCCGGACACTTTCAAGTTTTAAACATGGTTACACAAGTTCGCCCGATTCAACTCAAAGACTGGCTCGATGCCGTGCGCGGCCACGGCGACCCGGTGGTGCTCGACGTGCGCGAGCCCCACGAGTTGCGCACCGCCAGCATCAAGGCCGATGGCTTTGAGCTCATCACCATTCCAATGGGTGTGATCCCGCCGCGCCTCAACGAGCTCGACCCCCGGCAACCCGTGGCCTGCCTGTGCCATCATGGTGCGCGCAGCATGCAGGTAGCCAACTTTCTGAAGGCACGCGGCTTCCAGCACGTGGCCAATGTGGCGGGCGGCATCAACGCCTGGTCGTCCGAAGTGGACCCCAGCGTGCCGCGCTACTGATTCGGGTCTTCGCCAATTCCCCCGCGCGGCCCTTTATTGGCACTCTATTTCAGGCACATCATCATGAACTTGCGTCAACTCCCGCTTGCCCTGGCCCTGACTGTCGCCTGCGTGCTGCCCGCACAGGCCCAAAGCCTGGTGGAGCTCTATGACGCGGCGCGCGGCTTTGATGCCAGCTACCAGTCGGCCAAGTCGCAGTATGAGGCCAACCTGTCCAAGGCGGAGCAAGCCAGGGCAGGGCTGCTGCCCACGGTCGGCCTTAGTGCGGGCGTCAATCGTGCCAGCATCGACAACACGCAGGCCGGCCAAGACCGCAGCTACGGCAGCCAAAGCGCCACCCTGAGCGCCAGCCAGCCCTTGTACCGCCCCGCCAACACCGCCACGGCTGCGCAAGGCGAAAAGTCGGTGGGCGTGGCGCAGGCACAGCTGCAGGCAGCCGACCAGGAACTGATCGTTAGCGTCAGCCAGGCCTACTTTGACGTGCTCGCCTCCAGTGACAACCTGAACTTTGTCAAGGCCCAAAAGTCAGCCGTGTCCGAGCAACTGGCCTCCGCCAAGCGCAACTTCGAAGTCGGCACTGCCACCATCACCGACACCCGCGAGGCGCAAGCCCGTTTCGACCTGGTCCTGGCTCAGGAAATTGCTGCCGAGAACGACTTACGCGTCAAAAAATTGGCGCTGGATCAACTCACGGGCAAAACCGGTGCGGCGCCCAAGCCGCTGGCCGTGCCCGTGGTGATTGCCCCCGTGGCACCAGCTGACGTGACCACCTGGGTAGCCCAGTCGGAAGCCATGAGTCCGGCCGTGCGTCAGGCCCAGCTGGGCCTGGAAGTAGCCCGGCTCGAGACCCAAAAAGCGCAGGCTGGCAACAAACCCACGCTGGATTTGAACGGCAGCTACAACATCACCAAAAACAACGGGACGCCCAGCGCATCGCAGGACTACCGTACCAATGTGGCCGCCGTCGGCTTGAGCTTTAATTTACCGCTGTTTGCCGGCTATGCCATTCAAAACCGCATCAAGGAAACGCTGGCTCTCGAAGACAAGGCGCGCAGCGATCTGGACGCCGCCAAGCGTGGTGTGGCCCAAGCCACGCGCACCGCGTTTTTTGGCGTCGAATCGGGCCTGGGCCAGGTCAAGGCGCTGGAAGCCGCCGAAGCCTCCAGCCAGAGCGCGCTCGATGCGACCCAATTGGGTTATCAGGTCGGTGTGCGCATCAACATCGATGTACTCAACGCCCAGACAGCGCTGTTCGACACCAAGGCCAAGCTGGCCAAGGCCCGCTACGACGTGCTGCTGGGCGGCCTCAAGCTGCGCCAGGCCAACGGCACACTCACGGCGGACGACTTAAACGCCGTCAACGCCTTGCTGGCCAAGTAGTTTCAGCAACGCCTGCGTGGTGCGCTCGACGGCACCCCGGTTTTGCCCGGAAAAGTCGGCGCTGGCTTGGCCCATGGTTTGGTGCAGCGCCTGATTGAGCGCCACATCACACGCAGCAACAACGCCCTGCGCTAGCTCCTGAACCCGCTGCGCTGCACCCGCAACCAGCGCCTGCTCGGCCACCTCGGAAAAGTTGAAGGTATGCGGCCCCATCACCACCGGGCAACCGCAGGCGGCGGCCTCGATCAGGTTTTGCCCGCCCAACGGCTCGAAGCTGCCACCCAGCAAGGCCACATCCGCCAGGCCGTAATACAACGCCATTTCCCCCAGCGAATCGCCGAGCCAGATCGTGGGCATCGCGGTATCTGGCGTGACCGGCCCGCCCTGCCCCCAGCGGCTGCGCCGCTGCACGGCAAAGCCATGGGATTCAATGAGCGCGGCCACCGCATCAAAGCGCTGCGGGTGGCGCGGCACGATGAGCCACTGCACGTTTTGTTGGGGCTGTGCCGTTGCTAGCCCACCGTGCCCGGCCCGACACCACACATGTTCCTTGCGCGGGGACCTCGTCATTGCGAGCGCAGTGACGCAATCCATGACCCCGGACTGCATGGACTGCCGCGCTACGCTCGCAGTGACGACTTCCTTGTTCAAGGTCCGTGTGCGGTATCGGGCCAGGTACGGATGGCTCGCAATGACGGGGGCGGGGTCGGTCTGCCCGATAGCGCCAGTTTCAGCGGGCTCACCATAACGCTTCAATATTTCCAGTAGCGCCAGCTCTTCACCCTCGCGCGAGCTGGCGAACATCACCACCGGCCGGTCCAGTTGCGAGCGCCAGGCTTTACCCTGCGCCACTTGAGCAGCATCAGGCGTGGCATCGAACTTGAGGTTGCCCAGCACGCCTTCAACCTTTGCGCCCAGAGACCGCAGCCGCTGCGCATCTTGTGCCGTTTGCGCCCACACGCCGGTCAGTGCCGCATAGGCCGGACGCGCCAGCCAGGCCAGGCGCTGCGTCTTGCGCAATGACTTGTCGCTCAGGCGCGCATTGACCAGCACCAGCGGCACACCCAGGTAGTCGCATGCCGCCACCAGATTGGGCCAGACCTCGGTTTCCATCAAAATGCCCAGATCAGGTTTGAAATGCGACAGAAAGCGCGTCACCGCAGTCGGCGTGTCCCACGGCTGCCAGGCTTGCAAGTCACCGTCTTCAAGAAGTTTCAGGCCTTCAGCACGACCGGTCGCGGTACCGTGGGTGAGCAGCAAGCGCAGCTGCGGCAACTGCTGGCGCAACGCGGCGACCAGCACAGCAGCGGCCCGGGTCTCGCCCAAAGACACGGCGTGAATCCAGACCGTGGGGCCGCCGTGAATTGGCACCGGCTGCCCGTAGCGGCCAAAGCGTTCCCCGATGAATTGCCCGTAACCCGGTTCCTGCACGCTGCGGCGCCTCAGTTTGCGCCTGAGCAGCGGCTGGGCCAGCCACATGAACCAGGAATAAAGCCAGCGGATCATGCGTTTGGCGTGGGGGGCAACACACCCAGCCAGGCTTGCCAGACGGCATCTACCGAGGGCGTTGGCTGGGCGAATACGCTGCACTGGCGCGGGGCGTAAGTACCAGACGCACCATCGCGAGCCATCCGTACCCGGCCCGATACC
Organism: Rhodoferax sp.; assembly: GCF_014859475.1. Classification (GTDB taxonomy): domain Bacteria; phylum Pseudomonadota; class Gammaproteobacteria; order Burkholderiales; family Burkholderiaceae_C; genus Rhodoferax. Next base: position 9,313 of record NZ_JACUUE010000096.1, read on the forward strand.
GCACACGGACCTTGAACAGAGAC
>NZ_JACUUE010000337.1 GCF_014859475.1 Rhodoferax sp.
TGTTCATCGCAAGGCTTCCTGCAACAAGTTGGCGTAGCGCCCGCTGGCCACCAGCAGCAAGTCACACAGCTCGCGCACGGCACCATGACCGCCTGCATGCTGTGTCACGTAATGGGCGCGGGCCAGCACCTCGGCCTGGGCGTTGGCGGGGGCGCAGGCAAAGGCGCAGCGGGTCAGCATCGGCAGATCGGGCCAGTCGTCGCCCATGGCGGCGGCCTGTGGCCAGTCCAGCTCCAGCGCCTTGAGGGTGACTTCTGCCGCCGGGCGTTTGTCTTCGGTGCCGAAGTGGGCATGCTCGATGCCCAGCGCCGCCAACCGCAAACGCAGTGCCTTGCTGTCGCGCCCGGTGATCACCACCGGCGTGATGCCGGCACGCTGCAGCAGCTTGAGGCCGTGGCCGTCGAGCGTGTTGAAGCGCTTGAGTGTTTCGCCGTGTTCGGAAAAATACAGCCCGCCGTCGGTCAGTACGCCATCGACATCCAGAAAGACGACGCGTATGGCCTGCGCCTTGAGCAGCAATTCGGGGGGGAAGTTGAGCGCGGGCTGCATCAGATCACCTTGGCGCGCATCAGGTCGTTGCTGTTGAGCGCGCCGCACAGTTTGCCCTCGGCATCAAGCACCAGCACGCTGGTGATGCGGCGCTGCTCCATCAGTTCGACGGCATCCACCGCCAGGGCATCGTGGCCGATGGTGCCCGGATTCGGATGCATGACGTCCTGCGCGGTGTTGCTGCGCAAATCGACGCCTTTTTCAATCAGGCGACGCAGGTCGCCGTCGGTAAAAATGCCCCGCGCCCGCCCGTCAGCATCGACCACGGCAGTGGCGCCCAGGCCTTTGGCGCTCATCTCGCGCATCAACTCGCTAAAACCCGCTTGCAGGCCAACGCGGGGCACCTGGTCGCCGCTGCGCATCACATCGCTCACCAGCGTGAGCAGTTTGCGCCCCAGCGCGCCACCGGGGTGCGAGCGGGCAAAGTCTTCGGCCTTGAAGCCGCGGGCATCGAGCAGGGCCACGGCCAGCGCGTCGCCGAGCGCGAGTTGCGCGGTGGTGCTGGCGGTGGGCGCCAGATTGAGCGGGCAGGCTTCTTTGGCGACGCTGCTGTTCAAAAAGTAGTCGGCGTGGCGTGCCAGGGTCGAGCCGGCGTGGCCCGTCATGGCCACCAGCGGCGCGCCCAGGCGCTTGATCATGGGCAGTACGGCGGTGAGTTCTTCAGACTCACCGCTGTTGGAAATGGCCAGCACCACGTCAACGGGTTTGATCATGCCCAGGTCGCCGTGGCTGGCCTCCGCGGGATGGACAAACATGGCGGGGGTGCCGGTGGAAGACAGCGTGGCGGCAATCTTGCGGCCAATGTGGCCACTCTTGCCCATGCCCATCACCACCACGCGACCTTTGACGGCCAGCATCAGGTGCACCGCTTGCACAAAGTCGGCCCCGATGTGCGGCTTGAGGCCGAGCAGGGCGGCCGCCTCGATGTCGAGGGTTTCATGCGCCAGCGCCACGGCGCGACTGTCATCAAAAGCTGGGGCAGGGGCGGGCTGAGTCGTCATGGCCGCATTCTATCGGCCAGGGCCTTTTGAAAACCGGTC
>NZ_JACUUE010000338.1 GCF_014859475.1 Rhodoferax sp.
CGAAGTCTCTGTTCAAGGTCCGTGTGCGGTATCGGGCAGGGTACGGATGGCTCGCGATGACGGTACGCTTTCATCATTTGGGGCGTCGCTCTGGATTCTTGCAAGTTAGAGCGAAATGCCGCCCGAGACTTCGATCACTTCGCCATTGATGTAGCTGGCCTCGTCGCTGGCCAAAAAGGCATAGACGTTGGCAATTTCCTCGGGCTTGCCCAAGCGGCGCAGAGCGACCTTGGCACCGAGGTCCTGCAGCACTTTTTCGGGCATGGCCGCCACCATCGGAGTGGTGATGAAGCCGGGAGCCACAGCATTGGTGCGCACACCCTTGGGGCCGAGCTCGCGGCTCCAGGTCTTGGTAAAGCCGATTACGCCGAACTTGGTGGCGGCGTAGTTGGTCTGGCCGAAGTTGCCATACAGGCCGACCACCGAGCTGGCGTTCAGAATCACGCCGCTGCCCTGCGCCACCATGCCGTCAGCCACCGCTTGTGAGCAGTGGAATACGCCGCGCAGGTTGACGTCGATGACCTTGTCGAACTGTTCGGTGGTCATTTTTTGCAGACGCGCATCCTGGGTGATGCCGGCGTTGTTGACCAGCACGTCGATTCGGCCGAATTTGGCCTTGACCTGGGCCACCACGGCATCGACCATGGGGCGCTGGGTCACGTCCATGACAAAGCCTTCAGCCGTAGCGCCCAGGGCACGGCACTGGGCCACGGCCTCGTCAATGCCGGCCTGCTTGACGTCGCACACGATAACAGTGGCGCCTTCCTGGGCAAATTTGAGCGCGGTGGCCAGACCAATGCCTTGAGCGGCGCCGGTGATGATGGAAATTTTGTTGGAAAGACGTGCGGACATGGTATTTACGAGAGTAGTGAAAGAACGTCGGACATGTTATAGCAACGACATTTCACCAAGTTGACACCAGACAACTACTTCCAGCTTAGCGGCTCAATATTGACGTTGTGGCTGCCGTCGCCCAGCATCAGCACGCCCTCCTGGAGGGTGGCCTGCAGCGTCATGCTGCGCTGCGCCATGGGAATGAGTGCCTGGGCCGCAGCGGTGGGGATGCGCCAGACCCGAAGGTTTTTTGCGCGTGCGAGCTTGCTTTCCATGCCGCGCCACCACACCTCGGCGGCCTGGCCATAGCAATACAGCGCCACGGCATCGGCCTTGCCGCAGGCTTTGAGCAGCGGTTTGTCCTCGGGTTGGCCGACCTCGATCCACAGGCGCGTGCGTCCGGTGAAGTCGCGCAACAGCACGTCGGGCTCATCGGGGTCGCTCAAGCCCGCGCCAAAGGCCAGCGTGGCGTCGCCGCCGCAAACGCTTTGCAGCTGGTGCGCCTGCCAGGCCAGCGCGCACAGCCGCACCATCATGCGTTCATCGGTTTCGCTGGGGTGGCGCGCCAGCGTCAGGGCATGGTCAGCGTAGTAGCCGTGATCAATGTCTGCAATTTGCAGGTTGGCCTTGAATATGGTGGATTTGGTGGCCATGGGTTATCGGATGCGGTGAAAGGAGATCGTTATTGCGCAATTGCCCGTCATTGCGAACGCAGTGACGCAATCCATGACCCCGGACTGCATGGACTGCCGC
>NZ_JACUUE010000097.1 GCF_014859475.1 Rhodoferax sp.
GGGCTCGCAATGACGTTTTTCTTGCATCATTGGAGGTGACTTCAAGGTCAGTCAGTTCAGGCCGTGATGCCCATGGCGTCGAGTGCGGCAGCGAGATGCGCCACGCTGCGCTGGGCGTTGTGCAGCTTTTCCAAGCCAAACAGGCCGACGCGGAAGGTGGAGAAATCAGCGGGCTCGTCGCATTGCAGCGGCACGCCGGCGGCGGTTTGCAGGCCGAGCGCCAGAAATTTTTTGCTGTTCTGAATGTCGGCGTCATGGGTGTAGCTCACCACCACGCCGGGGGCCTTGAAACCCTCGGCGGCCACGCTCCTGATGCCGCGGCGCTCAAACAGGGCGCGCACCTTGGCACCCAGCGCCGCCTGCTCGGCCTTGACCTTCTCGAAGCCGTAGGCGCGGGTTTCCTGCATGACTTCGCGCAGGCGCAGGAGCGCATCGGTTGGCATGGTGGCGTGGTAGGCGTGGCCGCCCTTTTCGTAGGCCTCCATGATCTGCAGCCATTTTTTGAGGTCGCAGGCAAAGCTGGTGCTGGTGGTGGCGTCAATCGCGGCGCGAGCGCGCGGGCTCAACATCACCATGGCGCAGCAGGGCGAGCCGCTCCAGCCTTTTTGCGGCGCGCTCACCAGCACATCGACGCCGGTGGCTTCCATATCGACCCACATGGCACCCGAGGCAATGCAGTCGAGCACAAACAGGCCGCCCACTTCATGCACCGCGTCAGCCACGGTTTTCAGGTAGTCGTCAGGCAGCATCATGCCGGCGGCGGTTTCGACGTGCGGGGCAAACACCACGTCGGGCTGGTTGGCGCGGATGCTGGCAACCACCTCGTCGATCGGGCAGGGAACCCACGGCGCCTGCGGGTCGGCGCCAACGCGGCGCGCCTTGAGCACGGTCGATTCCGACGGGATTTGCCCCATGTCAAAAATCTGCGTCCAGCGGTAGCTGAACCAGCCGTTGCGGATCACCAGGGTTTTCTTGCCAGTGGCAAACTGGCGCGCCACCGCCTCCATGCCAAAGGTGCCGCTACCGGGCACCAGCACCGCCGATTGGGCGTGATAAACCTCTTTGAGAATGCGCGAGATGTCGGTCATCACGCCCTGAAAGCGCTTGGACATGTGGTTGAGCGCGCGGTCGGTATAGACCACCGAAAACTCAAGCAGGCCGTCAGGGTCGATGTTGGGAAGAAGTCCGGGCATGAAAAACGCTCCTGTGAATGGGGTGTCAAGACAGTGGTCAGCGACCGTTAGCTTAGCACGTGGTCTGACAACTGAACACCCAGGAATATACCGGGCTGTAATGTGAAAGGTGGCCGCTTCACACGCCTGGCAAAGAACGGCCCGTTGCGAATTGTCAAGCCGCAAAAGACCCTGTCACGCATCATTCAAGCCCCTGAATCACATGGCTGGATGCACCCGAAATGCGTCAGAAAGTGCTTGTTTTCACCGACCTGGACGGCACCTTGCTCGACCCGGTGAGCTATTCTTTCGCCCCTGCCTTGCCGGCGCTGGAGGTGCTGCGCGCGCAAGGCATCGCGCTGGTGCTGTGCTCCAGCAAAACCCGCGCCGAGATGCTGCTGTACCGCCAGCGGCTGGGCAACAGCCACCCGTTCATTGTGGAAAACGGTGGCGCCGTGTATGTGCCGAGCGGGTATTTCACAACACCCGTCGACGGTGACCGCCTGGTAGCGGGTTTTGAGCGCATCACCTTGGGCACGCCACATGCCGAGATCAGGCGCCAGTTCGTCGCGCTGCGCGCGCAAACCGGGGCCCGGGTGCGCGGCTTCACCGACATGGACGTGGCCGAAATCGCGACGCTGACCGGACTCGACACCGAGCAGGCGGCGCTGGCCCGGCAGCGCGAATTCGACGAGCCCTTTGTCTTTGACGGCCCGGTCGATGCCGATTTCTTGCAAGCCATCAATCGCGTCGGTCTGAACTGGACCGCGGGGCAACTCCATCACATTCTGGGCCAGCACGACAAAGGCCGGGCGGTTCGACTGCTGCGGGTGCTGTACGAGATGGAGCGTGGCCCCATGACCACCCTGGGGCTGGGTGACGGCCGCAACGACCTGCCGATGCTGCGCGCGGTGGACCATGCCGTGCTGGTGCGTCACCCGGAGGGTCTGGCCGACGCCGGTTGGCAGCTGGCTGGTCTGACGACAACGCGCCAACCTGGCCCGAGCGGCTGGAACGAAGCCGTGCTTGACTTTTTGTGCCATGGACACGATTGAACTGCGGCCCGACGTGCAAGCGCAGCTCCAGGCGCTGGGGCGGGCCGACATCGTGGTCGGCATCCCGAGCTTCAACAATGCGCACACCATTGGCCATGTGGTGCGCGCGGTGCAGGCCGGGCTGGCCAAATACTTTCCCGAGCACAGCGCCGTGATCGTCAACTCTGACGGCGGCTCCACCGACGGCACCACCACGGTGGTGCAGCAGTCCACCATCGAGGACTACAACGCCATCCTGCTGCACCACCGGGTTTCGCCCATTGCCAAGCTGGCCTTTCCCTATGCGGGCGTGCCCGGCAAGGGCAGCGCCTTCCGGGCGGTGTTCGGGATTGCCCAGGCGCTCCAGGCCAAAGCCTGCGCGGTGGTCGATTCTGATTTGCGCAGCATCACGCCCGAATGGATCGAGCTGCTGCTCAAGCCGGTGCTGGAGAGCGGTTTTGACTATGTGGCACCGCTCTACCACCGCCACAAGTTCGACGGCACCATCACCAACAGCATCATCTACCCGCTGACGCGCGCGCTGTACGGCAAGCGGGTGCGCCAGCCGATTGGCGGCGACTTCGGTTTCTCGGGCCAGCTGGCCGGTTTTTACCTGGGCAAGGATGTGTGGCAGACCGATGTGGCGCGTTTTGGCATCGACATCTGGATGACCACCAGCGCCATTGCCAACGGTTTCAAGGTGACGCAATCTTTTCTTGGTGCCAAGATTCACGACGCCAAAGACCCCGGCGCCGACCTCAGCAGCATGCTCTACCAGGTGGTCAGTGCCACCTTTGACCTGATGGAAAACTACGCGCCGGTGTGGCTGCCTGTGCGCGGCTCCGAGCCGGTGCCGGCTTTTGGCTTCGAATACACGGTCGGGCTGGAGCACGTGAACGTGCATACCGGGCGCATGCTGGCGCAGTTTCGCGACGGCCTGGCCAACCTGCACGAGATCTGGCGCGAGGTGCTGGGTGCTGGCGATTTTTCCGAGGTGCAACGGCTGGGCGCGCAGAGCGATGCCGAATTTACCTTCTCCCCTGCGCTGTGGGCGCGCGTGATTTACGACTACGCCCTCGCCTTTCACCGCAAGCAGATGCTGCCGACGCACCTGATCAAGTCGCTCACGCCGCTTTACATCGGCCGGACTGCGGCGTTCATTCTGACGGCCGAGGCCATGACACCGGCCGAGGTAGAGCTGGAAATCGAGCAACTGTGCCTGGCCTTTGAGCGCGACAAAGACTACCTGGCCAGCGCCTGGACCTGATGAACAAGGAGTACCCCCATGAATGAATTCCTCGACCTGATCGTGCAACCCCTGGACGCGATATTTTTGAACCTCAAGGCCTTGTTGCCAAATGTGCTGGCGATGCTGGTGATTTTGCTGCTGGGCACCGGTTTGGCCAAGCTGATTCACTTTGTGCTGCTGAAGTTTCTCAATGCCATCAAATTCGATAATTTTGCCGACCGGGTGGGCATGACGGCGCTGATGCGCAAGGGCGGGGTGTGGACCAAACCGGCATCGCTGATCGCCCGCATTGTCTTCTGGCTGGTGATGGTGTTGACGCTGATGCTGGCCCTGAACGCCCTGCAGATTGCCGCCATTGAACACTTGGTAACGCAAATTTTTGGCTACCTGCCGCGCGCCTTTTCGGCGCTGGTGATCTTGCTGGTGGGCACCTTGCTGGCTGGGTTTGCCAGCCGCGCGGTGCTGATTGCGGCCGTCAACAGCGGCTACCACTACGCCCGGGCGCTGGCCAATGCCGTGCGCCTGCTGCTGACGGTGCTGATTTTGGCCATGACCATGGAGCAGCTCCAGATTGCGCCGGGCATTGTGCTGGCCGCCTTTTCCATCACCTTCGGCGGCATTGTGGCGGCGCTGGCCATCGCCTTTGGTGTCGGCGGCATCGACGCGGCGCGGCGCATGATCGAAAAGGAGCACGCAGAACAAGAGCAAAGCGAGATCGAACACCTTTGAATCTGGATTGAACAGGAGCCTGCGCCATGTCTGATTTTCATCAAAGCGGCATCGTCACCACCCTGCACCAGCTCGGCAAGCCGTCGCTGGAGCGGCTCGAGACCGAGCTGTGCCAGTTTGCCAAAACCCGCCCCATCGCGCTGGTGCTGCCCGCGCTGTACAGTGAATTCGAAGGCCCGGCCATGCCGGGCATCGTGCAGGAGCTGGCCAAGGTCAGGTACCTCAATGAAATCGTGCTGGTCCTCGACAAGGCCTCGGTGCAGGACTTTGCCCGGGTGCGGGCCTTCATGGCACCAATTGCCACCGAGGTCAAAATTGTCCACAACGACGGCAAACGCATCAGCGAAATCTATGAAACCTTTGCCCGCCACGGCTTCAATGTGGGCGAGCGCGGCAAGGGGCGCTCGGTCTGGCTGGCCTACGGCTATGTGCTGGCGCGGGCCAGGTCGCAGGTGATTGCGCTGCACGACTGCGACATCGTCACCTACAGCCGCGAGCTGCTGGCGCGGCTGTGCTACCCCATCGCCAGCCCGACGCTGGACTTTGTCTTTTGCAAGGGCTATTACAGCCGGGTGTCGGACAAATTGAACGGGCGCGTCACGCGGCTGCTGGTCACGCCGCTGGTGCAGGCCCTGCAACAACTGGTCGGCGCGCAGGGTTTTCTGACTTTTCTGAACAATTTCCGCTACCCGCTGGCCGGCGAGTTCTGCATGGTGACCGAGCTGGCGCGGGTCAACCGGATTCCCTGGGACTGGGGCCTGGAGGTGGGCTCGCTGGCCGAGGTCTATCGCAACTACTCACCGCGCCGGGTGTGCCAGGTGGACATTGCCGCCAACTACGACCACAAGCACCAGGTGCTGTCAGCTGAAGATGCCAGCAAGGGCCTGATGCGCATGACGGTGGACATCTGCAAGTCGATTTTTCGCACGCTGGCCTCCGAAGGCGTGGTGTTCTCGGACGGCCTGTTCAAGTCGCTGCTGGTGGCCTATTTGCGCCGTGCCGAAGACACCATCATGAAGTTCGAGGCGGATGCGGCCATCAACGGCCTGCAGTTCGACCGGCATGAGGAGGCCATGGCGGTGGAGTCGTTCACGCGCGCCATCGCTCTGGCTTGCCAGGCCTTCATGGACGACCCCATGGCCACCCCGCTGATCCCGAACTGGAACCGGGTCAGCACCGCTATTCCCGATATTTTCGAGATGCTGCGACTGGCGGTGGACGCCGACAACAAGTAAGAGCCTGAACGCGCCGGGGTGTGATGCCAGATGCGCCATGTTGCGGCGTTGTGCCGGGGCTCAAGCTGTGGCGGCGGTTTGCCGCAGCCAGTCCATAAAAATCCGGGTGGTCGGCAAATTGGCCTGGCCGTCGGGCTGCACCAGATAGTAGGCGCGTTGATTTGCCAGCGGCCGGTCGCAAGCCACCACCAGCTCACCGCGCGCCAGCTCATCAGAAATCAGCAAACGCGGCACCAGCGCCAGGCCCAAGCCGTGCACAGCAGCGGCGGCGGTCATGGAAAACTGCTCAAAACGAGCGCCTGAGAGCGCTTGCGGCGCGGCAATGCCCTGCACCTCGAACCACTGGCGCCAGGCATCAGGGCGGGTGCTTTGCTGCAGCAGCGGCAGCCCTGCAATCGCCTCGGGCGACAGGCTGGCCTGCCCTTGCAGCAGGCTGGGCTGGCATACCGGCAGCACCACTTCGTCGAGCAGTTTCACCGCTTGGGTGCCGGCCCACTGGCTGACCTGCGCGGGCGTGCCGGCAAACAGCGCGCAATCAAACGGCGTGTCGGCGAACATGAAGGGGCGGGTGCGGGTCTCGATGTGCACGGTGAAATTGGGCTGTGCTCTTTGCAGGTCGGGCAAGCGCGGAATCAGCCAGCGCGTGGCAAAGGTGGGCACGGCGGCCAGGTGCAGCACACTGCCGCGACCCTGCGTGCTCATGACGTCGAGCGTGTCCTGCTCCAGCGCCTGCAGCCGAATGGCGACCTGTGCGGCGTAGTCGCGTCCGCGCTCGGTGAGCGTGACGCCGTGGCGCGTGCGCTTGAACAGCGCCACGCCGACAAAGTCTTCCAGCGCGGTAAGCTGGCGCGACACCGCGCCTTGCGTGAGCGCCAGCTCTTGCGCCGCGCGGGTGTAACTCTGGTGGCGGGCAGCGGCCTCGAAGCAGGCCAAGGCTTGAAGGGAGGGAATTTTTCGGCGCATGATGCGGCCATCATAGACACAAAAGCCCGCGCTGCTGCGACCTCGCCTGGCACCCGCTGCAGGCGTTAAGATGCAGCCGTTTTGATAGGCAATTTCTCATGTTGACGAAAAGTAATACTCATGCGCGCTGAACACGAACGCCAGCTGATTGCGCCCGGGCCGTCGGCGCGCGTGGCGCTGTCCGTGGTGATCCCGCTCTACAACGAGCGCACGGTGCTGCCCTTGCTGTACGAGCGCCTGAGCCAAGTGCTCAAGCCGCTGGCCATCCGCTATGAACTGGTGCTGGTGGACGATGGCAGCCGCGACGACAGCGGCCTTTATCTGCTGGAACTGGCAGCCAGCCACCCCGAGGTCAAGGCGGTTCGCCTGAGCCGCAATTTTGGCAAAGAGGCCGCGCTGACCGCCGGCCTGGATTTGTCGGTTGGCGAGGCGGTGGTGGTGCTCGATGCCGATTTGCAGGACCCGCCCGAACTCATTGAACAAATGCTGGCCGCCTTCCACAGCGGCTCTGACATCGTCTGCATGAAGCGGCGCTCGCGCGCCGGTGAGTCGTGGCACAAGCGGCTCAGCGCCCATCTTTTTTACCGCCTGCTCAACATCCTGAGCCACATCGAGATTCCCGCCGACACCGGCGACTTTCGCCTGATGAGTCGGCGCGCCGTCGATGCCCTGAAACAGCTGCCCGAACGCAATCGCTACATGAAAGGCCTGTTTGCCTGGGTTGGCTACCCCACCCACGTGATCGAATACGACCGCGATGAACGCGCTGCCGGCAACACCAAATGGAACGCGCTGAAACTGTTCGGTCTGGCGTTCGAGGGCATTACTTCGTTTTCTGTGACGCCCTTGCGCTGGGCCACCGTGATGGGGCTGCTGGGCGCACTTGTCGGCCTGACTTTCGGCTTCTGGATTGTGGTGGATGCCCTGCTGCACGGCAACCCGGTGGGCGGCTACCCGTCGCTGATTGCAGTCATCACATTCCTGGGTGGCGTGCAACTGCTGTCCATTGGTGTGGTCGGCGAATACGTCGGCAAAACCTATTTCGAGACCAAACAGCGCCCGCTGTATGTGCTGCGCGATGTGGTGCAAAGCCCGCTGGCACCAGCAGACTCGAGTGCAGCAGATCAGGACAGCACCCATGCGCCAGCGCCGTGATCAGAGCACTCTTTGTCATTGCGAACGCAGTGAAGCAATCCATGACGTTCGGCTGAATGGCCATGAAAGTTAATCGCTGGTGGTTGGCGCTGGCTGCGATATTGGGGCTGCGCCTGGCCAGCATGGCGTGGCTGCCGCTGGCGAGCACCTCCGAGCCGCGCTACGCCGAGGTGGCGCGCCTGATGGCGGTGACCGGCGACTGGATCACGCCATGGTTCACCCCTGAGCTGCCGTTTTGGGGCAAACCCCCGCTGTCTTTCTGGACCGAGGCAATTGCCTTCAAGCTGCTGGGTGTCACCGAATTTGCCGCGCGGCTGCCATCGTGGCTGGCCACCGTGGCTGGCATGGCGCTGCTCTTTGTCTATGCGCGCACCTATTTTGGCGAGCGCGTCGCCCGCAGCACGCTGCTGATTTATGTCAGCTGCGCGCTGGTCTTCATGGCCGCCGGGGCGGTGCTGACCGACCCCTTTCTGGCGCTGGCCACCACCTGGGCCATGGTGGCGCTGGCCATGTCGGCCAAAGCGCCCAGCCCGGCCTGGCGCTACGGTTTTTTTGTGGCCATGGCGGTGGGCCTGCTGGCCAAGGGGCCGCTCATGCTGGTGCTGGTGGCCGGGCCGATGCTGGGGCTGACCGTCTTCTACCCATCCTTGCGGGCATCATTCAAACGCTTGCCCTGGGTTTCCGGGCTGGCGCTGATGCTGCTGCTGAGCGTGCCCTGGTACCTGCTGGCCGAGCAAAAAACACCGGGTTTTCTGAACTACTTTCTGGTGGGCGAGCATTTTTTGCGCTTCATTGATTCCGGCTGGGCGGGTGATTTGTACGGCGTGGCGCACAAGCGGATGAAAGGGGCAATCTGGGGCGAGGTGCTGGTCGCTTCTTTTCCCTGGGGGCTGGTGGCGCTGGCCATGCTGCTGCGCTGCGTGATCAACCCGGTGCAACGGGCGGCCCTGTGGCAGACCCGGCACGATCCCGACAAGGCTTATTTACTCGCTTGGGCCTTGTTCACGCCGGTATTTTTTACCGTTTCCGGCAACATCCTGTGGACCTACGTGCTGCCTGCTCTGGCTGCCTTCAGCGTCTTGATGGCGCTGGCACTTGAGACGGCAACTTTCACCCAAAAACCGGGCCGGCAACTGCGGGCGACCCTGGTCTGGCTGATGCCGCTGCTCGTGACAGGCTACACCGCAGTGGTCACGCTGCAACCCTTGCACCTCAAGACCGAGAAGCATCTGGTGGCCTACGCCATGCAGCACAGGCAAGCCGGTGAGCAACTGGTTTATCTGGACAAGATACCGTTTTCTGCCACGTTTTATTCGCGTGGGCAGGCAGGCGTGGTCACGCTGAAAGGCCTGCGGCCATCCAGCGAGCGCACGACCAACTTGTATCTGGCGCTACCAAAAAACAATCTGGAACAACTGTCAAAGGTCTTGCAGCAGCCACTGGCGCCCTTGTTCGAAAGCGCTGAATACGTGTTGACGCTGATCCCGGGCGCACCGTCGGGCCAGTGAACCGCGGCACGCCGGCAGTCCTGAAGGAGCAGGCGCTTGATATACCTATCGCGCATATCAAACCCACTTTCTTGAACAGCCCGCGTTATTGCGCAAATGGCCGTCATTGCGAACCACCCCGTCACTGCGACAGTAGCCGTCATTGCGAACCACCCCGTCATTGCGACAGTAGCCGTCATTGCGAACG
>NZ_JACUUE010000339.1 GCF_014859475.1 Rhodoferax sp.
TTTTGACCCAGACCGGTGGCCTGGTCACCGACCCCGGCCTGATGGCCGGTCTAACTGTCATGAATCCAAGCCGACGCCCCAAATCCTGAAAGAGCACCGTCATCGCGAGCCATCCGTATCCGGACGGATACCGCACACCGACCTTGAACAGAGAAGCCGTCACTGCGAGCGTAGCGCGGCAGTCCATGCAGTCGGGGGGCATGGATTGCGTCACTTCGTTCGCAATGACGACGTTCTTTCACGTTAACCCAGGAGAACTTATGCAAACCCTGACCATTCTGGGCGGCGGCAGCGCCTACACACCGGGCCTGCTGCAGGCCCTGATTGCCCATGCGGGCGAACTGCCTTTGACCACCGTGCGGCTGTACGACCTTGATGCCGACCACCTGACCATCGTGGCCCGCCTCACCAGCGCCATGGCCCAACAGGCCGGCGCCTTCACAGTGGAAGTGGCACCCACGCTGGAGGCTGCCATTGCGGGCGCCGATCTGGTGCTCAACTCGACCAGGCCTGGTGGCTTGGCGGCACGCCGCATCGACGAAACCCTGCCACTGGAATTTGACTTGCCGGGGCAGGAAACGGTGGGCCCGGGCGGCTTCTTTTTTGCCCTGCGCTCGGTGCCCGAGGCCTTGCGCGTGGCCGCCATCATGCAAGACCTGGCGCCCGATGCCATTTTGCTCAACTACACCAACCCCAGCAACATCGTGACGCAGGCCATCTGTGATCGTGGCGGCATCAAGGTGATCGGCCTGTGCGACCAGTCAGACGAAGACCTGCTGGCGCTGTGCCATGCCATGGACCGCCCGGCGCGTTACACCTTTCGCTGCAACGGACTCAACCATGCCACCTGGTACAGCGAAGTGCTGATCGACGGTGCCCCGCTGGCGGCGCTCAGTGCGTCGCTGGCACCACCCGACGACTACGACGACGAGCACAAGCTGCGCTTTGCCCTGTCGCTCCAGATGGCGCATGAGCAGCCCGGCTACTGGCCCAACTCCTACCTGCCTTACTACCTGTTTCCAGAAGCCTTTGTGGCGCACGCGAAGCAGCATGGTCCGCGCAGCGACGTGGTGGCAGCCTCGCTGGAGCGGTATTACACCCACTTCGAGGCCGAGGGCAAGCGGGCCCGGCCAGAGCTGAAATTCTTCCGTGGCTCGGCTGGTTTTGGCGACCTGGCCGTGACCGTCATCCGGGCACTGGCATCCAGCACGCCGCATGAACTGGTGCTGAACCTGCCCAACCTGGGCGCCACGGCGGCCTTTACGCACGACACCGTGGTCGAGACCCGCGTGCGGGTGTCACGCGCCGGCATCGAGCGGCTGCCCGCGCCGCGCTTGCCGACCTCGTTTTACGGACTGGCCAAACAGCTTGAGCGCTACCAGCGCCTCACCGCCAAAGCCGCCGCTGCAGGCGACCACCAAGCCCGGGTGGCAGCCCTGGCCGCTAACCCCCTGGTCGGCAAGCCCCTGTTGGCAGCCAACATGCTCGACCAGGCGCGCGCCAGCTACCCTGATTGGCAAAAGGTCAGCGCATGAAGACACAAGACTTGCTCAAACGCATGGATTGGGATGACTTTG
>NZ_JACUUE010000003.1 GCF_014859475.1 Rhodoferax sp.
GCCCAGGCCTTGATCGGACAACTGGAAAGCCAGGGTGTGCCGCGAACCGCGATCCAGATGTACCACGTGGCTGACCTTGCCAGCATTCCCGAGGCAAGGCTTGCAGCACCCAAGGTCTGGGTGGCGCTGGGCGTGCAGGCGTCGATGGCCTTGGGCAAATCCGGCTCGAAAGCGCCCGTGCTCAGTGCCCTGGTGCCGCGCAGCGCCTTTGAGCGCGTGTTGCTTGATACCGGACGCAAGCTGTCGCCACAATTCAATGCCGTTTATCTGGATCAACCGCTGAATCGCCAGATGGCGCTGATTCGATTGGCGCTACCCAAGGCCAGACGAGTCGGCGCCTTGCTGGGGCCCGACTCCTGGTCCAGGGGCGCTGCTTTGCTGGCTGCGGCCAGTGCCAACGGCCTGGAACTGGTTGCCGCCCGGGTGGATGACGACAGCGCGTTGTTTTCTGCCCTGCAGTCGGTCATTGAGGTCAGCGATGTCTTGCTGGCGCAGGCCGATCCGCTGGTTTTCAACAGCAACAGCATTCAGAACATCCTGCTGACCACCATCCGCGCCAATGTGCCGCTCATTGCCTTTTCGCCCGCCTATGTGCGTGCCGGCGCGCTGCTGGCCTTGTACAGCACACCGGCACAGGCGGGCAGCCAGGCTGCCCATTGGGTGCTCGAGGTGCTGGCCAGCCGGAAATTGCCAGCGAAGGCCCTCGAGCCCGACGATTTTGAAATCAGCGTCAATGACCAGGTGGCCAGCGTGCTGGCGCTGTCGCTGGATGGCAAGTCTTTGCGGCTGGCATTGAAACGACAGGCGCAGAACCCATGAAAACACCCGATATCCGGCTGCGAATGCTGCTGGCTGCGCTGCTGCCGGTGTCGCTGCTTTGCTTGCTGCTGTCGGGCGTCTTCCTGATGTCGCGTTTTGAAGACATCAATGACAGCTACCAGTCATGTAACCGCTTGGTGGCGCGACAGCTTGCGCTGGCCAGCGAATTTGGCCTGTTTGCAGCCAACCAGGAGCAGTTGCAATTGATTGCGCGCGGTGCCTTGCGCGAACCCGACGTGCGCTGGGTTGGTATCGTGGACCGCGAGGGCCGCATGCTGGCCAGCGCCGGCAATAGCGGCGAACCTGGCTTGCCCGCGCCTTCCCGGTCGGCGGGGCAAGACATCGACGATCAGTATCTGCCCGATGTGTTGACGCAGGTGGTCTATGCCAGCGGACTCAAGCTCGATGATTTGTATGAGGAACCCAATGCCTCAAACAGTGGACAAGTTGCCCCTCTGGGCCAGGTGGTGGTAAAGTTTTCACGCCAGTCGGTGACCGAGAAAAAGCGTGATATCTTGATGTTGGGGGGGCTGATCAGTGTTCTGGGTTTGCTGTTTGGCGTGGTGCTGGCGGCCAGGCTCAGCGCTGGCGTGATTCGCCCGATGATGCGGGTCTCGAATCTGATCGAACGCATCGGGCATGGTGATTTTGCCGTGGCTGCCCAGGTGCAGGCGAACACCCCGGCAAATGACCCGCTCCATGAACTCCAGGAAAACCTGATGCACATGGCCAATCGCCTGGCCGATGTGCAGCAGGAGCTGGAGCACCAGGTGGCCACGGTGACCCAGGCCTTGCGTGAAAAAAAGGAAGAAGCCGAGCTGGCAACGCAGGCTAAATCCAGATTCCTGGCCGCTGCCAGCCACGATTTGCGCCAACCCATACATGCCCTGGGCATGTTTGTGGCGCGCCTGTCGCAGCTTCAGCACGACGCCCCGACACGCCAGCTGGTTGATAGTCTGGAGGCATCGGTGCGCGCGATTCAAAACTTGCTTGATGGCCTGCTCGACATCTCGCGCCTTGAAGCCAGGGCGGTACAGATCAGATTGCAGGATTTTCCCCTGCAGGAATTGTTTGAGCGCGTGGGCCAGAATCTTGCACCCGTGGCACAGGACAAGGGGCTGCGCCTGCGTATTCGACCCAGTACGCTGTGGGTCAGGAGTGATGCGGCCTTGCTGTACCGCATTTTGCTCAACCTGGTGGGCAATGCGCTGCGTTACACCGACCGGGGCGGCGTGCTGGTGGCTTGCCGACCAACAGCCGACCCGGCACAAGTTCGCATCGAAGTCTGGGACAACGGCATGGGCATTGCGCCAGAACATCAACAAGCTGTCTTCAAGGCGTTTTTTCAGGTGGGCAATCCAGGGCGCCAGCGTGCCGGAGGCACGGGCCTTGGCCTGAGCATCGTGCAGCAAAGCTGTCAGCTGCTGAAGCATCCCTTGCAGCTTTCCTCGCGCTTGGGCCTGGGCACGCGCATCTGCCTGACACTGCCCCGCGCGGCACCAGAGGCGGCTCGTGCCGATGCACTGCGGCCAGAGCCAACCCGGCAGCAGGCTGCGCAAAGCGACACCGTGCTGGTAATTGAAGACGATGACCTGGTGCGCCAGGCACTGGTCGAGTTGTTGCAAAGCTGGGGCTACCAGGTGGCCCAGGCAGGTGGTCTGCCAGAAGCGCAGCAGGCGCTGCAAAGCGGCTTTTTGCCGGCCATCATCATCAGCGATTACCGTCTCAATGGCGCTTCACATGGCATCGAAGCAATTGCAACATTGCGCCAACAACTGGGCTGCCAGGTGTCTGCCTGTCTGATCAGCGGCGATGCTGATCCGGCTTTGCTGTCGGCTGCCCAAGCGGCGCAACTGACCTTGTTGCAAAAGCCGGTGCGCCCGGCCAAATTGCGCATTTTGCTGCGTCGCCTGCTGGCGGCTCAGGGGGTGTGAGAGGCCTGATCGTAGCCCCAGCGTTTGGCCTCGAGCACGGCCTGGGTGCGGGTGCTGGCGCCAAAAATGCGCAGGATGTTGCTGACGTGGAATTTCACAGTCTCTGCGCCCAGCGACAGTTGCTCGCCGATCTGGCGGTTGGTCAGGCCACCCAGCAGCAGGCACAGCACGTCGAGTTGGCGTGAACTGAGTACCGGTGGCGTGGCGGCACCGCCCGCAGCATCATCGAGCGGGCTGAACTGGCTGGGGTAGCAAATTTGCCCATCCAGGATGTTGCGCAGGGTGCTCAGCAAGGTCTCGCTCAAACAGGATTTGGTGACAAAACCAACGGCCCCGAGAACAAGCGCTTTTTGCATCACGCCGGGATTGGCCGAGCCCGACAAAATCACCACCGGCAGCTCGGGGTGCCGTTGGCCGAAGATTTCCAGCGCCGCCAGGCCGCTCATGTCGGGCAGCCGATAATCGAGCAACACCAGATCAAGCTCCGGGTTGAAGTGGGCCAGTTCGAACGCCTGCGCGCAAGTGGCTGCCTGCAATACCTCGGTGGCTTCGTCAGGGTTGAGCCCCTGCAGCACCTGGCACAGCCCTTCACGGATTAGCGCATGATCGTCAACCACGAGAATCTTCAAGATATTCGCCTTGGGGGTCTTTTTACAATCCAACATTCAAAACAGGCGCTTCTTGCAATGCTTAACTGTTTTAATCATCATACTTGACGAATCATGTTTGTTCACTTACGCCTGCACACCGAATATTCTGTCATCGACGGCACCACCCGCATCGCCGAGGTGATCAAAGCGGCCGCTGCCGACAGCCAACCCGCGCTGGCCATCACCGACCTGAGCAACCTGTTTGGCGCCATCAAGTTCTACAAGGAAGGGCGTAAGCGCGGCGTCAAGCCGCTCATCGGTGCCGAGGTCTGGCTGGAGGGCATGGGCAAGGAAACCGGGCAATTCACGCGTGTGCTGCTGCTGGTGCAAAGCCATCCCGGCTACCTCAATTTATCCGAACTGCTGGCGCGCGCCTGGACGCAAAACGGTGGCAAGTCCCAGGCGACGGTTTCGCTGGCTTGGCTCAGGGAGCTCAATGGCGGGCTTATCTGCCTGTCGGGCGCGCAGGCCGGCCCGGTGGGCCAGGCCTTGTTGCAAGGCGACGAGGCGCGCGCGCTCGACGCCGCGCTGCAGTTGGCGGGTGTGTTCACCCACCGGTTTTATCTGGAACTGCAGCGCGCCGGTCGCCCGGAAGACGAGCCGCAGGTGGCGGCGGCGGTGCAACTGGGCTTTCGCTCGGGCTTGCCGGTGGTGGCCACGCACCCGGTGCAGTTCATGGCAGCGGAAGATTTTGAGGCGCATGAGGCGCGCGTTTGCATAGCCGAGGGTGAATTGCTGGCCAACCCGCGGCGCGTGCGCCGCTTCACGCGCGACCAGTATTTCAAATCGACGGCAGAAATGCAGGCGCTGTTTGCCGACGTGCCCTCGGCGCTGGCCAACAGCGTCGAGATTGCCAGGCGCTGCAACCTGAGCCTGGTGCTCGACAAACCACAGTTGCCCGAATTTCCGATCCCGCCGGTCGATGGCGTGGTGATGGCCGCCGATGACTACTTTCGCCACGCCTCGCGTGAGGGCCTCAAGGAGCGCATGGCGCACCTGTACCCTGACCCGGTGCAGCGCGAAAAAGAAATGCCACGCTATCTGGCGCGGCTCGACTTTGAACTGGTGACCATTCTGGGCATGGGTTTCCCGGGCTATTTTTTGATTGTGGGCGACTTCATCAACTGGGCCAAAAAGAACGGTTGCCCGGTGGGCCCCGGGCGCGGCTCCGGTGCCGGCTCGCTGGTGGCTTATGCGCTCAAGATCACCGACCTCGACCCCTTGCGTTACAAGCTGCTGTTCGAGCGCTTCTTGAACCCCGAGCGGGTCTCGATGCCCGACTTCGACATCGACTTTTGCCAGGGCAACCGTGACCGCGTGATCGATTACGTCAAAGACAAATACGGCAAGAACGCGGTCAGCCAGATCGCCACCTTCGGCACCATGGCGGCGCGCGCAGCCATTCGCGACGTGGGCCGTGTGCTCGACATGAGCTACGCCTTTTGCGACGGCATCAGCAAGCTCATTCCCAACAAGCCCGGTGTGGCCGTGACGCTGCAGTTGCCGCCAGCTGACCGCAAAAAAGACGACAAGCTGGTCTATGCCGTGGAAGCCGAGCCGATCCTGGCCGAGCGCGAGGCCAAAGAGGAGGATGTGCGCACACTGCTGGAGCTTGCGCGCAAGCTCGAGGGCCTGACCCGCAACATTGGCATGCACGCTGGCGGCGTGCTGATTGCACCGGGCAAACTTACCGATTTTTGTCCGCTGTACCAGCAGCCCGGCAGCGACTCGGCGGTGAGCCAGTACGACAAGTACGACGTGGAATCGGTCGGCTTGGTCAAGTTCGACTTTTTGGGCCTGGCCACGCTCACCATTCTGGAGCTGGCCCGCAAGTTCATCGTGCAGCGCCATCCCGGCCAGGAAGCATTTGCCTTCGAAAATCTTCCGCTTGATGACAACGCGGTCTATCAATTGTTTCAGGAGGGCAAGACCGAGGCCGTGTTTCAGTTCGAATCGCGCGGCATGCAGGGCATGCTCAAGGATGCCAAACCGACGCGGCTCGAAGACCTGATCGCGCTTAACGCGCTGTTCCGTCCCGGCCCGATGGACCTGATCCCGAGCTTCGTGGCGCGCAAGCACGGCCGCGAAGAAGTGATTTACCCGCACCCGCTGGTGGCCGAGATGTTGAGCGAAACCTACGGCATCATGGTCTATCAGGAACAGGTGATGCAAACCGCGCAGATTCTGGGCGGCTACTCGCTCGGAGGCGCCGACATGCTGCGCCGCGCCATGGGCAAGAAAGACGCGGCCGAGATGGCCAGGCAGCGGCAGATATTTCGCGACGGCGCTGCCAAAAACGACATCGATCAAGCCAAGGCCGACGAGGTGTTTGACCTGATGGAGAAGTTCGCCGGGTATGGCTTCAACAAGAGCCACGCCGCCGCCTATTCGCTGCTGGCCTACCACACGGCCTGGCTCAAGGTGCACTACACGGCCGAGTTCTTTTGCGCCAACATGACGGTGGAAATGGACGACACCGACAAGCTTAAGGTGTTGCTCGAAGACGCGCTCAAGATGGGCCTGAGCTTTGAGGCACCCGATGTGAACCGGGGCGTGGGCCGTTTCGAGCCGGTCTCGGACAAGGTTATTCGCTACGGCCTGGCCGCCGTCAAGGGCAGCGGCCAGCAGGCCATCGAAGCCATCGTGGCGGCGCGCGAGGGCAGCGGCGTCGGCCCCAAGGGCGACACGGTGGGGCCGTTCAAGAGCCTGTTTGACTTTTGCGCCCGGGTCGATCGCAGCCGCATCAACAAGCGCACGGTCGAAGCCCTGATCAAGGCCGGCGCTTTTGATGCGCTCGAACTCAACCGCGCCAGCCTGCTGGCCAGCGTTGATCTGGCGTTTGAGTTTGGTGCCGCCACGCTGGCCAATGCCAACCAATTCAGCCTGTTTGACCTGGGCGGCGACGACGACCATGGCTCCAGTACCCAGGAGCCCGAGTTGGTGCCGGCCACGCCGTGGGGCGTGAAAGAGCGCCTGGTCTATGAAAAAACCGCGCTCGGCTTTTACTTGTCAGGGCATTTGTTCGACGAAGTGGTGGCCGAGGTGCGCCGCTTTGCCAAACGCGCGATTGACGACCTGATCGACACCCGCGAGCCGCAGCTGGTGGCGGGCATCGTCACCGACCTGCGCATTGTCAACGGTCAGCGCGGCAAACTGGCGCTGTTCAAGCTCGACGACAAGAGCGGGGTGATCGACACGCGCGTTGAAGAAGCGCTGCTCAACACTCACAAAGACTTGCTCAAGGACGATGAGCTGATCATCGTCATGGGCAAGCAACGCGATGATCGGTTTTCAGGCGGCATGCAGCTCAACGTGACGCAAATCTGGAGCCTGGAGCAGGCGCGCTGCCACTTTGGCAAGCACCTGCATGTGCGCGCCAGCACCGGCCCGCAGGGTTTGAAGCTGGACATGGCGCGGCTGCTGAAAGACTTTCCGGCGCGCAAGGAGCAGACCGAGCAGGGCGAGCTATGGCGTGGCCTGGGGGTGCGGCTGGCCTTGCGCTGTGAGGGCGAAGAAGGTGTCGCCCTGGCCGAGTTGCAGCTCGGTGAGCAAGCCCGCTTTTACCCCAGCGATGCCGCGCTGGCGAGCTGGTGGGCGCAGGCTGCGCCCGGCACGGCTGAAATTGTTTACGAATAGAGCGTCCCGTCAAACAATGCTGCCGCTCTCTTTCTTTGTAGCAGCGGCGCCCTCGCCGCGAATGAATTTGATGCGTGGCTGGTGCTGGCAGCGGGTGCGGTATTGGCGACAGCCTCAGACGCGCTTCGCTTTGCGACATCGGCAGTCCCCAATACCGTACCCAATACCGTACCCACTGCTGGACGCGCTCAGCTGTGTTCAAGAAATGCGTACTCGCCGCGAGCAGCGTGCGTTGGGTGCCTGACGCAGCGAAATAAAGGAGGAGGCTCGGAAGCAGTCCGAGCCTGGGGACATTCGCGGAGTCAGATACCCGACGTGCGCTGCGGGTCACGGTTAACAGAAATGACGCATCAATCTTTCGGCCGAAAGCTGATTTCCAGCGGCGAGGGCACCCGGCCATCGGTGTCGCGCGGCAGCACCTCAGTCTTGGCGATGGCGCGCAGCACCGCTTCGTCCCATGCCGGCACACCGCTGGAACGCGTCAATTTGCTTGCCAGAATCTTGCCGTCAGGCGCGGCGTGCACCTCGACCACGGCGGTCGGGTTGCCGCTGATGGTGTCGGTGAACACGATGTTGGGCTTGATGCGGGCCACGATGCGCCCGGCGTAATTGGCCGACGGGCCGGCCGATTTGAGCGCCGTGCCGCTGGCACCCGGCGCGCCGCTGGCATCGGCCAGGCCTGCGATGCGCTTCATGTGCTCGGCGCGTTGGGCTTCGCGTTGTCTGGCTTGTTGCTCTGCCAGTTTCTTCTCCTGCGCCAGTTTGGCTTTTTGGGCCTGTTCTTTTTTAAGTTGTTCAGCCTTGCGTTGCGCTTCTTTCAGCTTTTCCTGCTGCAGCCTGGCTTGTTCAAGCTGCGCTTGTTTGAGTTTTTCCTGTTGCTCACGCGCCAGTTGCTCTTGCTTTTGCTTTTGCAGCCGCTGTTTTTCCCGTTCCAGCGCAATGTCCACCTTGGGTGGTTCTGGCGCTGCTACAGGGGGCGGCACCGGTACCGGTACCGGCGCTGGCTCGGGCAGCACGGGCGGCTTGATGGGTTCGGGTGTTTCAGGCAGCGGCGCCTGCAAGCGCGGCGCAGCGGCCACCGGCATGGCGGCCCAGAGCTCGGCTTCGACGTTGACGATTTGCGCGTTGCGCTGCCAGTGCACGCCCCAGGTCAGGGCCGCCACCAGCAGTCCGTGCGCCAGCAGCGCCAGCATGAAGGCGCGCACCACGCCGGGGGTGTCAGGTGGGGAAAACTCGAGTCGATCAGCCGCTGTGTGCATGGCAAAAATGCATCAAGGGGCGAGTTGCACCGAAAGGCCGACGCGGGCAATGCCGGCGCGCTGCAGGGTGTCCATGACGCGTACCACCGCTTCATACCTGACCGCCTTGTCGGCGCTGATGACCACGGCGGTATTGGGCACGCCGGCCTGGGCCTGTTGCACCGCGCTGGTGATTTCCTTGAGACCGATTGAGATGGTCTTGTCCTTGAGCTTGAGTTGCAGCGCCTCGTCTTTGCCGATCACGATCTGGATCACCTGGTCGGGCTGGCTGGCGGCCTTGCCGACGCTGGGCAGGTCGATCATGCTGGGCGCAATCAGCGGCGCGGTGACCATGAAGATGATCAGCAGCACCAGCATCACGTCGATGAAGGGCACCATGTTGATCTCATTGATGGTGCGGCGGCCCCGGCCACGGTGTGCAATTGCTGGCATGGCTGACCTCCGCTCAATGCCCCGAGGCCGATTGCGCGCCCAGGTTGCGCTGCAGGATGTTGGAAAACTCCTCGATGAAGGTTTCCAGCCGGATCGCGATGCGGTCGATGTCACGGGCAAAGCGGTTGTAGGCCACCACCGCCGGAATCGCGGCAAACAGGCCGATAGCGGTGGCGACCAGCGCCTCGGCAATGCCGGGCGCCACGCTGGCGAGCGTGACCTGGGTCAGCGCGGCCAGCCCGGTGAAGGCGTGCATGATGCCCCACACCGTGCCAAACAGACCCACGTAAGGCGACACCGAGCCGACCGAGGCGAGAAACGACAAGTGGGTTTCGATCACGTCCATTTCGCGCTGAAAACTGGCACGCATGGCGCGCCGGGCGCCGTCCATCAGTGCGGCGGCATCGGTGATGTGGCGTTCGCGCAGTTTTTGATATTCGCGCATGCCGCTGGCAAAAATGCGCTCCATCGGGCCACCCTGGCGGGCGTTTTGGGCGGCAGCCGCAAACAGGTCGTTCAAGCTGCTGCCTGACCAGAAGTCGCGCTCAAACGTGTCGTTGAGCTGCTTGACCTTGCCCAGCGAGAACAGCTTGCGAAAGATGGCGGCCCAACTGGCCACCGACACCGTGATCAGCAAAAGCATCACCAATTGCACTACCAGGCTGGCGTTGAGCACGAGTTGAAAGATGGAAAGGTCTTGGTTCATGTCAGGGTGTCCAGGATATTTTGCGGAATTCTGGCAGCTTTCAAGCTGTCGGCCTTAACCCAGCCGGCGCGAATGGTGGCGTCGCACAACAACTGCGGGCCGGCGGCGCTGGTCCGCAGCGCCTGTTGATGGATTGTCATGGATGCGCGCCCGGCCGCCAGCAGCGAAGTTGTAACCAACAGTTCGTCGTCGAGCCTGGCGCTCTGGATGAAACGCACCTGGGCATCGCTGACCACGAACATGCCGCCGCTGGCCTCTTTCAGGGCCTGCTGGCCGATGCCTTTGGCGCGCAGCCACTCGGTGCGCGAGCGCTCGAAAAACTTCAGGTAATTGGCGTAAAAAACAATGCCGCCGGCGTCGGTGTCTTCCCAATAGACGCGCACCGGCCAGCTGAAAGTCTCATTGTCAAGAGGCGACTTGGTCATGCCAGCAAGGCCTTGAGCCGTTCAATGGCGCTGTGCAGCTGGGGCATTGAATTGGCGGTTGAAAAACGAATGAAATGCCCGGTATCAAACTGGCCGAAGTCGCGCCCCGGCGTGACCGCCACGTGGGCGCGCTGCATCAGCGCAAAGGCCAAGTCCCAGCTGCCGTTGACACCCAGCCGGGCGCAGGCTGCCGAGCAATCGGCCCAGGCATAAAAAGCGCCATCGGGCATCACCGGCACACGCAAGCCCAGCGCATTGAGCGCCGGGATGAAGTAGTCGCGCCGGGCCTTGAATTCGGCGCGGCGGCGCTCGTACTCGGCCAGGCTCTCGGCCTCGAAGCAGGCCAGTGCCGCGTATTGCGCAATGGTGCTGGGGCAGATGAACAGGTTTTGCGCCAGCCGCTCGATCACCGGCACCAGCGCTTCGGGCACCACCATCCAGCCCAGGCGCCAGCCGGTCATATTGAAGTATTTTGAAAAACTGTTGACGCTGATGAGCTGGTCGTCCAGCGCCAGCGCGGTGTGGCCATACAGGTCGTCATGGCTGAGCCCCAGGTAAATCTCGTCGATCAGGGTGATGCCGCCGCGCTGGCTCACCACCTCATGAATGCGGCGCAATTCATCGGGCGCAATCGAGGTGCCGGTGGGGTTGGACGGCGAGGCCAGCAAAACGCCACGCGTTTTGCCGATACCTGCGCCGCGGGGCGTGTCGTTCCATACTTCGGTTACCTTGTCGGCGCTGAGTTGAAAACGCTCGGCAGCCGTGGTCGGAATCAGCACAGCGGTGCCGTCGGCGGCGGCCACAAAATGCCGGTTGCAGGGGTAGCTCGGGTCGGGCATGAGCACTTCGTCACCACGCTCGATCAGCGCCAGGCAGGCCAGTTGCAGGGCGGCGGAGGCGCCGGCAGTGACCACAATGCGCCCGGCCGGCACCTTGACGCCGAAACGGCTGGCGTACCAGTCGCTGATACGCTCACGCAAATCAGGCAGTCCGGTAGCGGGGGTGTAATGCGACAGGCCGTCGTGGATGGCTTTGGCAGCGGCTTGCTGCACCAGCGGCGGCGCGGTGAAGTCGGGCTCGCCAATGTTCAGAAAAATCATTGGCGACTCGGACTGCGCCACCTCTGCCGCCAAGGCGCTGGCCGCCTTGGCCACTTCCATCACGTAAAAAGGTTCGATGCGCCGGGCGCGTTCGGTCACTCGCATGAGTCGCCTAGCGCACTTGGTCGGCCGCCACCTCGGCCTGGCGCAGTTGCCGGGCCAGGCCGTTGAGCACGCCATTGACGTATTTGTGGCCGTCGGTGCCGCCAAACTCTTTGGCCAGCTCGACGCATTCATTGAGCACCACGCGCCAGGGCACGTCCACACAGTGCTGCAGCTCGTAGGCGCCAATCCACATCACGCCGTGTTCCACCGGCGAAATCTCGGCCAGCTTGCGGTCCAGCAGCGGCACAATCAGTGCGTCCAGCGCCTCAGCTTGCTCGGCGCAGCCGTGCAGCAGCGCGTCAAAATGCACGCTGTCGGCCTTGCTGAAACCAGCCAGGTCGCGGGTGAAGGCATCGACTTCGGCCACCTCGTTTTTACCCACCAGCAGCTGGTACAGCGCCTGCAGGGCAAATTCTCGCGCGCGGGAGCGGTCTGACTTGCTGGCGGCCTTGCGCGCACCGGTGCTGGTCAGGCCCTTGCGCGACTGGCGCGGCGGCCGGGTGGAGGGCGTGGGGTGGCTCGATTCGCTCATTCAATTTCTTCCAGTAAGTTGGCCATTTCAACGGCCACAAGGGCGGCATCGCGGCCCTTGTCGGTCTGACGGGCCACGGCTTGGTCCAGGTTTTCTGTGGTCAGAATGGCATTGGCAATGGGCACCTGGTAGTCCAGCGCGACGCGGCTCACGCCGGCGCCCGATTCGTTGGCGACCAGCTCGAAGTGGTAGGTTTCACCGCGGATGATGCAGCCCAGTGCAATCAGGGCGTCGAATTTCAGGTTTTCAGCCAGCGCCTGCAGCGCCAGCGGAATTTCCAGCGCGCCGGGCACCTGCACCAGCGTGATGTTTTCCTCAAGCACGCCCAGCCTGAGCAGCTCGGCCCGGCAGGCCGTGGCCAGCGCATTGGTGATGCCTGCGTTGAAGCGTGCCTGCACGATGCCGATGGTGCGTTTTTTGCCGTCGAGGCGGCGGTCGGTGGCAGCGAGTGTGCCTTGGTTTGCGATCAGCATGGGAGTTTTCCTGTTGGGATGTTTGGGGCGTGGCGAGTCAGGGGGTGACGTAGCCGACAATTTCAAGGCCATAGCCGACCATGCTGGGCATGCGCCGCGGGTTGCCCAGCAGCTTCATTTTGCGCACACCGCACTCGCGCAAAATCTGCGCGCCAATGCCGTAACTGCGCAAATCCATGCGCCCGCGCTCGGGGCCGTGGGCGGCTCTGGCGGTGCCGTCAAACTGGGCCAGCAGTTGTTTGCCGCTTTCGCCGCAATTCAAAAACACCACCACACCCTTGCCTTCGGCGGCCACGCGCGCCAGGCTGGCATCGAGGCTCCAGGAATGCATGGTGCGGCCCACTTCCAGCGCATCGA
This sequence comes from Rhodoferax sp., assembly GCF_014859475.1. Taxonomy (GTDB): domain Bacteria; phylum Pseudomonadota; class Gammaproteobacteria; order Burkholderiales; family Burkholderiaceae_C; genus Rhodoferax. The sequence continues at coordinate 12,429 of NZ_JACUUE010000003.1, forward strand.
GCACCGACAGTGGCTCGTGCACGCGCGCCAGCACGACGTCTTCGTCGGCCCATTGGCCCCGCACCAGTGCCAGGTGCACGCCGTGCGCCGTCTTGTCCTTGAAGGTGTGGGCAGTGAATTCGCCAAAAGCCGTGTTGAGCGGGCGAAAGCCCAGATGTTGCACCAGCGACTCCATCCGGCTGCGGTGGTGGATCAGGTCGGCAATGGTGCCAATTTTCAGGCCATGCTCCTTGGCGAACGCCTGCAGATCAGGCAGCCGCGCCATGGTGCCGTCGTCTTTCATGACCTCGCAGATCATGGCCGCCGGCGTGCAGCCAGCCATGGCGGCCAGGTCACAGCCGGCCTCGGTGTGGCCGGCGCGCATCAGCACGCCGCCTTCGACCGCCTGCAAAGGGAAGATGTGGCCGGGCTGCACCAGGTCTTCGGGTTTGGCCTCTTTGGCCACGGCCACCTGGATGGTGTGGGCCCGGTCGGCCGCGGAGATGCCAGTGGTGACGCCTTCGGCGGCTTCGATCGAGGCGGTGAACGCGGTGCCTTTTTTGTCGCCATTGTGCGCCGTCATGGGCGGCAGTCGCAGCCGCTCGCAATGTTCGCGGGTGAGCGTCAGACAAATCAGACCGCGGCCGAAACGGGCCATGAAATTGACCGATTCGGCAGTGACGTGTTCAGCCGCCTGAACCAGGTCGCCTTCGTTTTCGCGGTCTTCTTCATCGACCAGAATGACCATGCGCCCGGCGCTCAGCTCGGCAACGATGTCTTCAACGGGGGAAATGCCTGATAGGTGTGATTTGGTCATGGGGTGTTTGAAGCTGTATTTTGGTAAAAAGTGCCGGACCATGGCGTGCCTGATTGAATCGTTCGGCGCGCGCTGGTCAAGCTCCCGATTATCGGGGATTGTGGTTTGGGTTAGGCTTACGTCTTCTTCCAAGGAGTGAATCAATGGCAATTGGCTGGCTGACTGTATTGAAACTGGTGCCTTGGGGCGAGGTCATCGAAAACGCGCCCAAGGTTGCGAACGGGGCTAAAAAACTCTGGCAGAACGTCGGCAAAAAACCGGTGCCTGTCGCGCCGCTGAACCCTGTGCCCGACACGCTGGGTTCGGAGCCGCCAGCGGTTGCCGCCTTGCAGGCGCAAGTGGCCGAACTGCAAGTGGCCGCTGCCGAGCTGCACCAGCAAATGCTGGTGTCGAGCGAGTTGATCCAGTCGCTGGCCGATCAAAACGCGCAACTGATCAAGCGGGTCGAGGTCAACCGGGTGCGCCTGCTGTGGCTGGCGGCGTGGGTGCTGGGGTTGACGGTGGCGCTGGCCAGCCAACTTTTTTAGAGGTCGGTTTCTAGGTAATTCATCGCCAGTTGGACATAATTGCTGGCGATTTGCCAGCTGTTCATTGCCTGGCAAAATTTATTTTCATCCGGGTTTGGCCGGTTCGAATACTCGGCATCAAGCACATCCATCCTTTGACAGGAATTTTCATGGCCACCTATCCCCACTTGCTGCAACCCCTTGATCTTGGCTTTACCACGCTGCCCAACCGCGTCCTGATGGGCTCGATGCACGTCGGACTCGAGGAGGTCAAGGACGGTTTCAAGCGCATGGCCGCGTTTTACGCCGAGCGTGCGCGTGGCGGTGTCGGCTTGATCGTCACCGGGGGCATTGCGCCCAATGACCGCGGTCGCCCAATGCCTGGCGGCGCGCGCCTGACCACCGAAGCGGAGGCCGAAAAACACAAACTGGTGACCGCCGCCGTGCACCAGGCCGGCGGCAAGATCGCCATGCAAATCCTGCACTTTGGCCGCTACGCGTACCACGAGAATCTGGTGGCACCGAGCGCGTTGAAGGCGCCCATCAACCCGATGACGCCGCATGCGCTGAGCACCGACGAGGTGCACCAGACCATCGACGACTTTGTGCGCTGCGCCGCGCTGGCGCAAAGCGCGGGTTACGACGGGGTCGAGATCATGGGCTCAGAGGGCTACCTGCTCAACGAATTCATTGCCGCGCGCACCAATCAGCGCGACGACGAATGGGGTGGCAGCTACGCCAACCGCATCAAATTTCCGGTCGAGATCGTGCGCCGCACGCGCGAAAAAGTGGGCAAAAATTTCATCATCATTTACCGCCTGTCGATGCTCGATCTGGTCGAGGGCGGCTCCACGCTCGACGAAGTGATTCAGCTCGCCCAAGCCGTCGAGGCGGCGGGTGCGACCATCATCAACACCGGCATTGGCTGGCACGAGGCGCGCATTCCCACCATCGCCACCAAGGTGCCGCGCGCGGCCTGGGCCTGGGTCACGCAGCAGCTCAAGGGCAAGGTGGGCATTGCGCTGGTGGCCACCAACCGCATCAACACGCCCGAGGTGGCCGAGCAGCTGCTGGCTGACGGCTTTTGCGACATGGTCTCGATGGCGCGGCCGTTCCTGGCTGACCCGCTGTTTGTGCAAAAGGCCGCCGAGGGCCGCGCCGACGAGATCAACACCTGCATCGGCTGCAACCAGGCTTGCCTGGACCATACCTTTGCCGGCAAGGTGACCAGTTGCCTGGTGAATCCGCGTGCCTGCCACGAGACCCTGATCAACCTCACGCCCGTTGCCAGCCGCGACAAGATTGCCGTGGTCGGCGCCGGGCCGGCGGGCTTGAGCTTTGCCACGGCCGCGGCGCAATGCGGCTTCGACGTGACGCTGTTCGACGCGGCCCCCGAGATCGGCGGCCAGTTCAACATTGCCAAGCAGGTGCCGGGCAAAGAAGAGTTTTACGAGACGCTGCGCTACTTTGGCAAGCAGCTTGAGCTGACCGGCGTCACCCTGAAGCTCAACACAAAGATCGGCGTCATGGCAAGCGAAGCGTGGCAATCCATGGCAACCATCAGCATCAAGGACCTGGTCGCAAGCGGTTTCAAACACGTGGTGCTGGCCACCGGCGTGACGCCGCGCACCCCGCCCATCGATGGCATCGACCATGCCAAGGTGCTCGGTTACCTTGACGTGCTGCGCGATAAAAAGCCGGTCGGTAAAACCGTGGCGCTGATCGGCGCCGGCGGCATTGGCTTCGACACCGCCGAATACCTGCTGCATGAGGGCACCAGCTCGAGCCTGGATCAGGCCAAGTTCTTTGCCGAGTGGGGTGTCGATACCCGCTACAGCACGCGCGGCGGCCTGACGCCGGCGCACATCGAGGCGAGTCCACGCAAGGTCTATTTGTTGCAGCGCAAGACCAGCAAAGTGGGTGATGGCCTGGGCAAAACCACTGGCTGGATTCACCGCACCTCGCTGAAAAACCGCCACGTCGAGATGCTCGCGGGTGTGACTTACCGCAAAATTGACGACGCGGGCCTGCACATCACGGTCAACGGCGAAGAGCGCACGCTGCCGGTGGACAACGTGGTGATCTGTGCCGGCCAGGAGCCGCAGCGCGAACTGCAGGCCGCTTTGCAGGCAGCGGGGCTGCAGGTGCACCTGATCGGCGGTGCCGACAAAGCCGATGAGCTCGATGCCAAACGTGCCATCAAGCAGGGCCTGGAGCTGGCGGTGGCGCTGGCCAGCGGGCCGGCACCAGGGGCTGACAAGTCAAACCAAGCAGTGACCGCTGGCCAGGCAAAAACCAGTGCAGGCAGCGCCGGAGAAAACAGCGCTACGCCCTATAAAACCCTGAGCGTGAGTTTGCAGGACCACATTGCCACCATCAAACTCAACCGGCCCGACAAGGCCAACGCCATGAACCTGGCGATGTGGCACGAGATTCGCCAGGCCTTCAAGTGGGTCGATGCCACGGCAGAGGCGCGCGTGGCGATTCTGGAAGGCGAGGGCAAGCTGTTCACCAGCGGCATCGATCTGCAGATGATGATGGGCATGGGCGACCAGATTCAGAATGACTGCGAAGCCCGCACCCGCGAAAACCTGCGCCAGGTGATTCTGGATTTGCAGGACAGCCTGACCGCACTGGAGCGCTGCCGCAAGCCGGTGCTGGCCGCCATTCACGGTGCCTGCATTGGTGGCGGTATCGATTTGATTTGTTGCGCCGACATGCGCTACTGCTCGGGCGATGCCACATTCAGAATCAAGGAAATCGACATCGGCATGACCGCTGATGTGGGCACCTTGCAGCGCTTGCCCAAGCTGGTGGGCGAAGGCATGGCGCGCGAGCTGGCCTACACCGGGCGCAAGTTCGATGCGGCCGAGGCGCTACAGATGAAGCTGGTGAACCGCGTGTTCGACTCGCGCGAAGCGCTGCAAGCGGGTGTGCGCGAGCTCGCTGCCAGCATGGCCGCCAAGTCGCCCTTGAGCATTCGGGGGGTGAAAGAAATGATCACCTATGCGCGTGACCATTCTGTGGCCGACGGCCTGAACTACGTGGCCACCTGGAACGCCGCCATGCTGCTTTCCAACGACTTGCAGGAAGCCATGATAGCCAATATGGGCAAGCGAGCGCCAGTTTTCAAGGATTGATCAGAGCAACTGGTTGTCGCTGGCCAGCGCGTCGTCGAGACGTTTGATCAGTTGACTGATTTTGATGGCATCGTCGGCTTGCCAGGGCGCGCCCGGCTCTGCCCGGGGTGTTGCTGAACCGGCGGGGGCTTCGGGGGCGTCAAAGGCCAGGTTAAGCGCGGCCAGCACGGCAATACGGTCACGTGCACGCACCTTGCCCGCCTCGCGGATCTTGCACATGGCTTCGTCCACGCGCCCCGCCACATTGAGCAAACGCGTCTCGCCGCCTACCGGGCAGCCGAGCAAATAGCTTTGCCCCATGATCTGAACTTCGAGCTGCTTCATTGGGAACCTCGCTGGGGGTTCAAGGGCGGAGAACCGGCCTCCGGTAAACGTGACAGCAGGGCATCCACCCGCGCCCGCGCTGCGCTCAGGCGCGATTTGAGAGAATCGCGCTCTTGCTTCAGCGACTCAATTTCCTCGTAGAGCAGCGCGTTGGTGCGGTTGAGTTCTTCGTGGCGCAACAACAAGCGCTCAACCCGCTCGGCAATTTGGTCTATGGGTGACTGGTCTGACATAGGCGAGGATTGTAAGATTTTGGAAAATCATTTTAATGACCAAAAAGTTATTAAAATTGGCGCCGGTATCAATCAGGTTTGAAGTCAATCAACACAAAAATTACAGGGATGAAAGTCGATGTGCAAAGTTACCGGTTTTAAAGTGACGTGGCTGTTGGCGCTTGCGACAGCCTTGGTCGCCTGCTCCAGGCCTGCGCCGCCCGCCGAGCCGATTCGCGCCGTCAAGGTGGTCACGGTTGGCCTGCACGGGACTTCTGGCACGCTGGAATTCGCCGGCGAGATTCGTGCCCGGGTCGAATCGCAACTGGGCTTTCGTGTAGGTGGCAAGCTGCTGGCGCGGGCAGTGGAGGCGGGCCAGCACGTCAAGGCCGGGCAAGTTCTGGCCCGGCTCGACCCACAGGATTTGACGTTGGCCACCAATGCCGCTCGCGCCCAGTTGGCCGCCGCGCGCAGCAGCCTCGATCTGGCGACGGCCGATCTCAAACGCCATACCGAACTCGGCAACCAGGGCTTCATCGGTGCCGCCGAACTGGAGCGGCGCGACGCTGTTTTCAAGGCAGCCCAGGCGCAATTCGAGCAGGCGCAGTCGCATCTGGCAGCGCAGAGCAATCAGGCCGACTACGCCATCTTGCGCGCCGATGCGCCCGGCGTGGTAACGGCCGTGCTGGCCGAGCGCGGCCAAGTGGTGTCGGCTGGCGCCCCGGTGCTGCAGTTGGCCCACGACGGCCCGCGCGACGTGGTGTTTGCCGTGCCCGAAGACAAGGTGGCGGCCATCACCACGGGCACGCCAGCGCAGGTGCGGGTCTGGTCCACAGACGCCATGTTCAAGGGCGTGGTGCGCGAAGTCGCCGCCAGCGCCGACCCCGTCACGCGCACCTTTTCAGTCAAGGTGGCGCTGCGGGCCGAGGACGATCTGGCACTGGGCAGCACGGTGACGGTCATGCCAGCTGCGCTCCAGCATGCCGGCACGCCAGTCATCAAGCTGCCCACCAGCGCTTTGTGGCAGCAGGGCCAGGCCAGCGCCGTCTGGCTGTTTGAGCCCGCCAGCATGACGGTCAAGCCGCAGACGGTGCAAATTGCCACCGCCGACGGCAACGACGTGGTGATCTCCGACGGCCTGCAGCCGGGCATGCAGGTGGTGGTGGCGGGCGTGCATGTGCTGGCACCGGGCCAAAAGGTCATGCTTTACCAGGCCAGCAAGTTGATCGACACGGCCAGCCAAGCGCAAACCGTGCCCGGCGCTTCGGCTCATGCCCGCTGAGCCAAGCATGAGCGCGTCCCTGTTGCAACCCAAAAAAGGTTTTAACCTGTCGCGCTGGGCCATTGAGCACGCCTCGCTGACACGGTTTTTGATGGTCGTGCTGCTGCTGCTGGGCACCGCCAGCTACTTCTCGCTTGGGCAGGATGAAGACCCGCCATTTACCTTCCGGGCCATGGTGGTGCGTGCTTACTGGCCGGGTGCCAGTGCCCAGCAAATGGCCGAGCAGGTTACCGACAAGTTGGAGCGCACGCTGCAGGAGGTGCCCTACGCCGATCAAATTCGCAGCTACGCCAAGCCGGGCGAGACCCTGATCATTTTTCAGATCAAAGACTACGCCCGCGGTGCCGAGGTGGCCAACGTCTGGTACCAGGTGCGCAAAAAAATTGGCGATATGCGCGCCAGCCTGCCGCAAGGCGTGGTGGGACCGTTTTTCAATGACGATTTTGGCGATGTCTATGGCGTCATTTATGCCTTGCAGGCCCCCGGTTTCAGCTATGCCGAGGTCAAGACATTTGCCGACGACGTGCGCCAGCAGCTGCTGCGCGTGCCTGACGTTGGCAAGGTCGAGTTGTTTGGCGTGCAGGACGAAAAACTGTTCATTGAAATCTCGCAAAAGCGGCTGGCCCAACTGGGGCTGGACATGAATGCCGTGCTGGCCCAGCTGAACCAGCAAAACGCGGTGGCCTCCGCCGGTGCGGTGCAAACACCGCTCGATGTGGTACAGGTGCGCGTGGCCGGGCAGTTCATGGCGGTGCAAGACCTGCGCGCCATGCCGATTTACGCGGGCACCCGCCAGTTGCGCCTGGGTGACATTGCCACCATCAAGCGCGACTATGTCGATCCACCCTCGGTCAAGGTGCACTTTCAGGGCGAGGAAGTGATTGCGCTCGGGGTCTCGATGAGCAGGGGCGGCGACATCATCGCGCTGGGCAAGGCCTTGACTGCGGCCGTCCGGCACATCGAGAAAACCTTGCCGTTGGGCGTCACGCTGGGGCAGATCCAGGACCAGCCCAGGTCGGTGGCCAGCTCGGTCAATGAGTTCGTCAAGGTACTGATCGAGGCCGTGGCAATTGTGCTGGCGGTGAGCTTCATCAGCCTCGGCTTGCACAGGCGCCCCGGCACGCAGCCGCTCATGAAGCGCTGGACGCTCGACATGCGCCCCGGTCTGGTGGTGGGTATCGCCATTCCGCTGGTGCTGGCCATGACCTTCCTGGCGATGCACTACTGGGGCATTGGCCTGCACAAGGTTTCGCTGGGCTCGCTCATCATTGCTTTGGGCCTGCTGGTGGACGACGCCATCATCGCGGTGGAAATGATGGTGCGCAAGATGGAAGAAGGTTATGACAAGGTGCGCGCCGCCACCTTTGCCTATGACATCACGGCCATGCCCATGCTCACCGGCACGCTCATTACCGCTACCGGCTTTTTGCCCATTGGCTTGGCAAGAAGCACGACCGGCGAATATACCTTTGCCATCTTTGCCGTGACGGTGATCGCGCTGGTCTTGAGCTGGATCGTTTCGGTCTATTTTGTGCCCTACCTGGGCACGCGCCTGCTCAAGCCGCCGCCGCATGTGCAAGAGTCCGAACAAGCGCCAGTTGCGAACCGGGCGCTGGCGCATGACATGTACGACACGCCTTTTTACCGGGCGTTTGGTCGCACCGTGAACGCCTGCATCCGTCACCGCTGGCTCACCATTGGCGCAACCGCGGCGCTGTTTGGTCTGGGGATTGTCGGCATGGGACAGGTGCAGCAGCAGTTTTTTCCCGACTCGAGCCGTCCCGAGCTGACCATTGAACTCTGGTCGCCCGAGGGTACCGCCTTTGTCGCCACCGAAGACGTGGCCAAACGGGTCGAGACCCGCTTGCTGGCCGAGCCCGGCGTGGCCACCGTCACCCAGTGGATTGGTTCCGGCGTGCCGCGCTTTTACTTGCCGCTGGAGCAGGTGTTTGCCCAGACCAATGTGTCGCAACTGATTGTGCTGCCGCACGACTTGGTCGCGCGCGAACGATTGCGGCGCCAGTTGCCTGCGCTGCTGGCGCAGGAGTTCCCCGAGGTGCGTGGCCGCGTCAAGCTGCTGGCCAACGGTCCGCCGGTGCCCTACCCGGTGCAGTTTCGCGTGGTCGGGTCCGACCCGCTGGTGCTGCGCGAGCGCGCCGACGAGGTCAAGGTGGTGATGCGCCAAAACGCCAACACGCGCGGCGTCAACGACAACTGGAACGAGTCCATCAAGGTGATGCGCCTTGAAGTGGACCAGGACAAGGCGCGTGCGCTGGGCGTTTCCAGCCAGTCCATTGCGCAAGCTGCCAAAATCATCCTCAGTGGCAGCACGGTGGGCCAATACCGCGAGGGTGACAAGTTGATCGACATCGTGCTGCGTCAGCCGCTCGAGGAGCGCAACGCCATCACCGACATCGCCAACGCCTATCTGCCCACTGCGTCGGGCAAGTCGATCCCGCTCATGCAAATTGCCAAACCCGTGTTCACCTGGGAGCCCGGCGTGATGTGGCGCGAGGCTGGCGACTACGCCATCACCGTGCAAAGCGACATTGTCGAGGGCCTGCAGGGCGCTACCGTCACCGACGAACTGCTGCTTGAGCTCAAACGCCTGCAAGCCCAATGGGCGCAAGCCGGGCAGGGCGACTACCGCATCGAGGTGGCCGGCGCCGTGGCCGAGAGCGCCAAGGGCTCATCGAGCATCGTGGCCGGTATTCCGATCATGCTGTTCATCACCTTCACGCTGCTGATGCTGCAACTGCACAGCTTCAGTCGCGCCGTGCTGGTGTTTCTGACCGGGCCGCTGGGTATCGCCGGGGTGGCCGGGGCGCTGTTGCTGCTGAACCGACCGTTCGGCTTTGTCGCGCTGCTCGGCGTCATTGCACTGATGGGCATGATCCAGCGCAACTCGGTCATCCTGATCGACCAGATCGAGCAGGACCGCGCCAGCGGCGTACTGGCCTGGAGAGCCATCGTGGGTGCTGCCACGCGCCGCCTGCGCCCCATCGTGCTGACTGCTGCCGCTGCGGTGCTGGCCATGATTCCCTTGAGCCGCTCGGTGTTCTGGGGGCCGATGGCGGTGGCCATCATGGGCGGCCTGATTGTGGCCACCGTGCTCACACTGCTGGCCCTGCCGGCCATGTACGCAGCCTGGTTCAGGGTCACGCCAACCAGCCGCTGAGTGACCGGTAGCCGCCACCCGGCGGGTTAGAATCCGCCCCTGACCTAACAGCAACAGCGCGGGTGGCGAAATTGGTAGACGCACCAGGTTTAGGTCCTGACGCTGGCAACAGTGTGCGGGTTCGAGTCCCGCCCCGCGCACCATAGGGAAAAAGCGAAATTTATTTGAAAATCAACAGCTTGTGTTGATTTTAAGAGTTTCGCTGGTTTCTGCCTGCTGGCGCTGAACCTGGCCCGATCAGGCGCTACGGTGTAGTTGGAAAACTCCGGACCGCGGTTTTGGGTCGCCAGGCCTTGCACACCGCTTCATCGGTTTCCAGGTACGGCCCGCCAATCAGGTCGATGCAGTAGGGTACGGCGGCAAAAACTCCGGGTACCACGGACTTGCCCTCGGCGTCGCGCAGGCCTTCCAGGATTTCAGCGATCGACTTGGGCTGGCCCGGCAGGTTGATGATGAGGCTTTGCTTGCGGATCACGGCCACCTGGCGCGACAGAATGGCCGTGGGCACAAAGTTGAGGCTGATCTGGCGCATTTGCTCGCCAAAACCGGGCATTTCCTTGTGCGCCACCGCCAGCGTGGCTTCGGGCGTGACATCGCGCAGCGCCGGGCCGGTGCCGCCGGTGGTGAGCACCAGGGCGCAGCCGGTGTCCACCAGTTCGATCAGTGCCGCTTGAATGGCGGCTTGCTCGTCGGGGATCAGGCGCGGCTCGAACTGCAGCGGATTTTTTAATGCGCGGCTGAGCCACTCTTGCAGCGCGGGCAGGCCCTTGTCGACATAAATGCCAGCGGAGGCGCGGTCGCTGACCGACACGATGCCGATCTTGACGGGTGGGTAGGGGTTGGCGGCGGGTGTGTTCATGAGGCTTCTCTGGCAGGGCTGAAAGGCGTGTCGTTATGGTCGTGCGGCGGGATGGCGCCGAGCTGCTCGCGCACCAGTTGAAATATTTCGCGGTAGGCGCGGCCGTGGCGCGGCAGTGCGCCGGGTTTGGACGGCTTGGCATCTTTGCGTGCCTGGCGAATCAGCGCGCGCAACTGCTGGCTGTCAAAGCCCGGGTACAGGGTGATCCATTGAGCGGCGGCATCGTCGTCGGCAATCAGGCGGTCGCGCCAAATCTCGGCCTGGTGCAGCACCAGGTTGTCGGCGGCGGAGCCGGTGGCTTCTTCATTGAGCGCTCTTTTGACGGCATCCAACACCTCAGGTTCGAGCTTGCGCATGAGCTTGCCGATGAACTGCATCTGGCGCCGCTTGCCCTCGAAGTTGGTGATGCGTTTGGCTTCGTCAATCGCATCCATGAACTGGTCGGACAGGTCCAGCCTGGCCAGCGTATCGGCGCGCAGTTCCAGCAAATCAGCGCCCAGCTTTTGCAGCTCGGTGCTTTCGCGTTTGAGGTCGGTGCGGCTTTGGTCGTCGGTGCCCTTGAGCTCGGCCTTGAGCTCCAGGTCGCGCTCGCTGCCCTCGGCGACGAACTCACCACGAACGAAATAGCCTTTTTTGAGTTTTCTTGTCATAGACAAGTATCATAGCCGCGCTATGAACATATCCAACACTTCCAGGCGCACTCCCAAGTCGAGCCGCACCGCCGCGCTGTCCCCTGCCAAAAGCGCTGATGCCCCGGCCAATGGCTTCAGTTACAGCCGTACTTTTTTTGAAGGCCTGGTCGATTCGGCCTTGGCCCATGCCAAAAAACTCGGTGCCACCGATGCCGCAGCGCACGCCTCGGAGGGCTGTGGTCTGAGCGTCTCGGCGCGCTTGGGCGAGCTGGAAAACGTCGAGCGCAACCGCGACAAGTCGCTCGGCATCACCGTGCATTTGGGCCAACGCCGCGGCAACGCCAGCACCTCCGATTTTTCGCAGGCGGCCATCGAGCAGACCGTGCAGGCCGCATTCGACATTGCCCGTTTCACCGCCGAAGACTCGTTTGCCGCCTTGCCCGACGAGGCCGACATTGCCCGCGCTGATGCGCAGCGCACCGACCTGGAGCTGTTTTTTCCCTGGGCCATCACCAGCGAGCAGGCGGCGCAGATTGCGCTGCAAGCCGAAGCCGCGGCCTTTGCCGTGGACAAGCGCATCAGCAACAGCGAAGGCGCCAGCGTGTCGGCCCAGCAGTCGCACTTTTTCAGCGCCCACACGCACGGCTTTCGCGGCGGCTACGCCAGCTCGCGCCACTCCCTGTCGGTGTCGCCGATTGCCGGACGGGGCGACGACATGCAGCGCGACTACTGGTACAGCTCGCAGCGCAATGCCGCCGAGCTGGCCTCGCCCGAGGCGGTGGGGCGCTACGCTGCCGAGCGCGCCCTGAGCCGTCTGCACGCCCGCAAGATTGCCACCACCGAATGCCCGGTGCTGTTCGAGTCGCCGCTGGCGGCTGGCCTGTTGGGCAGCTTTGTGCAGGCCGTCAGTGGCGGCGCGCTGTATCGCAAGAGCAGCTTTTTGCTCGACAGCTTGGGTAAACCAATTTTCCCCAAGCACATTGACATTCTGGAAGACCCGTTCATCAAGCGCGGCAAGGGCAGTTCGCCGTTTGACGACGAAGGCGTGCGCGTGCAGGCGCGAAGCGTGGTCGATGCGGGTAGGGTACAGGGTTATTTTCTGGGCAGCTACTCGGCGCGCAAACTGGGCATGAAAACTACCGGCAACGCGGGCGGCTCGCACAACCTGATTTTTACCTCACGCCTGACGCGTGCTGGCGACAACCTTGATGCCATGCTGCAGCGCTTGGGCACCGGCCTGTTTGTGACCGAGCTGATGGGCAGCGGCGTCAATTACGTGACCGGCGACTATTCGCGCGGGGCCAGCGGCTTTTGGGTGGAAAAAGGCCGCATTGCCTACCCCGTGCATGAAATTACCATCGCTGGCAACATGAAGGCCATGCTCAAAGGGATCGTGGCGGTGGGCGCCGATGCCTACAACCACGGCGCCAAAACTGTGGGCTCGATCCTGATCAACAAGATGAAAGTGGCGGGGAGCTGACTTTGACCAGAAATCGTCAGCCACCCAGAGGGCCTACTTCGCTGGACGCACTGACGAATTGTCAAATCGTTCAATGCCCCAGGATTTTCGACAAAAAGTCCTTGCTGCGCTCGCTTTGCGGGTTGTTGAAGAAGTCGTGCGGGTTGTTTTGCTCGACGATCTGGCCCTGGTCCATGAAGATCACGCGGTCGGCCACGGCCTTGGCAAAGCCCATTTCGTGCGTCACGCAGAGCATGGTGATGCCTTCATCGGCCATGGCAATCATCACGTCGAGCACTTCCTTGATCATCTCGGGGTCGAGCGCGCTGGTGGGTTCGTCGAACAGCATGATTTTTGGTTTGAGGCACAACGCGCGGGCAATGGCCACGCGCTGCTGCTGACCGCCCGAGAGTTGCAGCGGGTACTTGTTGGCCTGTTCGGCAATGCGCACGCGTTCAAGCTGTGCCATGGCTTTTTCTTCGGCATCTTTCTTGGGCATCTTGCCGACCCACATCGGCGACAGCGTCAGGTTTTCCAGCACCGTCAGGTGCGGAAACAGGTTGAATTGCTGGAACACCATGCCAACTTCCTTGCGTACTTTGTCAATCGCCTTGACGTCGTCGGTCAACTCGGTGCCATCCACGGTCAGGTGGCCTTGCTGGTGCTCTTCGAGACGGTTGATGCAGCGGATGAGGGTGGATTTGCCCGAGCCCGATGGCCCGCAAATCACGATGCGCTCGCCCTTGGCCACGCTCAGGTCGATGTCGCGCAGCACATGAAAGTCGTTGCCATACCATTTGTTGACTTTGTCAAAAGTGATGATGGGGGAGGGGGTGTTGGTGTCAGCCATGATGATGATCGGTTGAAGTATTGAAAATCGTGGACAGGAAATTTGTCATTGTGTCGCGGTGCTCTTTTCCATGAACAGTCCCGTCAATGCGACAGTGACCGTCATTGCGAACGAAGTGAAGCAATCCATGTCCCCGGACTGCATGGACTGCCGCGCTACGCTCGCAGTGACGAAGTCTCTGTTCAAGGTCCGTGTGCGGTATCAGGCCAGGTACGGCCGGCTCGCCGTGACGAAGTCTTCGTTCAAGGTCCGTATGCGGTAGCTGGCCGGCTACGATGGGCACGCAACGACGGTGCATAACCGCTATCTCAACTTACTCTTGTTGACCTGCGTCTCGACCCAGTGGCTGTAGCGCGACATGGAAAAGCAGAAGACAAAATAGATCAGGGCAATGAAAACGTAGCCTTCAATCGAGAAGGGGCGCCAGTTGGAGTCGGAGTTGAGCGCCAGGCTCATGGCGCCGGTCAGCTCGTACAGGCTCACGATGGTCACCAGCGAGGTGTCTTTGAAGGTCGAGATGAAGTTGTTCATGATGCCCGGCACCACCATGGCCAGGGCTTGTGGCAGCACGATTTTGCGCTGGGTTTGCCAATACGACAGGCCCAGCGTGGCAGCCGCCTCTACCTGGCCCTTGGGCACTGCCTGCAAACCGCCGCGGATCACCTCGGCCGAATAGGCGGCGGCAAACAGCGTGATGCCCACCAGCACACGCACCAGCACATCAATGTTGACGCCCGGCGGCATGAACAGCGGGAACATGAACGAGGCCATGAACAGCACCGAGATCAAGGGCACACCGCGAATCAACTCGACATAAATGGTGCAAAAAGTGCGAATGGCCGGCAGGTTGGAGCGCCGCCCAAGCGCAATCAGCAGCGCCAGCGGAAAAGACATCACCAGCGACAGCGACGCCAGCAAAATGGTCAGTGGCAGGCCGCCCCAGCGGTCGGTTTCGACCTTGCTCAAGCCCAGCGTGTTGCCGTACATGAGCGCAAAAAATGCCGTCAGCACCACCAGCCACAACAGCGGCAGCCAGGCGCGCCAGAACATGCGCATGCAGCTGGCCACCAGCAAACCGGTGAGTAGCAGGGTGGCAATGAGCGGGCGCCATTGCTCTTCGAACGGGTAGCGGCCAAAGATGATGATGCGGTATTTTTCGGTGATCACGCCCCAGCAGGCACCGGCGCCTTCGACGCGGCAGGCATCGTAGTCGGCCGCCCAGACCGCCTTGATGATGGCCCAGTTCAAAATTTGCGGCACCAGCCACAGCAGCACCGCGCCAATCAGCAGTGTGGCCAGAGAGGTTTTCCAGTCGGCCAGCAAATTGGCCTTGACCCAGGCCACCGGACCTTCGGTGTTGACCGGGGCTGGTCGCGGTGCAATGGGTTGAAAAGTTGTGGTTTTCATGGTGGGGTCCGATTCAACGTTCCTTGATGGCGGCGCGGCTGTTGTACCAGTTCATCAGCAGCGATGTGCCCAGCGAGGTGATCAGGTACACCAGCATCACCAGCGCAATGCATTCCACCGCGCGGCCGGTCTGGTTGAGTGCGGTGTTGGCGATTGAGACCACATCGGGGTAGCCAATGGCCACCGCCAGAGACGAGTTTTTGGTCAGGTTCAGATACTGGTTGGTCAGCGGCGGAATGATCACGCGCAGTGCCTGCGGCAGCATGACCAAGCGCATTTCCTGCTTGCGGCTCAGGCCCAGTGCCGATGCTGCTTCAGCCTGGCCGCGTGCCACCGATGCGATGCCGCCGCGCACCACTTCGGCAATGAAAGCAGCCGTGTAGAGCGTCAGGCCCATCAGCACGGCCAAAAATTCGGGCGTCAGGGCACCGCCTTCTTCAACTGAAAATTCGCCTTTGAATGGGCGGTTGAAATCGGTGGGCGCGCCGCCCAGCGCCCAGCCGACCACGCTGGCCAACAGAAGAATCAAAAGCGGCAGCAGCACCATGCTGCGAGTTTGTCCGGTGGCTTCAAATTGCCTGACCGCCCAGCGCCGATAAGCCCAGCCCAGCAACAAGCCAGGCAGCAGCCCATAGGCCGCCCAAAGCTGGCCAGTGCTCCAGACCGGAATCGGAAAGTTCAGTCCGCCCTTACTCAAAAAAAGCGGGCCCACTTCCCAGGCCTCGGCCGAAATGGGTAGCACCTCGGTCAGGATCACGTACCACATCAGCAGTTGCAACAGCACCGGAATATTGCGGAAAAATTCCACGTAGGACAGGCACAGACCCCGCACCAGCGCATTGCGAGAGAAGCGGCCCACACCCAGCAGCGTGCCCAGCACGGTTGCCAGAATGATGCCGAGCACGGCCACGCGCAGCGTGTTGGTAACGCCCACCAGAAAGGCGCTCCAGTAGGCCTCGCCCGAGTCAAACGGGTACAGGCTTTCGCCAATGTCAAAGCCGGCCGCCTGGTTTAAAAAATCAAAGCCGCTCTGGATACCGCGAACCCGCATGTTTTCCAGTGTGTTGTGCGCCAGAAACCAGACCACACCAGCAATGGCCATCATGGCAATAAGCTGGTAAATCAGGCCCCTGAAGGCTTGGCTGCGCCAGGACCAATTATTTTTCTTGGGAGGAGTTTGTGGCTTCATCGTGATTGGTATCCATCAAAAAAAACGCCGCATGAATCGCTGGTGACGATGTCAGGCGGCGCCTTGTGCGCTGTGCGCTTGGATTAACGAACCGGGTAGGCGTACATCAGGCCGCCCTTGTTCCACTGGTTGTTGACACCACGGGGCAGGCCAAGCGCTGACTTGGGACCCACATTGCGCTCGAAAATTTCGCCGTAGTTGCCGGTCGCCTTGATGGCGTTGGTCATCCAGTCCCTGCTCAGGCCGAGCAGCTTGCCGGTGTCTTCC
The DNA here is from genome assembly GCF_014859475.1 of Rhodoferax sp. Classification (GTDB taxonomy): domain Bacteria; phylum Pseudomonadota; class Gammaproteobacteria; order Burkholderiales; family Burkholderiaceae_C; genus Rhodoferax. The sequence continues at coordinate 28,530 of NZ_JACUUE010000003.1, forward strand.
GAGACGCCCAGGATGCGTGTTACCACGGGGTCTTTGCTGCTGGTCTTCAGGCTGTCCACATTGGCCTGGGTGATGCCGTATTCTTCGGCTTCGAGCAGACCGTAGATGGTCCATTTGACGATGGCGAACCACTCGTCGTCACCGCGGCGCACCTGCGGACCCAGCGGCTCCTTGGAGATCAGCTCGGGCAGGATGACGTGGTCAGCCGGGTTCTTGGCCACCTTGTTGCGGGTAGAAGCCAAACCAGAGGCATCGGTGGTGTAGGCAATGCAGCGGCCGGTGAAGTAGGCGTTTTCGGCGGCCTCGAGTTTTTCAAACACCACCGGCTTGATGTTCAGGCCATTGGCTTTGGAGTAGTCTGTGAGGTTCTTCTCGGTGGTGGTGCCAGACTGCACACACACGGTTTGCCCCTTGAGCTGCTTGGCGCTCTTGATCTTGCTTTTGACCGGGACCATGAAGCCCTGGCCGTCGTAATAGGTAACAACGGTGGAATGCAGGCCCAGCGAGGCGTCACGGGTCAGGGTGAAGGTGGTGTTGCGCGACAGCACATCGATTTCGCCGGATTGCAGGGCGGTAAAGCGCTGTTGTGCATTCAGCGGCACGTATTTGACCTTTTCAGGGTCGCCCAGCGTGGCTGCGGCGATGGCGCGGCACACATCGATGTCCAGGCCGCTCCACTTGCCGCTGGAGTCAGCCGCGCCGAAACCTGCCAGGCCGGTGTTGACACCACATACCACCTGACCACGGGCCTTGATGCCGTCCAGGGTTTTTCCCGCGTGGGCGGGAAGTGCGGCAAGGGTGCCCAGCACAGCGGCAACGACTGCCAGGTTTTTGAGTTTGCTTGATTGCATTGGTTGACTCCAACAAAAAAAGTTAAAAAAGCTTGTAAGCTACGTCCGCGCACGGATAAATCGACAAGAGGTGAACTTTAACCGCGCGTCGATGGCATTTGCATTCGGGTTTACGCTTGGAATATATGCATTAAATTCATAATCATATTCAGCGAACCAGGCCCAAAACCTCGACTCAAATTGCCTTTCCATGAACACCCCCGTCATTGCGAACGAAGTGACGCAATCCATGACCCCGGAAGTCATGGATCGCCACGCTTCGCTCGCGATGACGAAGGCTCTGTTCAAGGTCCGTGTGCGGTATCGGGCCGGGTACGGCTGGCTCGCAGTAAACATGCCAGTATTAACGTGAAATATCAAAAGCCACGATGAAGGATCAAGCTTGAGATCGCAGATGTCTAACTTGACAACAGAAGCACTGGGCAAGCCCCTGAACGGCTGGCGCTTGCAGCTCTACATCATTATTTTTGAAGCCGATACCCGTGCCGGGCGCCGCTTTGATCAGGTGCTGATTGCGGTCATTCTGGCCAGCGTGGCGGTGGTGATGGCCGACAGCGTTGGGCACATCAACGATCGCTTTCATGGCTGGTTGACGCTCGCAGAATGGTTTTTTACCCTGTTGTTCACGCTGGAATACGCCGCGCGCCTGAGCTGCGTGCGTCACCCCTGGCGCTACGTTTTCAGTTTTTACGGCATCGTCGATCTGCTGGCGGTGTTACCTACTTACCTGGCGCTGCTGGTGCCGGAGGTGGGCGTGCTGATTGATGTGCGCATCCTGCGGTTGCTCAGGGTGTTTCGGGTCTTCAAGCTCTCGGCCTATGTGTCGGAATACCGGATGCTTGGCCAGGCTTTGCGCGCCAGCAAGCGCAAGATCATGGTGTTTCTGACGGCGGTTTTGATGATTGTGCTGGTGGTGGGCACCTTGATGTATGTGGTCGAAGGCCCCGCCAACGGCTACACCAGCATCCCCACTTCGGTTTATTGGGCTATCACCACCATGACCACGGTGGGCTTTGGCGACATCACCCCCAAAACAGATTTGGGACGGCTGATTGCGTCTGCCATGATGCTGCTCGGCTGGGGCACGCTGGCGGTGCCCACCGGCATTGTCACGGCCGAAATGGCCTATGCGCGCAATGCGCCCAGCACCACGCGCACCTGCCAGGAATGCCTGACCGAAGGCCATATGCCCGATGCCAATTTTTGTCGCCATTGCGGCGTGCGTTTGCCGGCCTATGCCAATGACGCGGACGCGCCATGAGGTGCTGCGCTACGATGCGCATCTTTGCAAAACAAGGAGACCAAAATGTTGGATACCGTCATCGCGGGCAGCCTGCCCAAACCCGCCTGGCTGGCCGAAACGCAAAAACTCTGGCCGCAGTGGAAGGCCACGGGTGACGAGCTGCTGCAAGCCAAGCGCGACGCCACGCTGCTTTGGATCAAGCTGCAGGAAGACGCGGGCCTGGACATCATTGGCGACGGCGAGCAGGCGCGCCAGCACTTTGTGCACGGCTTTCTGGAGCAAGTAGAAGGCATCGACTTCGAGCACAAGGTGACGATGGGCATTCGCGATGGCCGCTACGACGCACAGGTGCCGCAAGTGGTGGCACCGCTCAAACTCAAGGGTCGCGTGCACGCGCTCGAAGCCCAACTGCTGCGCGCCCACACCAAAAAGAAAGTCAAGTTCACGCTGCCCGGCCCCATGACCATCGTCGATACTGTGGCCGACCGCTGTTACGGCAGCAAGGTCGATATGGCGATGGCGTTTGCCGACCTGCTGAACCAGGAGGCGCTGGCGCTGCAGGCCGACGGCGTGGACATCATCCAGTTTGATGAACCCGCCTTCAACGTCTATTTGAAAGATGCGGCAACGTGGGGCGTGCAGGCCTTGGAGCGCGCCGCAAAGGGGCTCACCTGCACCACCGCTGTGCACATCTGCTACGGCTACGGCATCAAGGCCAACCTGGACTGGAAGGAAACGCTGGGCCAGCAGTGGCGCCAATACGAAGCCATTTTTCCGGCCATTGCGGCCAGCAGCATCAACCAGGTGAGCCTGGAGTGCTACCACTCCCATGTGCGCCCGCACCTGATGGGCTTGCTGGCCGGCAAGGACGTGATGGTGGGGGTGATCGATGTCGCCAGCGACGAGGTGGAAACCGCCGAGCAGGTGGCCGACACCATCGGCAAGGCGCTGCAATACGTGCCCAAGCACCGCCTGTTTCCCTGCACTAACTGCGGCATGGCGCCGATGAACCGCGACATCGCGCTGGCCAAGCTCAAGGCGCTCACTGAAGGCGCAGCCCTGGCGCGCCAAAGATTGGACTGAAAAATGCCGCTGAATTCTGTTGCCCCCGAAAAAGTCGGCCTGTGCCCGCAGCGCCTGCAGCGGCTGATGGACGTGTTGCAGGCCGAAGTGACCAGGAAACGCCTGCCTGGCGCCGTGGCGGTGGTGGCGCGGCATGGTCACGTGGCCTTGTTTGACAGCGTGGGCCTGCTCAACCCGGTCACTGGTGTGGCCATGACGCACGATGCCCGCTTTCGCATCTATTCCATGACCAAGCCGATCGTCTCGGTGGCGGCCATGATGCTGATGGAAGAGGGCAAGCTGTTGCTCAATGACCCGGTGGCTAAATTTTTGCCCGAATTCGCGGCGCAGCAGGTGGCCACCTTGGTCGATGGCACGGTGCAGTTGCAGGCGGTGGCGCGCGCTGCCACGTTGCATGATTTGCTACGCCACACCGCCGGCATGACCTATGAGTTTCTGGGCAGCACGCCGGTGCAGCGCCAGTACACCCAGTTGCGCATTGGCTCGCGCGAGCGCACTTTGGCTGATTTCACGCAGCAATTGGCCAGCCTGCCGCTGGTGTTCCAGCCCGGCACGGCGTTTGAGTACAGCCGCGCCACCGACGTGCTGGGGCGGGTGATTGAGGTGGTGTCTGGCCAAACGTTGCAAGCCTTTTTGCGCGAGCGCATCTTTGAGCCGCTGGCCATGCCCGACACCGCGTTTCATGTGCAGGACCAGCACCACGAGCTGATTGCCGAGCCCTTTGCCCGCGACCCCGATGGCGGCGTGCAGATGCGCGTGATTGATGTGCGCAACGATGCGGCGCTGGCATCAGGCGGCGGCGGGCTCACCTCAACCGCGATGGACTACGCGCGCTTTTTGCAGTTCATGCTGAACCGCGGCGAACTCTCCGGCGTACGCCTGCTGGGCCCGCGCACGGTCGATTTCATGACCACCGACCACCTCGGAGACATCCCGGTATTCAGTGCCGGTTCACGTTCGCTGCTGCCCGCCGGGCATGGCTTTGGCCTGGGCTTTGCGGTGCGCAAAAACCTGGGTGGGGCGCCAGTGCCGGGCTCGGTGGGCACCTACTTTTGGGGCGGCCTGGCGGGGACCACATTCTTTGTCGATCCGGCGTTGGACCTGTTTGGCATTCTGATGCTGCAGGCACCGAACCAGCGCGAGTACTACCGCATGCTGTTTCGGGACATGGTGTATGCGGCGCTACAGGATTGATCCTTAATTTTGCGATATGAAATCGCGTTCCTTATCGTAAAAGAGTTTGATGCAAATCAAACTTCTCAAGCGCTGCTGGATCATGATCCACCTGTTGAAAAAAGGCCGCAGACACTTCGCCTGTTTGACCTGCCAACATTTGAGGAGCACACCATGTTTCAGGTTCGCATTCACGGACGCGGCGGCCAAGGGGTTGTCACGGGTGCAGAGATGATGTCCATCGCTGCGTTTCAGGGAGGCCGCCACGCGCAGGCTTTTCCCAGTTTTGGCTCGGAACGAACCGGTGCACCGGTGGTGGCTTTTTGCCGCATGGACGATCACGAGATTCGGCTGCGTGAGCCGATCATGCAGCCCGATGCCATCATCATTCAGGACCCCACCTTGCTGCACCAGGTCGATGTGCTTGGCGGTCTTAAAAAAGATGGCTACATCCTGATCAACACCACGCGCAGCTTTGCCGATCTGGGCCTCGGCGAGTTTGTCAAAGACTTCAATCCGGCGCACCTGCTGACGGTGCCGGCCTCTGAGCTGGCCATGAAGCATGTGGGGCGTGCCGTGCCAAATGTGCCCTTGCTGGGGGCGTTTGCTGCCCTTTGCGAATTGATTTCACTGGAAGCCGTGCAAAGCGCCATTGACCAAAAATTCAAGGGTGCGGTCGCGCTGGGCAACAAGGCCGCCGCAGAACAAGCCTACAACACTGCCATGCAACAGACCGCCAAGGAGACACACCATGCTTGAACAATGCGAAGGCTCGCATGCCGTAGCCAAGGCCGTGGCGCTGAGCCGCCCGGAGGTGATTTGCGCTTACCCCATTTCCCCGCAAACCCACATCGTGGAAGGTCTGGGTCAGATGGTGAAGTCGGGAGATTTAAAGCCATGCGAATTCATCAACGTCGAGTCTGAATTTGCTGCTTTGAGCGTGGCGATTGGTTCATCGGCTGCGGGTGCGCGTTCCTACACGGCCACCGCCAGCCAGGGCTTGCTGTTCATGGCCGAGGCGGTTTACAACGCGTCGGGTTTGGGTTTGCCGATCGTGATGACGGTGGCCAACCGCGCCATTGGCGCGCCCATCAACATCTGGAACGACCACACCGACAGCATGAGCATGCGCGACGCCGGCTGGCTGCAGATTTTTGCCGAGACCAACCAGGAGGCGCTTGACTTGCACATTCAGGCCTTCAAGATTGCCGAAGAGCTTTCCTTGCCGGTGATGGTGTGCATGGACGGCTTCATCCTGACCCACGCCTACGAGCGGGTTGACATGCCCAGCCAGGCGCAGGTGGACCGCTTTTTGCCGCCCTACGAGCCGCGCCAGGTGCTCGACCCCAATGACCCGGTCACCATCGGCGCCATGGTCGGCCCCGAGGCCTTTACCGAAGTACGCTACCTGGCGCATGCCAAGCAGATGCAGGCGCTCGACCTGATTCCACACATTGCCGCCGAGTTCAAAAAAGAGTTTGGCCGTGATTCGGGCGGGCTGATCAAAACCTACCAGACTGAAGACGCTGACACCATCGTGATCGCGCTGGGCTCAGTGCTGGGCACCATCAAGGACACGGTGGACGATTTGCGCGCCGAGGGCATCAAGGTGGGTGTGCTCGGCATCACCTCTTACCGCCCGTTCCCGATCTCTGCCATTCGCAAGGCCACGGCCAACGCCAAGCGCATCGTGGTCATTGAAAAATGCTTTGCCGTCGGCATTGGCGGCATTGTGTCGCGCGACGTGCGCAGCGCGGTGCGCAACCGGCCCCAGCCAGTGCTGACCGTGGTGGCCGGGCTGGGTGGGCGTGCCATCACCAAGACCTCGGTGCACAAACTGCTGCTCGATGCGATTGCCGACAAGCTTGAGCTGCTGACGTTTCTGGATCTGGATTGGGACGTGGTCAACCGGGTGTTGGAGCGTGAGAAAACCCAGCGCCGTTCTGGTCCGGTCGCCGAAGGCATATTGCGCGACATGGGCAGCGTCGGCACCCAGGTCGTTTAGGAGACATCACATGGAACAGACATTGGTCAAGTTTTACCAAACCGGCACATTCACCGTCGGCAACCGCCTGCTCGCCCCCGAGCAACGCAGCGTGCAGGCAGGCCCGGCGCGCAGCAATTCGCTCAATTCCGGTCACCGCGCCTGCCAGGGTTGCGGCGAGGCGCTGGGCGCCCGCTACGCCATCGATGCCGCCATGGCGGCCACCAAAGGCCAGTTGATCGCGGCCAACGCCACAGGGTGTCTGGAGGTGTTTTCCACGCCGTACCCCGAAACCTCGTGGCAGATGCCCTGGATCCACTCGCTTTTCGGCAACACCGCCGCCGTGGCCACCGGCATTGCCGCCGCCATGAAAGCCAAGGGCCGCAGCGAGGTGCGCGTGGTGGCGCAAGGCGGCGACGGTGGCACCACCGACATCGGCTTTGGCTGCCTGAGCGGCATGTTTGAGCGCAACGACGATGTGCTCTACATCTGCTACGACAACGAGGCCTACATGAACACCGGCGTGCAGCGCTCCAGCGCCACGCCGCCGGCGGCGCGCACCGCCACAACCATGCCGGTTGGCCCCAATCCGGGCAACGAATTCGGCCAGGGTAAAAATGTGCCGCTGATCGCCATGGCGCATGAAATTCCTTACGTGGCCACGGCCACTGTGGCTGACTTGCGCGACCTTGAATACAAGGTCACCAAGGCCATGTCGATGCATGGTGCACGTTACATTCACATTTTTGTGCCGTGTCCGCTGGGCTGGGGCGCAGCCTCGCACGACACCATCAAGCTCTCGAGGCTGGCGGTGGAGAGCGGCGTGTTCCCGGTGTTCGAAGCTGAGCGCGGCGAGGTCACCGGCGCGCTCAAAATCCGCCGCCAGGTGCCAGTAGAAGACTATCTGAAGCCGCAAAAACGTTTTGCCCACCTGTTTGGCAAAAAGCCCGATGTGGCCACGCTGGCACGCTTGCAGGCGCGCGCCGACCGCAATATCCGCCGTTTTGGTTTGTTAGGGGAATGATCATGCAAAAACCTTTTGCCATCACGCTTGACGTCGGCAGTTCGCTGGCCAACCACACCGGCTCCTGGCGCACCGAACGTCCGGTCTATCTGAGCCGCAAACCCCCGTGCAATCACCAGTGTCCGGCCGGCGAGAATATTCAAGGCTGGCTGTTTCATGCCGAATCAGGCAACTACCAGCAAGCCTGGCGCACGCTGGTCGAAGACAACCCGTTTCCCGCCATCATGGGCCGGGTTTGCTACCACACCTGCGAAGGCGCGTGCAACCGGGCGCAACTTGACGCACCTGTGGGCATCAACTCGGTCGAACACTTTTTGGGTGATGAGGCCATCAAACAGGGCTGGCGGTTTTCCAAGCCAGCCGCCAGTTCGGGTAAAAAAGTGATGGTTGTTGGTGCCGGGCCGTCGGGCTTGTCGGCGGCCTATCACCTGGCGCGCCTGGGCCATGCCGTTACCGTGATCGAAGCCGGTCCGCTGCCGGGCGGCATGATGCGCTTTGGCATTCCGCAATACCGCCTGCCACGCGAGGTGCTCGACGCCGAAGTGCAGCGCATTGTCGAGCTCGGTGTGCGCATCGAGTACAACACCAAGGTGTCGAACGTGCTCGAAGCCAAACTGGCAGGTGGCTTTGATGCTGTGTTTCTGGCCGTCGGCGCACACATTGCCAAGCGCGCCTACATTCCTGCGGGCGACTCGGCCAAGGTGCTCGACGCCGTGTCGGTGCTGCGCTCCATGGAAGGCGAGGACAAACCCCTGCTGGGCCGACGCGTGGTGGTGTATGGCGGCGGCAACACGGCCATCGACATGGCACGCACGGCCAAGCGGCTGGGCGCGACCGAGTCGATCATCGTGTACCGGCGCAACCGCGACAAAATGCCCGCGCACGACTTTGAGGTCGAGGAAGCGCTGCAAGAGGGCGTCATGATCAAGTGGTTGTCCACCATCAAGCAGGCCGGCGAATCATCCATCACGGTCGAAAAAATGGCGCTCGATGACAAGGGCTTTCCGCAGCCGACCGGTGAGTTCGAAACGCTCGAGGCCGACTCGGTGGTGCTGGCGCTTGGTCAGGATGTGGATTTGTCGCTCATCGACGGTGTGCCCGGCATGGCGGTGCAAGACGGCGTGGTGCAGGTCAATGCCCAGATGATGACCGGCCACGACGGTATTTTTGCCGGTGGCGACATGGTGCCTGCCGAACGCAACGTGACCGTGGCCATTGGTCATGGCAAAAAAGCGGCGCGCAACATCGATGCCTGGCTGCGCGGCACGGCTTATGTGCCGGCGCCAAAAAGCGAAGTGGCCAGCTTCGATTTGCTCAACACCTGGTACTACAGCGACGCGCCCAAAACGGTGCGGCCGATGCTCGACATCATTCGGCGCCAATCCACCTTCGAGGAAGTGCAGGGTGGCCTCGATGAGAGCAACGCGCTGTTTGAAGCACGGCGCTGTTTGTCCTGCGGCAACTGCTTTGAATGTGACAACTGTTATGGCGTGTGCCCGGACAACGCGGTCATCAAACTCGGCCCCGGCAAAGGCTTTGAGTTCAATTACGACTACTGCAAGGGCTGCGGCATTTGCGTCGCGGAGTGCCCATGCGGGTCGATCAAGATGGTGCCGGAAGACATTTGATTCGTTTCATGCGTTTGATCAGGTTTGGGGTCCGAATCTGATTCAAAATGCAGAATCCAGCTTTCTTTCAAGGAGTAAGTCATGTTCAACCATATTCTGGTCCCGGTCGATGGCTCTGAAACGGCACAAATCGCAGTGGTCAAGGCAAGTGCCTTGGCCAAGGCGTTTGGCAGTCAGGTCACGGTGATCTATGTGATCGATCCCTATCCGTTTACCGGCGTGGGTACCGACTTTGCCTACGGCCAGGCCGAATATCTCAACGCTGCCACGGCTTTGGCCAATGAAGCGATCCAGCTCGCCAAGCAGGCATTTGTCGATGCCGGTGTCAAGGTCGATAGTTCGGTGATCGAAGCGCACACCGCCTGGCGCGGCATTGTCGAGGCGGGTGACTCGCTGCAGGCTGATTTGATCGTGATGGGCTCACACGGCCGAAACGCGCTGGAAAAACTGGTGCTCGGCAGTGTGGCGCAAGCCGTGCTGTCGCACACCAAGCTGCCGGTGCTGGTGGTGCGCGACGATAAACACAACAAGTCAGCTTAGCCGCACTGCCCCACATAGCCACAGGCGGTGCAGAAGTCGCAACCGTCCTTGTGGATCACAGTGGGGTTGCCGCATTCGGGGCAGGTTTTGCCTGCCATCGTTTTGCCGGCCTCGCGCGCCTCAGGGGTGTCGAGCACGCCCATGTCGCGCAGCGGATAACCTTCTTCATTCAGAATGCCCAGCATGGCGTAGCGGTGGATGATCAGCCGGGCAATGTAGGCCACGGTTGACGGCCAGGTTTGCTGGCGCTTTTCACCGTTGGGCAGGCCTGGCACAAAGGCCATGAAGTGGCCCAGGGGTTCGGCGTAGTTGAGCAGTTTGCGCAGCTTCATGCCGATCCAGGCCGGGTCGATCACCCGCATGTCAAGCGACAGCAGGCGCGCCAGGCCGTCCATGGCCTTGGGGTAGTTGCCGCTGAAACCCACCGCGCAGGGCCGTGTCACCATGTTGCCGTCGGGGCCGGCCAGATTGACTTCTTTCAGTGTGACGGTAAAGGCTTCGCTGGTGGCCGGGTTGTCCACATCGACCGCCCAGGCCAGCGTGCCCGACGGGCCGGTGACGGGCTCGTTGCGGCTGAACATGGCATCGATGACCGGGGTGTAAACAGGGGTGCTGTCGGTTGCTTTTTTCGTGGCTTGCGCGGCGATTTGCTCGCAGCGCCAGCGGATCACGGCAGCCGTGGCGGCCACCACGCCCGGGAACAGGCGCTTTTCGCCATGCGGCGGGAACGGCATTTCGAACGCATGCTCCTCGCTGACGGTGGCCAGCGCATCGAGCTTGAGCTGCAGCCAGGCGGGGTCGTTGGCGCGCAGGTCCATCGACAGGGTCTTGGCCATGGCGCCCAGGCCGCGCGGCTGCTCGGCACCGTTCACCCACACTTCAAAGGGCTGCGCCGCGCCACCTTCGACCAGCGAGAGTTCGCCGATGAACAGGGCAAAATCGCCGAACGGATGGTGCACCATGAAGGTCCAGGCCGGGTTGCCGCCCGGCAGGTCGGGGCGGCCGGGCCAGCGCAGTGATGACAACACGGGGGCTGGCAGGCGGTCGAGCAGCAGACGGTGGTTGGCGCCGTCGATCTGCAGCGGTTTGGCGCTGCTGGGCGCGGCTGGCGCGCTCACGCTCAGCACCGAGCCCAGCACCGAGTTGGGCCGGTAAGTGGCCAGGCCTTTCAGGCCCGACTGCCAGGCCTGGGTGTACAGCCCCTGGAAGTCTTCATAAGGGTAATCGGCGGGCACGTTGACGGTTTTTGAAATGGCCGTGTCAATAAAGGGCGCCACGGCCGCCACCATTTCTTCGTGCGCCTGGGCGCTCATTTCCAGCGCGGTGACAAAGGCGTCGGTCAAGGGGGCATCGCTGCCGAACATGTGGCGGTAAAGGCGCCAGGCGTGGTCTTCGACCGCGTATTCCTTGAAGCTGCCGTCGGGCATGCGCTTTTTACGGGTGTAGCTCCAGCTGAACGCCGGTTCGATGCCGTTGCTGGCGTTGTCGGCAAAGGCCAGGCTGATGGTGCCGGTGGGCGCGATGGACAGCAGGTGCGAGTTGCGCAAGCCGTGCTTGTGAATGCGTTTTTTCAGGTCGGCGGGCAAGCGCGTGGCAAAGTTTTGGCCGCTCAGGTACAGGTCAGCATTGAACAATGGGAATGCGCCGCGCTCAACGGCCAGATCGCAGGATGCCTGGTAGGAGGTGTCACGCATCAATTCAGAGATGTTGCGCGCCATGTCGCGCGCGGCTTGTGTGTCGTAACGCAAATTGAGCATCACCAGCGCATCGCCCAGCCCGGTGTAGCCCAGCCCGACGCGGCGCTTGGAGGCGGCTTCCTGTTGCTGTTGCGGTAGCGGCCAGACGGTGGCGTCGAGCACGTTGTCGAGCATGCGCACCGCCACCTTGGCGACCTCGGCAAAGGCCTTGCGGTCGAAGCTGGCGTTGTCGGAAAACGGCTCTCTGACAAAACGCGTCAGGTCGATCGAGCCCAGGCAGCAGCAGCCGTAGGGCGGCAGCGGCTGCTCAGCGCAGGGGTTGGTGCTGGCGATGGTTTCACAGTACGACAGGTTGTTGTCGCGGTTCATCTGGTCGAGAAACAGCACGCCGGGCTCGGCGTGGTCGTAGGTGGAGCGCATGATCTGGTCCCACAGCGTGCGGGCCTTGAGCTTGCGATAGACCCAGACCCCCTTGTCTTCATCGTGATAAGAACCCGCCTCTTTTTGCGGTGTGCCCGGCTCGGCTTTGTGTACCAGGCAGAAGTCGGCATCGGCTTGCACGGCGTTCATGAATTCGTCCGACACACCCACCGAGATGTTGAAGTTTTTCAGGTCGCCCTGGTCCTTGGCATGGATGAATTCCTCGATGTCCGGGTGGTCGCAGCGCAGCACGCCCATCTGGGCGCCGCGCCGAGCGCCGGCTGATTCGACCGTCTCGCAGGAGCGGTCGAACACCCGCATGTAGCTCACCGGCCCGGAGGCGCTGCTTTGCGTGCTGCCAACCCAGGCGCCGCGCGGACGGATGCGGGAAAAGTCGTAACCCACACCACCGCCTCGGCGCATGGTTTCAGCGGCCTCGGTGAGCGCGGTGTAAATGCCGGGGTGGCCGTCTTCGACATGGGCAATCGAGTCACCCACGGGCTGCACAAAACAGTTGATGAGGGTGGCGGCCAGGTCAGTGCCAGCGGCCGACTGGATGCGTCCGGCGGGCAAAAATCCGGTTTCGAGCGCAGTCAAAAATTTGGCCTCCCAGTCCTTCTGCTGCTCGGGCGCTTCGACCCTGGCGAGGGCGCGGGCGACGCGCTGGTTGACGTCGGTGATGCTGTTTTCGGTGCCTTTGCTGTATTTTTCGAGCAGGACTTCGATGCTGATGGGCTGGGTCTCCAGCGCAGTCAAAATGGGGGCGGTGGTGGCTTGTGACATGGATTCCTTCCTAAAAACGAGTTGCTATGGTAGTTCTGGAAAATCCAATTTTCAATGCTTTTGCACAAATACGACAGACAAAATAAAAATAAAAAAACGCTATAGGTAGTGTTAATCCCTATTAACAAAGCTAAATGTAGTGTATTGAGCTGCCGCAAGGACTGTTCAACCTGCCGCTCCAAGAAGCGTCTGCAAACGGGTGGCGGAGGAATGTTCGGAAAAGCTGTGCAGGCTCGGCAGGAGCTGCTCAGGCCGGGCTGGCAACGCCAAAATCATCTTCAAGCGGAACCGCAGGGTAGTGAAACCGCACCGGACCATCCGGGCGCTCGTTCACATACTGGAACACCAGCGGATCGGTGCTGGCGTGCAGCTCGGCCACCGTGCCTTCAAAGGCGAGCTTGCCTTGGTCGAGAATGAGCACATGGTCGGCAATCTCGAGGGTTTGGGTCAACTCATGCGAGACAAAAATACTCGTCAACCCCATCGCATCGTTGAGCTGGCGAATCAGCCGCGCGGCAACATGCAGAGAAATTGGATCGAGGCCTGAAAAAGGCTCGTCGTACATCACCAAATCGGGGTCCAGTGCAATCGCGCGCGCGATGCCGATGCGCTTGGCCATGCCGCCCGACACCTCACTGGGCATCAGGTCGCGGGCGTTGCGCAGGCCCACCGCGTTGAGCTTCATCAGAACGATGTCGCGGATCAACGCTTCTGGCAAATCGGTGTGTTCGCGCAGCGGAAAGGCCACGTTCTCGAACACGCTCATGTCGGCAAACAGGGCGCCAAACTGGTACAGCATGCCCATGCGCCGCCGCACGGCGTAGAGCTGCTGCTGGTCCATGGGGCCCAGATCCTGCCCGTCGAACAGCATTTGCCCCGACCAGGCGTGCATCTGGCCACCCATCAGCCGCAGCGTGGTCGTCTTGCCGCCGCCCATCGGCCCGATCAGCGCTGTGACCTTACCCCTGGGGATGCGCAGCGAAACGTCGTCCAGAATGGCGCGCTCCCCGTAGCCGAAGCTGAGGTTGCGAAATTCGACAAGAGGTGAGTTGGAGGTGGGTGGCATGGATACTCGATGCGGACAACGCCCGGCATGCAAATGATAGAGGATACAGGGCAAGAAGCCGCTCGAACCCTGAAAGTTTTTCAAGGTGCCGGATGGCAAATGCCTTTTCAGCGGCGTCCGGCGCCGTTCGATATTGACCGTGCCCGCAATGTGATACGTGCCCCGTGATGAATGGAGCGGACCTCAAGGCCCGGACGAGGTCAGAACACCAGCATCAGTTGGATGCTGTAGTAACTTGCATGAATCCGTAGCGACGCCCCAAATCATGAAAGAGCACCGTCATCGCGAGCGCAGCGTGGCGATCCACGTCTTGCGGGTGCATGGATTCACTGCGTTCGCAATGACAAGCTCGTCACTGCGAGCCATCCGTACCCGGCCCGATACCGCACACGGACCTTGAACAGAGACTTCGTCATCGCGAGCGTAGCGCGGCAGTCCATGACTTCCGGGGTCATGGATTGCGTCACTGCGTTCGCAACGACGGGGGTGTTCATGGAAAGCGTAGCGCGGCAGTCCAGGTAGTCCAGGCAGTCC